>OMXQ01000018.1 GCA_900315065.1 uncultured Erysipelotrichaceae bacterium
CTATAAGTCCTCAAGTTTTGTGCCTACAGTGACGAGTTCTATTGCTATAGCCACCCGGACATACTTTTCGAGGCGTTTTCCGCGCTTCGACCAGTCGGTTTCACCGAAGGTGAAATGCTCGTAAAAGTGCTTAAAATAAAGGATTTCTACGAGTTCAACTTTTGTAGCAACACTATAGTCTCGATGTGAACGGTTTGTGGGAACATATCCACCGGCTGGATCTTTTCAACCTTGAACCCCATATCGGTTAATATCTTTACATCTCTTGCCAAAGTTGCCGGATCACAGGAAACATACACAAGACGTTTTGGAGAAATCTTGTTTATGGCTTCCAATGTATCTCTGGAACAGCCCTTGCGGGGAGGATCGACAATCATCGCATCAACTTTGATCCTGGAACGGATGATCATCTGAGCGCCCTTGCCGGCATCTGCATTCACAAACTGGATGTTATGAACATTATTTGCTTCCGCGTTGATCTTTGCATCTTTAATCGCATCCGCAACAATTTCAATACCATATACCTTCTTCGCTCTCTTTGCGCCTAAGATACCCATGGTACCAGTCCCGCAATAAAGATCCACCAGCGTTGTATTCTTATCAAGCTGTGCGTAATCAAGCGCAGTACTGTAAAGAACTTCGGTTGCGTACGGATTGATCTGATAGAAGGACCTGGCATGAATCCGGAAAGTCGCATCCAGCAGCTGTTCTTCGATATAAGGCCTTCCATAAATCAATACTTCTTTGCCATCGAGAATGACATTGCTTTCCTTGCGGTTGATGATGGCAGAGAAGGACTTCACTTCCGGAAATTCCTTTAACAAATCCTTTGTCAGCTTTTCGCTGCCGGCAAACGGATAGTCTCTGACAATTATGACAACCATAACTACACCGCTTCTATGTGCATGCTTGATCAGAACATGACGGAAATGATCCGTAATTCTCAGCTTTGCAAGTTCCTTGCGGAAGAAATCCGTCATCCGGTTGGAAAGTTCTGTCTGCACCATGCAGGTTTCATAGGGAACAATGTCATTGGAATGGGTTCTGTAGAAACCCATTCTGACCTCACCTTTGACTAACTGCACCGGAATCTGTACCTTGTTGCGATAGTTCCAGACCGGATCCACTCTCAATATCGGCAGATTCTGAATCTCCATGCCGGCATTGGCCCGGAAACATTCTCTGAGCTTTTCTTCCTTGAAGAACTTCTGTGCTTCATCATCCATCATCTGCAATGTGCAGCCGCCGCAGGTTCTCGCAACTGAGCACTTCGGTGTTACTCTGTGTTCAGAAGGCTTTGTGACTTTGATGACTCTGCCGTACCCGTAGTTTTTCTTCATGGCAGTGATCCCGATCTCGGCTTCTTCCCCGATCAATAAACCCGGAACAAAGATCACGACTCCGTTGATTCTTGTAATTGCAGCTCCTTCAGCAGTATAGCCTTCCGCTGTTACTGTATAAGTTTCATTCTTTTCCATAAATCTTCTCACTATTGAAAAAAGGGGAAACGTCCCCTTTTTCTCTTCTTATTTCAGCTTACTGCGCAGCATCCTGGTTATCAGCACCCTGTGCTTCGCCCTGCGTATCCTGCGGAACATCCTCACCGCCGGTAATCTCACCGCCGTCCGGTGTAGGCGTAGCCTGAGCCTGCGCTTCTTCTTCTGCCTTACGCGTTTCAACATCATCACGCAAAGACTGGGCAAGATCAGCATTGACCGGTTCGGAAACAACCTGGGTCTGCGGATCACTCATAGAAGATGTCTTTGTCTTGATCACATAGACGAAATTCTCACCTTCAGCACCGGTTCTTTCCGGAATTGTATAAGCATGAATTTCAAGATCATACATCTTCTTGTCATCAGTCTTGGTGAAATATACGGACGGATCCAGAATTCCTGCAACCGCATTGTATGCTTCATCTGTCTTTGCCTGCAGAGTTCCTGCATCAGCGTCATCATTCATGTCCATGTAGACACGCAATGTAGCTGTCTGCATCTCAACATCTGCACTCTGCACGCCCTCAATCTTACCTACAGATTCTTTGACTTCATTCATCTTTTCTTCGGTAATAGCCGGATCAAGGTCACCCTGATAACGATTGCCCTTAACTGGCGTATGGGTATCCTGACTGGATGACAGCAGGATATAGCCCAGAATCAGAAACGGCAGCAGAATCAGAACCAGACATACCCAGAAAACCGCAATGGTTGCCTTTGAATTCTTAAATCTGTGTTTTTTATTTTTAGCCATAAAAACTCCTTACGGACTGTATTTTACAATCTTTTGGAAAATACTGCCAGTACTTAGATACGCTTGTTCAGCTCTTCCTGAATGGTCTTGTTCACAAGAGCCGGGTTTGCCTGCCCTCTGGACTTCTTCATCACCTGACCTGTCAGGAAGCCGACGGCTCTCTTCTTGCCGTTCTTGAAATCTTCAATTGCCTGCGGGTTGGCATCCAGAACTTCATTTACCATCGCAAGAATTGCACCGGTATCGGAAACCTGCTTCAGTCCCTTTTCTTCTGCAGCCTGTTCAGGATCCCTGCCAGCCATCAGATCATCGACAAGCTTCTTTGCCTGGGCATTGGAAATCTTGCCCTCATCAATCAATGCAATCAGTTTTGCAACATTTTCCGGCTTCAGACCGCAGCTATCAATAGTCTTTTCATTGGCGTTCAGCCATGCACTGATATCAGACAGCAGCCAGTTGCATGCTGCCTTGGCATTCTTTGTATATTTGATGACTTCTTCAAAGAAATCAGCCATCTCCTTGTTGGCGATCAGAATGGAAACATCATGTTCGCTGAGACCATACTGACTCAGATATCTTTCCTTACGGACAGAAGGCAGCTCAGGCATATGCGCCTGGATGTCCCTGATCCACTCATCCGGCAGACGGATCGGGAAGATGTTCGGTTCCGGGAAGAACTTGTAGTCGACATTGCCTTCCTTACGTCTCATCATGATAGTTGTGCCGGTCTTTTCATCAAAGCGTCTGGTTTCCTGCAGAACCTTTTCACCAGCTTCGAGAACCTTCTTCTGTCTTTCTACTTCATAATCGACAGCCTTGCCGATATGGGAAATAGAGTTCAGGTTCTTGATTTCGTTCTTGGTACCTAAGACCTTGGATCCCTTTGGTGCAATAGAAACATTGACATCGCAGCGCATGGAACCTTCTTCCATCTTGCAGTCAGAAACACCGATATAATACAGCGTCTGACGCAGAGCTTCTACGTAAGCTTCAGCTTCCGCACCATTGTGCATATCCGGCTTGGATACGATTTCGATCAATGGCGTACCGGCACGGTTGTAGTCCAGTAAAGAGAACCTGGTCAGATGGAACTGCTTGGCAGTATCCTCTTCCATATGGATTCTCTCAATTCTGATCTTCTTCTTTCCTTCCGGGGTTTCGATTTCAACGTAGCCGTTTCTTCCGATCGGATGGAACTGCTGGGTAATCTGGAAGCCCTTCGGCAGATCAGAATAGTAATAGTTCTTACGATCAAACTTGACCAGTGGATCAATATCCAGATGCAAAGCGGTGCAGGCCATGATTGCCTTGCGGACTGCTTCCTTGTTGACTTCCGGCAAAGTTCCCGGATGACCCAGGTCAATTTCATTCACGCATGTATTAGCCTTACGCCCGAAGGAAGTAGGAGCGCCAGAGAACATCTTGGTTGTTGTCTTGAGCTGGCAATGAATTTCAATGCCAATTGTTACATCGTACTCCATCACTTCACCTCACACTTAAGATCTTTATAACCGGTAATTTCTTCAATCGCCTTACCGATATTGAACATACCTGCTTCATCCCATGCACGGCAGGTAATATTGACGCCGATCGGGCAGCCTTCTTCAAATCCCATCGGGACTGTCATAGAAGGATAACCGGAGAAATTGCCGATTGCCATATAGTTTTCAGCGATCAGGTTTTCATCAGACAACTGATCCTGGTCCTTGTCCGCATCAATTAACGGTGCGATGTTGCCGGAAGCCGGTGCAATCAAAGCATCATATTCAGCTAAGCACTTGTCCATAGCTTCGACGATCAGACGTCTTACCTTCTGTGCCTTGCGGAAAATTCTTTCCTGGTTTTCTTCAAACAAGCCATAAGAACCGATAACAAATCTTCTTCTGATCAGAGGACCAAATCCCTTTGTACGGGAATTGGTCATGATTTCAGCCATATCTGCACCATCCTCACGAACACCGAAACGGATACCGTCAAGATTGGAATCATTGGATGTAGCTTCGCAGTTTGCGATGATGAAGTAAGTCGGCAGAATGGCACGCATCAGATCTTCGTCAAAGTCATAAACATCAACCTTGGCGCCTCTTTCTCTCAGCTTGTCCATCAGATCATTGAAGATCTTCACAGTCTCTTCATTGGAAATATTCTTGACGACATTATTGATAACAGCAATCTTTTTGCCATGCATGTCGCTGTTTAACAAAGCGGAATAATCATCAACCGGACGATAGGAAGAAGTCATATCACGATCATCCCTTCCAGCCAACACCTTCAATGTAACGCAGGCATCTTCAATGGAACGCGTGAAGTAGCCGACGTGATCCAGAGACGAAGCATACTGGATAATACCGTAACGGGAAATTCTTCCATATGTCGGCTTGACACCAACCAGGCCGCAATGAGAAGCAGGCTTACGGATAGAGTCACCGGTATCAGAACCAATGGCCATCGGAACGACGCCGGAAGCGACTAATGCTGCTGAGCCGCCAGAGGAACCGCCGGTCATTCTTCTTGTATCCCAGGGATTATGGGCAGCCCCTGTAAAGCATGTCAGGTTGGTACCGCCCATGGCAAGTTCATCCATGGAACTCTTGGCAATAACTACCGCACCAGCTGCCTTCAGCTTGTCGACAATTTCTGCGTTGTAGATCGGAACATAATTACTCAGGATCCGGGAACCTGCAGTTGTACGGATTCCCTTTGTATTGACATTGTCCTTGAGGGCAATCGGAACCCCTCTGAACAAACCCTCTTCCGGCAGATTCTTCAGCTGCTCATCAGGATCCACAAAAGTAATGACATCGTTCAGCTTATCCTGCAGAGCCTGTGCTTTTTCATATGCCTCATGAACACGCTTTTCAACGTTGGTTCTGTCTTCAGCCATTTCCCTGATCATTACTTCACCACCTTAGGCAATACAAAATGCCCTTCAATCTTCTTTGTTACGTTGCTTAATGCTTCTTCCTGAGTAATGACGTTGGAAACAACATCTTCACGCAGGAAACTTGTTTCATCTTCAAACGGATAAATCATTTCCTCTACCCCGTCTGTATTTACTGCATCCATCAAGGACATCTGACCTTCCAGAGTACCGAATTCCTTAACCAGGGAATCTGCTTCTTCATCGGAAAGATCAAACATCAGCTGATGCGCGAGTTTTCTGAAATACTCTCTGTCTTTCTTTTCTTCCATAAACAAGACCTCATTTTCCAATGTACAATTTTACTGTTTTTGTACCGATTACGCAACTTATCCCGCTTACGCACCAAACTTTTCAATAAATTCATCTTCCGAAATAATCGGAATATTCAGACTCTTTGCTTTCGTGTTCTTGCTGGAAGTCGAATTCACATCATTATTGATCAGATAGGACGTGCTCTTTGACACAGAACCCGTGACCTTGCCGCCCTGGGATTCAATATAAGCCTTCAATTCATTTCTATTCTTATAATGATGCACGTCGCCAGTTACAACGAATGTGAGATCCTGACACTTATTGCCGCTTGGGGCCGTTTCACTTGCTTCAACGGTAATAAAGGAAAGCAGATCATTGAGATCAGACACATTCTCTTCATTATGGAACCAGCGCACAAAAGCTGCACTCTTTTCCGGACCGATGCCGTCAATGGACGCAAAAACTTCTTCATCTTCACTGGTCTCTGCAATCTGCACCAATTCTTCAAAAGGATGGGCGCCTAATAAACGCCTGGCTACATCCGGTCCGACTAACGGAATAGACAAGGCAAAGATCAGCTTCCTGTCACTGACGCTCTTACTCTTATCAAGAGAAGCATTCAGGTTGGAAGCACTCTTTTCGCCAAACCCGTCTAATTGGGCAATTTCTTCCAGATGATTCTTCAGGCGGAAAAGATCTCCGTTTCTCACAATCCAGCCTTCATTGATAAATCTGGCCAGAGTCTGTTCAGAAATACCGTCGATATCCATGCCTGCCTTGGAGACAAAACGCGCAAACTTTCTCAATTTCTTGGCAGCGCAGTTTTCATTGGTACACTTCAATGTCTTTGTTCCGGAAGAAGCAGAAGTCACAATTTCTGTCGGCGCCTCGCACACCGGACACAAAGTCGGAATTTCAAGATGCCCTTTTGTTTCCTTTACTTTGATGACCTTAGGGATGATCTTGTTTGCCTTGATCACATCAAGAATGGTTCCCCTGGCACCAATGCCGAGTCTTTCACACTCGGAAATATTGCACAAAGAAGCTCTCTTTACCGTCGTACCTTCAAGCGCCACCGGCTCAAATACGGCAACCGGGGTAATGGTACTTGCAGCACATGACCACTCCACATGATCGAGAGTCGTTTCCGCAGACTCATCTGCCCACTTGAAGGCATAGCCTGCTCTGGTCGCATGATGGCCGGTAACCGAACCGCCCTGGGCGTAAACTGTATCATCATAATCAATAACCAGTCCATCAACCGGATAAATGATCTTCCCGTTGGTAACCTTCTGTGTCCAGGCATCTACCTTTGCCTGAATATTGGCAAGATCAGGATGTTCAATCAGCTCATGATCCACTGTCTTAAAGCCGAGGCTTTCCAGATAATCCATTCTTTCGCCCCAGGAGACTATTTCATGATCACAATACACAAGCGTAAAAGGCACCCAGGTAATCTTTCTCTTTCTGACTTCTTCTGCATCCTTCAATGTCAAAGAACCGGAAGCCAGATTTCTCGGGTTGGCATAATCTTCACCAGACTCCAGCACAAATGTATTGAAATCTTCATAAGAAATGACTGCTTCCCCTCTGATGACAAGATGTCCTTTTTCTTTAATCGTCTTCGGAATGCCGTTCAAAGCATCCGCAAGATGGGTGATATTGGTGCCGATATGACCATCGCCTCTGGTGACAATCTTATGTAATTTTCCCTGATCATAGGTAACGACAAGGGTCAGGCCGTCCAGTTTCCATGACAGCCAGATTTTTCTGCCTTCTGCCCATTTGACCAGATCTTCTATTTTCTTTGTCTTGGCTAAGGAAAGAGCCGCAAATTCATGGGCTTCCTTTTCACCAGCTACGTCATCCGAAGAAACATTGTTGGTCGGGGAATCAGATAAAATGGTCCCGGTTTCTGCTTCCAGTTTCTTCACCTCGTCGAACATGGCGTCCCATTCATAGTCCGTCATGACTTCACCGCGGCCGTTATAGTAAGCATCTGCTGCCTTGTTTAACTGATCGACAAGGGAGCGCATGCGTTCCAGTTTGTTTTCTTTTGTGTCTTCCATATTACTTCACCTTTTTCAAAGAAGGATGGCCTGCCGCGATCTTCTTGATGCCGTAAGGATACGGGAATGCAATCTCAGCAATACCGCCGCCGACTTTGATGACAATGCCTTCTCCGAACTTGACATGGCTGACCTTGTCGCCCTTCTTCAGACCGCTGCCGCTTTTAGCTTGTGCATTTGTCAGAGAAACCGCCGGTCTTTGTACAAAATGCGGCTTGTCTTCTTCATCGTTATGAAAACCGGAGAACGAAGAAGATGAAAATCTGCCCAATGCTTCAGCAGCACTCATTCTTCTCTCCTGCTGATTGACTTCTTCCAGCCATTGCGGATCAATTTCACGAATGAAACGGGACGGGGTCTTCAGCTTCTGCAGAATGAAAGAGAAACCGCCGGCATCCGTTAAGAAAAGATGATTCTGTGCTCTTGTAAAAGCAACATAAGCAAGTCTTCTTTCTTCTTCCACCCCTCTGTTTCCTTCACTCATAGCTCTTTCATTCGGAAAGATGCCGTCACTGAGATCCGTCACAAAGACCGTATCGAATTCCAGACCCTTTGCCGCATGGACTGTCATCAAAGTGACATAGTCTCTTTCTGCCGGTGCCTCAGATTCCGAATCCGAATACAAAGCTGCCTCCTGCAGATACAGATCCAAAGTCGCATCTTCATTCGTTTCATAGTAGGAATTGATATCGGCTAACAGGGTCTTCACGTTTTCCATACGTTCTTCCCCTTTTTCTTTGTCTGCCGCTAACATTGTCCGGTACCCTGAATCTTCCAGAATTTCATTGAAAAGATCCGAAATAGCAAACTTCTGCAGATGTACTCTCCACTTTTCTACCATGGAAATAAACAAAGTCAGATTGGTCTTTGTCTTGCCGGAGAAAGAATCCAGATGCGCCTTGAGCGCTTCATACATGGTCGTATCATCATCCTGTGCATATTCTGCCAGGGTATTGATGGTCTTTGGACCAATGCCTCGTTTCGGCTGGTTGATCACTCTTTCGAAAGCCAAATCATCCCCGGCTGTAATCATTCTCAGATAACACATCAGATCCTTGATTTCCTGACGGGAATAGAACCTTACACCGCCATAGATGACATAAGGAATTCTTTGATCAATCAGGCCTTTTTCCAAAGAACGGGACAGGTAGTTGGAACGATAGAGAATAGCCATATCTTTATAAGGCTTGCCTTTTTTATGAAGCTCGGCAATCCTGCCGGCAACCCAGGCAGCTTCGTATTCATCGGAAGTTGCAGAATAATGAACAACCTTGTCATCGCTCTTCTTATCTGTGACCAGGTCTTTCTTCATTCTGTTTTTATTATTCACAATAACACTGTTGGCAGCTTCCAGAATCGGCAAAGTAGAACGATAGTTCCTGTTCAGGATTATGGACCTGGTGCCGGGATAATCCTTTTCAAAATGCATGATGATATCCACGTTGGCACCACGCCACGTATAGATCGTCTGGTCCGGATCCCCGACCACATAAAGACAGGAATTCTGCCCGGTCAGATACCGGATCAGCTTGTACTGCAGATTATCAATATCCTGAAACTCATCCACCAGGACACATTCAAAATGATTCTGCCACTTTTTCAATACTTCCGGAAAACGGGAAAACATCCTCACTGTCCACAAGATCAGATCATCAAAATCCAAAGCAAACATGGCTTTCTGCTGCTGCAGATAATACCCGTAGACTTTTGCCTTCAGCTGATCTTCCGGAAAATTTCCGGCTCTTTTCAAAGCATCTTCCGGACTGACATCCTCTGCCTTGGTCCTGGAAATGTAGTCAATCACATAAGAAGGCGTCAGACCCAGATTCCTTTCATCCAGCTTCTTCAAAGCCTGCCTGACCAGAGACTTCTGATCATCTGCGTCCATGATCGTAAAATTCCGCGGGAAACCCATGAAGGAAATATCCTCACGCAGAATGCGCACGCACAAAGAATGGATGGTGGAAATCCATGGCGTTCCATGGCTGTCATCATCCAGCATCTTTGCAATTCTCTGTTTCATTTCATTGGCTGCCTTGTTGGTAAAGGTAATGGCCAGAATCTTATACGGACGCACATCTTCATCTTCGACAAGATGGGCAATCCGCATCGTTAAAACGCGGGTCTTTCCTGATCCCGCTCCGGCAATAATCCGCAGATATTTATCATCAGAAAGAACTGCTTCTTTCTGGTTGTCATTCAATAAACTGGTATCGATCATATTTTCCAAAACTCCACGCACAGTATTATAGCATTACACCCCCTTCACCTGAGAAAAAAGCCGGCCAAACATGATATAATTGCGCTGAGGTACAAATTATGTTATTAACAGCTGACCAATGGAAAGACTATGCCTGTCTGGATGCAGGCAACGGCGAAAAACTGGAGAAATGGAAGAACATTGTTCTGCGCAGACCTGATCCCCAGGCAATCTGGCCGGTAAAATATGATTCACAATGGAAAAACCCGGATGCGGTATATCACCGGTCCAATAAAGGCGGCGGCCAATGGGAATACAGAACCCAGCTGCCCCAGGAATGGACCATTGACTATAAGAACCTGACTTTCAAGGTCTCTCCGACCGGTTTCAAGCACACCGGTATTTTTCCGGAACAGGCAGTCAACTGGGACTGGATGATGGATCTGATCTCTGCTCATAAAAATGAAAACATCAGAATCCTGAACTTATTTGCCTATACAGGCGGTGCCACCATGGCCTGTTCGGCAGCAGGAGCTGCGGAAGTTGTCCACGTCGATGCCTCCAAAGGCATGGTCCAGTGGGCAAAGGAAAACCGGGACCTGTCTCATCTTGAAAATAACAAAATCCGCTTCATCGTCGATGACTGCATGAAGTTTGTAGAACGCGAAAAAAGAAGAGGACACACATATCACGGCATCCTGATGGATCCGCCGAGCTACGGCAGAGGCCCTAACGGGGAAATGTGGAAGTTTGAAAAGGAAATCACTGACCTGATCCATGCAGCATTGGAAATTCTCGATGATCATGCCTTGTTCTTTCTGATCAATTCCTATACGACCGGCTTTTCTTCCATCGTTCTCGATGATCTGATGAAGACCATGATCCTGCCGGACCACCCGGATGGGAAAGTCACGACTGGTGAAATTGCAATCCCGCTGCAGAAAAGAGACCTTCTCTTACCTTGCGGCATTTATGGAAGATGGGAAAGAAAATGATTCATGTTCTCTATGAAGACAACCATGTTCTGGTTGTGGAAAAACCTGCCAACATGCCCGTCAATGAAGATGATTCTCAGGATGAGGATCTTCTTTCATTATGCAAAGCCTATCTGAAGGAAAAATACAACAAGCCGGGCAATGTCTACTGCGGTCTGGTACATAGACTGGACAGACCAGTCGGCGGCGTCATGGTCTTTGCAAAAACAAGCAAAGCAGCTTCCCGTCTTTCTGACCAGGTCAGAACCCATTCTATAAAAAAGGAATACCTGGCTGTTGTCGAGGGCATCCCGAAACAAAACAATGGAACCCTGACAGACTATCTGATCAAGGACCATAAAACCAACATGGTCCGTACCACTGACGCAAAACAGGGAAAAAAATCTGTCCTTCACTACGATGTCATCGATACAAAAGAAGGAAGAACCCTTGTCCACATCACTCTGGAAACCGGCCGGTCCCATCAGATCCGGGTCCAGTTTTCTTCCCGTCACCTGCCGTTAGTCCATGATATGCGCTACAACCCCAAGCCCGGCAAAGGACAGATTGCCCTGTATGCATATCAGCTGACCTTCACCCATCCTACTACAAAAGAAACCATCACCATACGTCATAATCCGCCGCAAACGGACCCATGGAATATGTTTGATATCGCAAAAATCCTATGACAAAACAAACACACAAGAAAACAACAAAAAAACCACCTGTACAGAAGAAGAAAGGACCGAAGAGACACATCCGCAAATCACTTCTGATCATTCCTTTCATCATCGCATCTCTTCTTTTTGTCATCATCCAGGTGCCGGATCTGATCTCCTCTTCCAGATTGAAAAAACTCGGCTATACCAGCTCTACGATAGAAAATATCAAAGCCCAGGGATTAACGGCAACAATTCTTGAAAAAGGATATTATTCCGATTATCTGGTGCAGTCCATCAATGACGGTTCCCTGAATAAGGAATACATGTTCCTCTACAATGTTGTTTCCCCGGACAGAGGATTAACCGATGCGGACTTCCTGCTCTACAGCCGCCTGGAAGAAATCGGCTATGAAGCCGACCAGCTGGAAAATCTTTATGCCAATCTTGATTTCTATGAACTTACCCCGCTGCTGATCTATGACTATCAATGGGATGAATCCCGCTACATCGATGACTGCAAAACCAACCACGGCAAAAACAACCTCGGCTCTTTCACTCTGGACGGAGATTATCTGACTGACTATAAAATACAGGAAGATATTACCAACTTTGATACGGACATGCTTGTCAATGAGAAATACACCCTGCCTCAGACTTATGCCCCGGCTGACCTTTCTGATATTGACCAGCAATATGCAGTACCAGACATGAAGATGGAAAGTGAAGCTGCCCGGGCTTATACCGAAATGGCAGCAGCGGCAGTACAGAACGGCACTCCTTTCTTCGCTTCCAGAACCTATGTATCCTATGATGATCAGGCTGCTTTTTATCAGACTCTGAGCAGCCGGATGGATGAAGAAGACGCAGATGTATACGAAAGAAGACCAGGTCACTCTGAACACCAGACAGGCCTTTCAGTCAGGGTCGTTCCTACTTTTGAAAACGTGGATGATTTTACCAAAACCGATGTTTATGCCTGGCTCCACAGCAATTGCACAAAATACGGCTTTATTGAAAGATACCCGCTGTCCAAGTCACAGATTACAAGAGTTGATAAAAGACCGGGTGAATTCCGCTACGTAGGTAAAGACTTAGCAGAAAAAGTAAAAGACTCTGGTCTGACTTATGACGAATACTATTGTCTCTATCTGAAGGATTGGGATGAAAATACCTATATACCTCCGGAAAGCGTCCTGGATGCGACGGGTGCCAGCCGCTCCATCAAGGGACAGGAAAAAGCAGAAGAAACTGCCGAACCGCAGGAATCTGCAGAGACTGAAGAAACGGCTTCCCCTGAAGCCAGTGCTTCCGCAGATACGCAGCAATAATGATACACACAAGGAATCAGACCAAAGACGATCTGGTTCTTTTTTGATGTTTTCCACAAATCAGCAGTTTCTTCTTCTATAATGAAAGGCATGTTAATGAAAAGAAAAAAAGCCCCGGAAGGCTTCTATCCAAGAGTCATGTCCTGTGCTGTACCGATTATGATTCAAAACGGCATATCCATGTTAGTCGGCATGCTGGACAACATCATGGTTGGTCAGATCGGTACCGACGCCATGTCCGGTGTCTCCATTGTCAATCAGTTATTGTTTGTCTATGACCTCTGCATCTTCGGCGGATATTCGGGAATCGGGATCTTCACTGCCCAGTTCTGGGGCAAGAAAGATATGGAAGGCATGCGCTACACACTCAGAGCCAAAGTTCTGCTCGGCACCATCCTGACCACTCTCTGCATTATCCTGCTTGCATGTTCTTCCACCCGGCTCATTTCCTTATTCCTGCATGAAGGCGGCAGCGCGGGAAACATTGCGGTAACACTTGAGAATGCAGATACTTACTGCAAAGTCATGTTATGGGGCCTGCCAGCTTCGGCAATGGCATATGTCTATTCCTTCACCCTGCGTGAATCAGGCGAAACCATGGTTCCGATGAAAGCAGGCATTGCGGCAGTCTTTGTCAATCTGATCGGAAATTATTTATTAATCTACGGCAAGCTGGGATGCCCGGCATTAGGTACTGCAGGGGCTGCAATCGCCACCGTCATTTCAAGATTTGTCGAAATGGGGATCGTCATCCTCTGGACCCATAGTCACAAAAAGGAATACCCGTTTATTGAAAAGTGCTATGCATCCCTGCACATCCCATCTGACTTACTGAAACAGTTTGCGATCAAAGGAACACCTTTATTACTGAATGAAACCTTATGGTCTTCCGGCATGACAGTACTGATGCAGTGCTATTCCGTACGCGGCTTATCAACCGTTGCAGCACTGAACATCGCCAATACTTTATCCAATGTCTTCAATGTTGTCTTCCTTGCCATGGGCAATGCGACTGCTATCCTGCTTGGTCAGGAATTGGGAGCGGGGCATTTCGATACAATCAGGGCTTTTGCCAATAAATTGATCTGGTTCTCTGTTTTCTTATCCTGCCTGAGTGCAGCAGCCATGTTTAGCACAGCGCCTTTCTTCCCGCGCATCTACAACACGGATCCGGATGTCATGGTCCTTGCCAAAGACTTCCTGTGGATATCATCACTCTTAATGCCGATGAATGCTTTCAATAACTGCTGCTACTTCACGCTAAGATCCGGCGGAAAGACATTCATTACTTTCCTGTTTGACTGCTGCTTCTCCTGGGTTGTTCTGGTACCTGCTGCTTTTGTCTTATCCCGCTTTACTTCCATTCCGGCAGTGCCAATGTATTTCATTGTCCAGTCATTGGAAATTCTCAAATCCTTTATCGGTTTTGCCTTAGTCAGAAAAGGCACCTGGATTCACGATCTCACTTCCTATCAAGCCTGATAATGCCCGGCATCAGCCAGGTATTTTTCTTTTTGTCACTGATGATTTTTCCTGAGATTTCTGACTTTATGAAGATGTCTTTCAAAAGCCCCGCTGTTTAATAATTCTGCAACTGTTAACTGATCAAAAGTAGAAACGGTACAGGCCCGATAAGAAAGATATCTCATATACCTGTCTGTCAGAGATTCTGGCAATACCATATAGCCGATACGGATGGCAGAAGCTATAGTCCTGGTAAAGGTATTCAGATAGAGAACCGTATGATCCGGTTCCATGGAAAATAATGTGTGTTCCTGACGGATATCCGGCGCAAATTCACTTTCAAAGTCATCTTCGACAATTATGGCTTTTTTCTCATCTGCCCACTGAATGTATTCTTTCCGCTTTTCCTTATCCGCAGTAACCCCGGTCGGATAGGAATGGAAAGGCGTCACATGAAGAATTCTCGCATCTGTTCTTTCCAGTTCTGTACTTTCAATGCCGTTTTCTCCCATCTTCAAAGGATCCACATGAATGCCCATGGACCGGTAAATCAGGCCGATCTTGGCATAGCCGGGATCTTCCAGGCCGTAGATTTTCTTTCTTCCCAAAAGTACAGGAATGAGAGTGTAGAGGTATTCTGCACCAGCACCAATCACAATCTGGTCCGGTGACACAAATAAGTCTCTGCTGCGGCCCAGGTACCTGGCAATGGCTTCCCGTAATTCATAGCAGCCGGTATTTTCACGACGATTCAGAAGTTCTTCATCATACTCACTCAGTACCTTGCGCATAGCTCTTGCCAGCACGCTGTATGGAAAACTTTCCTCATCTTTCTCTACACTATGACTCTGGTGCATGTTTTCTTCATTGCCGACAGAGAAGAAGGAATCCGGTTCATAGATGACTTCATAGCCTGATCTTTCACGCGAAACAATATAGCCTTCTTCCAGCAGCAGTTCTAATGCGTGTTCTACCGTGACCAGGGAAACATGATACAAAGAAGCAGTCGTACGCTTGGAAGGCAGTTTATCTCCTTTGGTATATTTACCTTCTTCAATCCGGGTACGCAGGTCTTCATAAATTGTGTAATACGCTGTCTTCTTCATGATGTTTCTCCTGAAGTTTTCTGATCATCTGTGTTTTCTGTTTCTTCTGCTTTTTCCTGTTCTTGTTTCTGCCGTTCTTTCTCTGCCTTCTCAGCTGCCCTTTTCTTTTTCTTTTCTTCTTTCTGGGCAATTTCTTCCGGCGTATGTTCAAAGGAGAATACAACCTTGCCATCCTGCAGTTTCAATTTGGCAGAGAACTTTGACCCATCCTTCTTTTTGAAATCTTTGATCCAGTCGGTAAGACCGTCTGTCAACAAGACCTTCAGATCCTTGTCCGCAATTTTTCTGCCGGCAATCTGATTCCATACCGCAAAGTCACAGCCGTTATGGTAATTCCTGCAATGATAGCCGTTTTTTCCTTTGATCAGAGGCTCACCGCACTTGGGACATTTCATCTTCGTTTCATTGGATGGGAAGGCAAAACCAAGGGTCTTGTCTTCTTTGACTTCAATGTAAGCTCTGAATTTCTGACCGGTCTTTCTGGAAACAAATGTCTTAACGGATGTCTTGCCCTTGCGGCAGAGATCTTCAATATCCTTTTCCTTCAATTGGCAGCCCGAGAAGATTTTTCTCAGGCCGAATTGACAGGAAGAAGGATCATTGTTCTTATGACCTGAACAAAGCCAGCCCCATTCATTTGAGACTACGGGCCTGCCGCAGAAAGGACACGGAGCTTTGAGATAAGTGCCGAGATTCCGGATATTGCCCATGGACTTGCCATGAATTTCTTCCAGCATAGCTACCATATCCTTCCGGATCTGCTCTTCAAGATCCGCCGCCGGCCTTTTTCCTTCTCTGACTGCTTCAAGACCTACTTCCCATGTACCTGTTAAATCAGGCTTGGTAATCATGAGTCCCTGCAGGTTGCGGATAATAGCAGTACCGGTTGGCGTAGCACGTACATATTCTTTCCTGCCGACTTTGAATTCTTCCAGATACTGGTCTTTATCAATGAGCTGGCGGATAATACCGGCTCTGGTCGCTTCGGTACCGACAATCAATCTTTTGCCCAGTTTCTTCAAAGACTGGTCATCCAGATACTTAGCCGGGTTTTCACAAATCGCAATCAGATCCGCCTGGGTGAAGTGAGACGGACATCTGGCCGCTTTTTCACTCACTTCATAGTCTTTTACAGCAAGCTCGTCTCCTGCCTTCTTTGCCGGCACAAAGGAATCTTCCGGCTTCTGATTGAAAATATCCAGATAGCCTTTATCTACCGTTACTTTGCCAGAGGAGCGGAAAGTACAGCCGTCGATGTCTGTCACCAGATTCATAGTATCCTGGACCCACGGCTTCAGGAACATTGCGACAAAGCGTCTTGCGATCATCAGATAGATCTCTTTTTCTCCGTTGGTCATTTTGGAGAAATCAGGAACGATAGTTGTCGGCCGCAATGCAGAATGACCTTTGGTTTCCAGTTCCTTATCGTTGACCCATTTCCTGGAAGAGAGGACTCTTTCAATATCTTCCTTTGTAATAGTACGGATAAAAGGGGCCAGTTCTTTCACATGATAGAGGGTATGGAGAATACCCGCAAAATCTTCATCACTGCCCATGAATTCACATGATGTACGCGGATAAGACATGACCTTGTATTTATCATACAGATTCTGAATGATATCGAGCGTCTGATCAGGATTGAAGCCTCGCTTGCCAGCGACCATCTGGGCAGAAGAAAGCTTGAACAATTTCGGTGCATAGGTCTTTGTCTCTTTCTTTTCATAGGAAACAACCTTTGCATGCATGGATAATGTCTGGATCAGATCTTCTGCTTCTTTCTTCGTATCAAACCAGATGAGACCTGCCGTATTTTCATCATCTTCTTTATCCGTTTCTTTGTCTGTACCTGCCTTGAACAAAGCACCGGAAAAGCCTTCTGCGTAATTGACCTTGACGCCGTAGACAGAAGAAGACGTAAAGCTGGCAATGGCATCTTCCCTCTCTACAACACATGCCTGAATAAAGGTTTTGACTCTTCCGCAGGCAGCCCGGCCGTGCATCTGCTGGGAAGCACCGCGGGAAATATTCATGCCGAATAAATAATCGGAGTGCTGGCGGACATAGGCAGCTGCCATCAGATTCGTCAGCAAAGCATCCGTGTTGTCGTTTCTTAACTTCTGCAAAGCATGCAATATATGGCCTTCCGTTAAGTCATTGGTCCAGAAACGGGCAACCGGCAATGTATTGCCTAAGTAGCGCAAGACGATATTGACTAACAATTCCCCTTCCTGATCCGGGTCGCCGGCATGGATAACAAAGTCATAGGAACCGGTCTTCAGCTGTTTTTCAATGGCAGTGAATCTTTCGGCAGCGGTCTGATAGCGACCGGTTTTCTTTTCTTCAATGATCTTGTATTTCCAGCCGCCGTGTTCTTCCGGAAAGAAAGGCAGATTGTCCCAGGAGTGAACCTTCATCTTTTCATCCAGTTCATCTGGCAGCATCAAAGTCAGCAGATGACCCCTCTGTGCCATGAAATCAATGGTATAGGGAATCTCACTGCGGTGGGCAAGATAGACAGTCTGAATATCTCTCATCAGACTCGGTTTTTCAGCAATCAGTAAAGCGCGTTTCATGATGTATTAATGTTAACACAGAAAAAACGGTACCTGAGGCACCGTCCCTAATTGACTGGTTCAAACCGATAGCCCGGAGCTCCACACAAAGGGCACTTGGCGGGCGGTTCTTCACCTTCATAGATATAGCCGCATAACGGGCATTTCCATTTCTTTCCGCCGGCAGTATTTGTTTCGGCAGTTTCTTCTTCCTTTGTAGAAAAGACCGCGTCCATATCATTGACAATATCACCGTCGATTTTATGGTCAGCTGCCATGGATTTCATAATCGCAATTGCCTTGCGGTGAGGAAGACCTTCCTTATATGGTCTTTGTTCTGTCAAAGCCTGGTAGATATCACAACAAGCCATGATTTTATCTTCTTTGCTCAGATCTTTTTCTTTAAGACCAAGAGTATACCCGGTTCCATCGAGTTTTTCATGGTGTCTGCCTGACCAGTTGGAAATATCTTCAAGACCCGGAATTCTCGAAAGCAATTCATAGGTAGCTGCCGCATGGTTCTGCATCTTCCCGTATTCTTCTGCCGTCAGACGATCCGGTTTTTCAAGAATATCATTGGTTACCAGCATCTTGCCGATATCATGGAAAGCACCGGCAAAATAGAAACGTAATACTTTATCGTCATCCCATTGATAATAACGAGCCATCTTTTCTGCCTTGTCAGCGACACCGGCAGAATGAACCATGGTAAAGGAAGACTTGTAATCGATGATGCGTTCAAAGAAGGCAGCGATATTACGGATCTCTCGTTCTGAATAGTCCCGCACGTCGCCATGGAGTTCTTTCCGCAGGCATTCTTCAATCCCATTGGAAGCTGCTTCAGACAGCACTTCATAGGAAACGGCACGATCAAAGAGATTAACAACTTCCGGCGTAAACAAAGTATGCTTGTTGGCATGAACATAAGACCTCATGACTGCCAGGCCTGCCTGATCCAGGGAACGGATATCAAAGCGGATATCAAGACAATCCGCTAAGTGAATGATTTGAGACAATAATGGAATTTCCTTGCCTTTTTTGTGGAAAGGACCAGTGCCGTCCGCATTTTCATGGTGGTAGAGGATGACATTGGTCATGTCTGTTTCAAAAGGGAGCAGGTGCATGTTTTCTTCCCCGCTGATGCAATGACCGCCGGCATTTTCTTCCATTTCTTCTGCCATGGAAAGGGAAGAAGGATTCACGTTGCTGTCCATGGCCTTCTGCTTGCACATGCGGAAGAAAGGCGCCATGCCGTTATCATGAAGCAGACCTGCAAAGGCTGCTTCTCTCTTCCTGGTAACAGACGCACCGGTCACTGCTGCCATCTGGTATGTCAGCCAGGCAACATCTTCCCCATGTCCTGTACTCTGGCCGAGGAATTCAATTTCAACGGCATCCAGGGCATAAGACATCGCAAACAGGAATTCGGTAAAATCAAGTTTCATACTTGTCTCTTTCATATACTTACCTATTATCGTTCTGCCTTTTATTGATTTCAACAACAAACAAAACTAACAAAAAGACAAGCTCATTGCTTGTCAGTATCGTTAACGTAATCAAAGAAGGAATGGGAAAGAAGTTCCTTTGCCATATCGATTGTTTCATCAATCGTACGGCCTTCTTTTTCAAACACAAAGGTTTTCAGAATGAAGGCGATGCCTTCGGCATAATAACGGGAAATGATCTCGTTGTCATACTTATGCAGGAACGCTTCTTTGCGATGATGATTGAAGTAAGTCAGCACCATATCCTTCAGCTGGCTTCTGACCATATCTTCAAAGCTGTTCTGGCCGGTAACATTGTTGTAAGCAGCCCGGTAGAAGTTCCTGTTTTCATCAATTGTCTTCAGAACATTATGAAACAAGGTATCAAAAGAACCTTCTTCCAGCAATTCTGTGTTATTTTCAACAAAATCATGATATACGATCCAGTTCAGACAATCATACTTATCATCAAAATAGTTATAAAATGTTGCCCGGATAACGCCTGTCTCATCACAGATCTGCTTGATGGTAATTTTTTCAAAAAGATGCTTTACCATCAATTCCCGCAGATTTTCTGCCAAAGAGACTTTCATGATCCCTCTACGATATTCCATCTCTCTTACTCCGTCAGATCACAAACTGCAGAACCATGATACCAAGCAGATACAAAGAGAAGAAAATCATCAAAGCTCCGCCGATAATACCGCAGGTACGCTGATAGCTTGCGCCACGATTATACCCGATTTTCAAAGCCAGGAAAACTGCCGCAAAGGAAACCGCGAAGGCAAGACCGACAGTAGCCGGATAATTGATATTCAATAAAGAGAAGCCGGCACCGACAAAAAGATTATCAACGCTTGTATACAAAGCCAGTCTGACCAGCTGGTGATAAGTAAAGTCACGGTCCAGCTTTTCTTCAAATGTGCTCTTCTTGAAAGACTTGGTCATCAGCCAGATGCCGACCGAAAGAATGACAAGACACGCAATGGCAATTTCCAATCTTCCATCCGGTACAAACCCCAGGAAAGCATTGCTCAGACCGTAGCCGAATGTCAGCATCATTACCGAAATCACGGCATACAACAGAGAATACCCTGCCATTTTTTTACCACTGAGGTTTCTCAGCTGGGCGCCCTTCTGCATCATGACAATAAAACTATCCAGAGAAAGACCTATATAAATCAGACATGCCTGCAGCATATTTCAATCACTCCTTTAACAAACACAATTATTGTATCGGCTCTGCTTTATAAAACACCTATACAAATATCCGCAAGTGTTAATGCTTTCCGCGCAAAAAGAAAAAAGACCTGCTGGCACAAGTCTCATTTCCTGTTTTTTACTGCTGGGAGGGAAAGAAATTATTTTCTTTGTCTTTCTTAAGACACATTTAATATACCGGAAGCGTGTGTTCGATTTATGTGTGAATTGTGAAAGATTTGTGAAAACTGAAAAAACACAGAAAATAACGAATTATTTTACGTGAATGCCAAGCAGAGCAGACAATTCTACTGCCTGGGAAGCATTGACATAAACTCCGCGCAAAGAAGAAGGCGTAACTGAAATTCCTTCAATCTCACTTGTGGATAAATCGATATTACGCATGGAAGTTTCCAGCCATTCACTGGCAGAAAGATCACAATGATCAAACAGCAAAGTATTCTGCTTAACCTGTATAAAGCCGCTTTCATTCATAGCGCAGTCATCAAACAATGTCTTCTTCAAAGTCGAAGCAGAAAAGTTTCCATAAGCAATCTGGCAATTTTCAAATGTCACATCCTGAAAAGAACAATTTTCAAATACAGCGCCTGTCAATCTGCAGCCTTTGAATACTACTCTCCGCAATGCACTTTCATGAAAATCCGCATTTGAGAAATCACAATGATCAAAAGTCGTATCTGCAAACTCACTTCTGTCTCCTCTGTCATTCATCGTGACATTGGTAAACGTACATTCAAAGAAAGAATGGGAATCAAGTCTTTCCGCTTTTTCTTCCCTGAATTCACAATTGTCGCTTCTGTCCTTCTTCATTTCCAAGGCAATCCTGGCCGGGTGCATCTCTTCTTCAATCTCTGGTTTTCTGATTTTTTCCATATGCAGATTTTCTGATTTTTTCTTCTGTTTGGCAATAACAAAGTATATATAACTCTTTATGATGTCATTTCTTCAAAGTCTGAAGCAGAAGAATTCGTCATTTCTTCAAAATCATACCGGATGAGGAACAGAATTGCTTCTGTATCATCCGGTATATATACAAACGTATTTATCTTTGCTTCTCTGATCAGAGAACCAGTGTCTTTTCAACAGTGCCGGCCTTTTCACTCTTTACGGTAAGCGTCAGCGTATCACCAGGCATACCTTTGACAAGCCATTCCACTTTCTTACGGGCTTTGCCGTTAGCGAAAGTTGTCAGGTTGCCGTAGAAAGAACCGGTCTGGGTAGCAGAATAACCATCCAGGTTTCCAAGTTCTTCACATGCTTTGCCAGAGAGTAGTTCAGCCCCTTTCAGTTCAGCTGTTACCGGGCGGGCCTTTTTCAAAGCCACTGCTTCATCAGACAGGTTTGTCGGGAGGAAACCTTCATTTCCGATCATAGCCGTGACTTTGAAAAGACCATTGCCCATATCTTTACTGCTGAGGGAATCAACAGAAAGGTAAGGAAGAGCCTTCATGAAACGAAGATTGAACTTTGTATCATGCATGCATTCTGTTTCCAGGAACTTTTCCGGAGGATTCTGGACAATGTGCTTGAAGTCCATACCGCCGATTTCCACTTTGCCGAAAACAGGATGATCGAATTCTTTCCAGTCCATGCAGTATTCCGGTGCATTTTCCTGTGCCCATTTCCAGACTGCATAGAAACGCTTGAGACCTTCCTTCTTATCTTCTTCCTTGCCGTATACCATTGGTACGCCGGCTTTGGTAGAAACATCCCAGAATTCCATCGTATAAGCAGGGACGCCCTGGGACTGATAGAACCAGTCATCGAGAGCACCGGAATCATAGTGTTCCTGATCTCTCATAAAGGAATCGAAGATATTCATCGGTTTGTATCCCAGTTCTTCTGCCCCCATATCCGCAATCTTCCTGAAGTTTTCGATATCAAGCGAAGAAGCAGACTTGGATGGACGGGTTCCCGGAGGATAAAGTAACAAACCGCCGGAAGTATGACCGATGGCAGCTCCGCCGATATTCGGATGAGCTAAGACAAAGTCAACAATCGCTTTGTTTTCCGGATTGCTCAGAGGATATGGACCTGCACCAGGCTGACGAGCTTCATCGAACCAGCCCAGCGGGAAGTTACGGTTGAAGTCCAGTCCCCATTCAGCTTTTTCACGCTTCAGGTTTTCACTGCCTTCGTAGTCATTGAAGATACCTTCCGGATAGACATCATAGAAAGTACCTTCAACATCGGAAGGAGAACGGAAAGTCATCTTTCCGTCCTGATCAATCTTCCATGCCCCGTATTTGGAAGGAATCCGCATCATTCTGACGACCCCGTCGTGATCGAGATCTTCCTGTCTGATGCCGCCCTTTTCATAACAATAGGAACGCGGTGCACTTCTTAAAGAATAAGGTGTAGTCAGATACTTCTCTGCGCCGTCTGGTGTGACTCTTGGAATCACGTAGATGCACAGGTGATCCAATATCCATGTACATTCCTTGTCTTTGCCATAGTTAGTCAGAAGATAATCAAGCGTATGCATGGCCGTCATGGTTGCGGTAACTTCACCTGCGTGAATGTTGCCGTCAAGATAGAAACCAGGTTTGGTTAAAGGAGCACCGGTCTTTTCGTTATTCAGGATGGCGGCATATTGATTGCGGCCTTCCTGGGTAACCATATTCACTTCGAGCTTGCACAAAGAAGGATAGGTTTTTTCAAAATATTCGAGTTCGCTTTTCAGCTCATCATATTTGATGTAGTGATCGTATTGAAATGTGGTTTTCATACGCAGCCTCACAATACCTGGGACAGGAATTCCTGGGTACGCGGATTCTTCGGATGATCGAAGACTTCTTCCGGGGTGCCGCTTTCAGCGATCACGCCGCCGTCGATAAACAGAACTCTGTCACTGACTTCTCTTGCAAAACCCATTTCATGCGTGACGATGACACAGGTCATGCCGCTTTCTGCCAGGTTCTTGATGACTTCCAATACACCTTTGACCATTTCCGGGTCAAGTGCGGAAGTAGGTTCATCAAACAACATGACATCCGGATGCATCGCCATGGCTCTGATAATTGCCAGTCTTTGTTTCTGGCCGCCGGACAATTTACGCGGATATTCATTCGCCTTGTCTTCCAGACCGACCGTCTTTAATAACTGCATTGCTTCTGCTTCCGCATCTGCTTTAGAGACACCTTTTTCAAGCATCGGCGTAATCGTGATATTTTCCTTCACCGTTAAGTGAGGGAAGACATTGAACTGCTGGAAGACCATGCCGATCTTCTGTCTGTGCTGATCAATGTTTGTACTCTTGGGATCCAGAACGTTTCTTTCGAAGATTACCTTGCCAGAAGTTGGTTCTTCCAGCATATTCAGACAACGCAGGAATGTGGATTTGCCGCCGCCGGAAGGACCGATGATGGTTACTACCTCACCCTTGTAAATCTTTTCGCTGATTCCTTTCAACACCTGCAGACTGCCGAAGTTTTTGTGCAGGTCTACTGTTTCAATCAAAGCCTCAGTCACTGACAGCCAGCCTCCTTTCCAGTTTTCTTACCAGGGCACTCAATACAACCGTACACAGCAGATAGATGGCTGCGATGATAAATAATGGCTGATACATGAGGAACTGGTTGGCAAGAATCGTTCTTGTGTACATCAATTCATACAAAGAGAATGTACCGGCAAGGGATGTTTCCTTGATCATGGTAATGTACTCGTTTGCTAAGGCAGGCAGGATATTCTTGATTGCCTGCGGCATGATGATCTTCCGCATAGCGTGGGAATAACTCATGCCAAGAGATCTTGCGGCTTCCATCTGTCCTTTATCCACAGCATTGATGCCGGAACGGATAATTTCAGACACATAAGCAGACGAGTTCAGTACCAGTGCGAAAATGACAGTGTAGATCTTGTCGATGTTATTCAATGCCGGAATCACCATCGGTAAGAAGAAATACGCTATATACATCTGCACCAGCAGCGGCGTACCTCTGATAATCGTTGCATAGACAATGGCTATTCCGGAAACAACTTTGATTTTGGAACGATGCATTAATGCAATGAATGCACCCAGAATCGTTCCGAAGAAGACAGCAACGAATGCAAATTCCAGCGTTCCGCCAAGTCCCTTCAGAAAGACCATCCAGTTTTTGATAAATACTTCGGTAATACTAGGACCCATACTTTACCTCCCGACAATAAAGTCTGTGTGCGTTATTCAATACCTGCCTGTTTCTTGGCTTCTGTGTACCATTCCTGATACAGGTTGTTTTCCGTAGCGGTATCGATGATCTTGTTGACAGCTTCAATCAGAGACTTTTCACCCTTGGCAGCTGCCATACAGTTGCCTTCCTTGTCCCCGTAAGGTGTCAGGTCAAATTCAACAGAACTCTTGGCAAACTGACCGTTGGACTTTTCTGCATACTGCTTGGCGGTATCACAATCCAATGCGATGGCATCTGCCTTGTGGGAAGCCATGGACATCATGCCGATATCCAATGTCGTAACAAGCTCAAGATCAGGATCCTTGATTTCATCTTCAACATACATTTCCTGTAAAGAAGAAGCCTGGGCAATGATATGCTTGCCGGCGAAATCATCCAGTGTCTTATAGTTATCTACGGTGTCACTGTAGACAAGCAAAGTATGGCAGGCCGCATCAGAAGTTGCCTGATAGCCCTTGGACAATTCATAATTTTCTTCTCTGTCTTTCTTCCAGCCGAAACCGGAGATAGCCATATCAACTTTGCCTGTGGAAACTGCCGTCAATGTTGCGGAGAAGTCCATGGTTTCAATCTTCAGATCAACGCCGAGGTTATCTGCGATGTATTTTGCCAGCATCATTTCAGAACCATAGACCTTGCCGGTATCATCAACGAATTCAGCAGCCGGATAATCAGGTGAAGTGGAAATAGTCAATACGCCCTCATCCAGGACCTTCTTTAATACGCCGTCGGCATTGGACAGATCCAGATCAGCCTTCGGCAGATCCGTTGTATCCAGAAGATAAGCATAGGTGCTGTTGGTGCCTGTTTTCTTATTGGCATCAGCACTGGAAGAAGCAGCTTTGGATGCAGCTGCAGATGAAGAACATGCACATAAAGAAACGACAGCACATGCAGTAACAGCAGTTTTTACAATCTTATTCAGTGTTTTCATATATTTTCTCTCCTCTTTATTTTCTATATTGATAAATCTGTGATCGATTGTTTCACCATCGCTTCGTCGTTCTTTCATGCTTTCTTCACCTCGTTTCTAAATAAAAAAGCCGTCAATTGGAAATTTTCCAATGACGACTTATATCGCGGTACCACATTGGTTATCAGTAAAACATTTACTGATCACTCATCTTATCCGTAACGTGGACGATGCGTTCTTTCCTATGTCTTCAGAAAGACTTCTCCCAGATGCGCTTCCCAATGACTTTCCCCATCAGACTTCCACTCTGTTCTGACTCGCTTGCGGTTCCCTCACCGGTACTCTTCTGTTCAATGAATTTACCAGTAGAATAGTTTCATTGTTTTCATTTGTCAATACATATTTTTCATTTTGATGAATGTAATTATTTTCATAGAAAAATAACAAAAAAGAGACATTTCTGCCTCTTTCATGAAAACAAACTTACTCAGTCTTCCCGGCTGGCGAAGACACAGACTTTGCGACAATCAGAATACCGACTGCACAAACTGCAGCTGCCAGTACTTTATTCAATGTCTGAGTCTGTGAGAAAACGACAACGATCGCAGCCAGAACAAACAATGCGATCAATAAATATTTCTTCATCCTTCTTTACCTCTTTGTTTCTACGCACTTATTATAGCGGAAGTACACCTGTAAACTGGCAAACAAAGAAAGAGATGTGTATAATAAACAGGCAATGTCCCCGTAGCTCAGCTGGATAGAGCGTCCGCCTCCTAAGCGGAAGGTCGTGGGTTCGAATCTCATCGGGGACGCCATAATGAACCAGCACCGTGTTTCTTCCCGAAATGCGGTTTTTCTTTTCTTCACAAGAAAAAGGCCCGGAATTTTCCAGGTCTTTCTCTGCAATAAGGGGTATATGAAAAGGGGAAATATCTTATTTGTGAATCTTCTGCAGCATGTCATTGAGCTGCTTTGCCTGTTCAGGCTTGACGGAGTCACCTGCCCGCTTGATCAGACTTTCCAGGGTCATACCAGCCATCAATGCCATCATATTGGCATTGTTCCCGGCTGCCTTGGCAACGTCTCCACGGCTTTCCTGCGCCTTCTTCATCATGCCGCCGACAATCGGACCGGTCTTCGGGTTCTTCAGCAATTCGCCAAGCGTATCTTTGATGGAGAAGTAATTCTCATCAATGTCTTCCTTGTCGAACCAGTTTTCAGCTTTCTTCATAAACTGATAGGATGGTTCCGGTTCAGCAACCTTCTGGATTTCAATTTCATCAGATAAGTCACCGGATACAGCCTTAACCTTCAGATCAGATGCCATCGGTACTTCGAAGGTAAATACTCTGTCACCGCTCTTTGTTTCAAGCAGAGAACCATTGACATAGAGGGAAACTTCCTTCTGGTTGGAATAAACTTTGACTTCTGTCTGATCACCGCATCTCCTGACATATCTTCTGCCGCATACATGCAGCATCGGCTTCTTTGCCCAATATGCCTGATAGAGATAGAAAGCATCTTTCTTTGTCTTATGATCGATGCAGACAAGGCCCTTCTGGTTCTGACCATGCTTGCCGCCTTCGTCTCTGCCGTCAGCCGCAAAGTCGAACATGTTCCAGACATAAGAGCACCAGATCCATGGTCTTTCTTCAATCAGCTTGAGCATGTGTTCGTGATAGACGCACTGATATTCTTCGGAATAGTCGCCTGCTTCCGGCTGGTCGGAATGGAAGGCAGGGTTGGCATCAGCGCCGTATTCAGAGAAGCCGATCGGCTTTGCCGGATACTTTGCATGCCAGTTATCGAAGAACTTTTCGTTCTGATCCAATGTGCCGAGATACCAGCCGAAATACAGGTTGTAAGTATTGACATCGGCAATGGATGTGACTGGCGAATCTGTTTCCAGCATGAATGCATGGGCAATGACGGTCGGACGAGTTGCATCCAGAGAATGAGCCAGTTCATTCAAAGCCAGATGATTCTGAATCAGATCATCGGTAACGCCGTGAACGGTAATTTCATTGGACAAAGACCAGACATAGATGGAAGGATGATTCTTGTTCTGAATAATCAATTCCTTCAGCTGTTCCTTTGTATTCTCGTTGCCGTTATCCATGTGCTGGGTAATATACGGGATTTCAGCCCAGATCAGTAAGCCGTACTTGTCGCAGAGATCATAGAAATACTGGTTGTGCTGATAATGAGCCAGACGGATGGAATTGGCACCGACTTCAAGAATAGTCTGGATGTCTGCTTCCATGTCTTCTCTGGAAATAGCGTTGCCCTTTGCCCATCTGTCCTGATGGCGGGAAACACCGCGCAGCGGATACTCTCTGCCGTTGAGCAGGAAACCCTTCTTTGCGTCAATAACAATGGTACGAATACCATAGTTTGCGGCAATGGAATCTGTGCAGGTACCATTATCATAAAGATCTGCTTTCATCTCATAGAGATACGGATCTTCAAGACCATTCCAGAGATGCGGCTGATCAATGACGAATTCAGCTTCTGCCTTACCATCCTGAACAGTAACCTTCTTTGTTTCATCGTTTGTCGCAAAGACAACCTCACTGCCCTTTACAACTTCTGCAGAAACCCTGACGACTGCCTTGTCACCATTGACTTCAGAAGTAACTGTGATGCCAGGTGTGCCGTAATCCAGAACTGCGAAGTGCGCATGATTCAGACACAGCAGATTGACATCACGATAGATGCCGCCGTAGAAAGTAAAGTCAGCCGTCTGCGGATAAACGCGGTCGTTGGCACTGTTGTCGACAGCGACGCACAGCAGATTTTCATCCTTCAGATATGGGGTCAGATCATAACGGAAGGTAGAGAAGCCGCCGTCATGATGACCGATCTTTGTACCATTGAGATAGACGTCAGCACTATTGGCTGCGCCTTCAAATTCAATGACACTTTCATCGCAATCACAAGCATTCAGCTTTCTTGCATACATGCATGTACCGCGGTAATAATCGTTGCCGCCGTCCTGGCCGTCCTTGGCATTCCAGGTATGCGGCAATGTTACGCTTTCCCAATCTTCCGGGAAGGAAGCAGGCACAACACCAGTCTTTGCAAACTTCCAGTCCTGATTCAAAGAGACTCTTTTACGCATTAGTCTTGTCTCCATGCTTTTCCTTCAGGGCAGCAACGTTTGCTTCAACTCTCTCCTTGTTCAGCGGATAGAGGAAGAAGAGTACCAGAGCCAGAATAGCAAATCCTGCCATCGGGATCAGACATGTCAGATTATAAATGCTGTTGACAACACCTGTATCAAAAGCTGTAGCAGCAGTATAACCAGCTGCTGTTAACAGCCAGCCGGACAGACCGGAAGAAGCTGCCTGACCAAGCTTACGTGCAAAGGAATAAACAGAATAGATCGCACCATCGCTTCTGACACCGGTTCTGACTTCGTTGTCATCGATAACGTCAGTAATCATAGCCCAGATAACCAGGTTGATCATGCCCATGCCGGCATTCATAATAACTGTGAACATAATCCACAGACCGACATTATGTGTATGCATGATGAAGGCAGCCAGCATAGATGCAGCAGCAATCACAGCACCGACGAAGGCAACCTGCTTGCGGCCGAACTTTGTGGAAAGCTTGCCGATGAACGGTGCAATGATAAAGGTTGTTGCGATGCCAGCCATACTTGCACCAGCCATGATCTTGGCATTGCCGAAGTAGTTAGGATAAATAAAGTTGGACATTGCTGCACTTGTCAGCTGAGCTAACAGAAGAAGCAGAGAGCAGATGATAATTGTGATAACGGACTTGTCGCCGAAGACGGTCTTGAGCAGAACCTTCAGAGAGAACTTTTCACTGTTCTTGGCAATGTGAACACGTTCAGTGGTAAGACCATAGCACAGCATGTAGAGAACAAATGCTGCAACAGAACAAGCACCTGCGAAAATCATTGTCTTTGTACCGGAAATCATCTGGTTGCCGGCAGCGTCCTTGTAATAGCAGAACAGCGGCAGAACAATGGCAACGATCATGGATGCCAGAATGGAACCAACGGTACGGAAAGTGGAAAGAGACTGTCTGTCCTTAGGAGACTCAGACAATGCAGATGCCATGGAACCATAAGGAATGTTAATGGATGTATAGAATACAGAACCCCATAACAGATAAGTAACGAACATCCAGATAATCTTGAATGCCATTGGCTTGTCAGCGAAGTAAGGAGCGTAGATCAGGAAAGAAGCTACGCAGACCGGACCAGCCATACGCTTGATCCAAGGTCTGAACTTACCCTGAGGTGTTTCTTTGGATCTGTCACAAATCTGACCCATGATGACATCTGTGAAGGCATCGAAGATTCTGGCAGCCATCATCAATACGCCGATGACCAGAGCAGAAACTCCCATAACGTCCGTGTAGAATTTCATCAATACGGTACTGGATAACACGAATGTGAAGTCGTTTGCGAAGTCACCGAAGAGATAGCCGAAGCGGTCTCTTGCGCCAAAAGGTCTGACTTCTTTCTTTGAAGTTGTCATACAAATTATTCCTCCTCTTTTATTAAGCGCTTTCAGCATAAAAGAAATTCAGACAATCATATATCACAATCTTTCTATAAAATAGCACAATATTGTTATCATAATTTTAAGTAACAAGATCAGATAAAAAATATGCAATATAATATAAATATGAACGAATACTTAGTCTTTATCAAAGAATTATTTGAAAGATCGTCGGTTCCGGTCCGTCTGATTACAGAAGAAACCCAGATTGCAGATGTCGATATGAACTTCCAAAAAACGATTCTGCACAAGGTAAATAACATAAAAATTCTGCCGGACAACCCGAGCTATGACACGATCTATGAAATCAGTGATTCCCTGCACGCCTGCTGGCTGGCTTATCCTGACAAACAGGAACATTGTTTTCTCCTAGCCGGCCCGTTTCTTGTCGCAAGTGTCGATGTACCGTTAATGATCCAGTCCCTGCAGGAACTCAACACCCCGAAAAATGCTGTGCCGCTGGTGATCCAGTATCTCACGACCATTCCGGTTATAAATGATGATGTTATGCTGTACCATATCAATGAACTGATTGGAGAAAAGGTATACGGTTCTGCCCGCTTTGAACAGGTCGTTCACGGCATCCGCATGCCGTCCGCTTCCGCGGATGTGAAATTCACGGAAAGTACGGAGAGTGAAAACAAGATCCTGCAAAGATACAAATTCGAAGACAAAATTATTCAGGCAATCCGCAACGGGGATGAAGAAGCCATACAGAATATCAAAAACCTCAGTATCATTCAGCCGGAACGCCGCACTTCCAACCGCCTTCGTAATGACAAGAACTACATTGTGATTCTCCATTCCTATGCCCGCAAAGCAGCCCAGCAGGCGGGCGTCAACCCAGTTGTGATCGATATGATTTCAAGAAGTCATGCCGTCCGGATTGAAAATGCCCAGTCTTTTACCGCTTTGCGCATGGAATCGGATGCCATGATTCATGATTATTGTTCTGCTGTTCAGAAATTCAGAACTGCCGGCTATTCTTCCCTTGTTGCCAGTGCCATAGATTATATTTCCACCCACATGGAAGAAGAAATCACACTTTCCAGATGTGCAAAGGCAATCGGTGTTTCCCACTATTATCTTTCTTCGCGTTTTCACGAAGAAACCGGCAATGCTTTCACGGATTACGTCCAGAAAGTCAAAATCAAAGCAGCTGCTGAAGATCTTCTCAATACCAAAAAGAACACTGCAGATATCGCAGCTCAATACGGTTTCTCCAACCCGTCTTATTTCACAAGAGTCTTCAAAAAAGTCATGGGCGAATCGCCTGCTGCCTATCGTAAAAAAGCACACTCCGCATAAAGAATGTGCTTTTCTTATTTCATCAGGATCAATCACAAAGCTGCTCTTACCAGAAACAAGCCGATCATAAAAGCAAACTGGGCAATGGCATTGGTACCCTGTTCTTTCCAGTTGGACTTTGCGTCCATCTGATCATTATGACCAGCGAAATATACCATGCATGCAATCCCGGTAACCCCGATCAGGAAGAACAGCAATGCAGGAAAATGAATCAATGCACCGAAGAATGCGCCGCTGATCTTCTTTCTATCTATAAATAAAGACAATAAAACAAGGACAAAGCCAGCCGGCATCAGATACCGCATCTGCCTGTTTAAAAACCAGATGTTTTTCTTCTGCAGGGCAATCACTAACTTCCAGCCGACTTTCATCGCACCAGCCAGAAAGATCAGAACTGCACCAATCAGGAACAAGGTACTGTCAAACATGGAAGCGCAAACGCCTAAGCTGCCGCCGAAAAACAAAACCGGCAGAGCGTCCATCAAAGCCAAGGAAAGAGTGAATCCCTGCGGAATTTCATTCTTTTCCATACTTCACTTCCTTGACTAAATGATACAGAGGAATAAACGGAATCAGAATCGGTGTGTGTTCTGCATAGTTCCTGTAGTCTTCACGATTTCCGTAATTCCGGTTCTGTCTTGTTTCAAGACGCTTGGCACTGTTGAACATAACCCAGACGATGCAGATATAACCTGCAAGGCACAGCAGCCACTGTCCTGCACCAGTCAATACCGGCCAGCCTGAGATAAAGACACCCGTCCAGAAAATAATCTCGCCCAGATAATTCGGACATCTGACAATTTTATACAATCCCTTCATTGCCGGGGCATGCGGATCAATTTTCTTGAAAGCAGACTTCTGATGATCTGCTGCAGATTCCAGTAAAATACCAGACAAAGCAATCAGACCACCGATGATCCAGAGACCATTCGCATGTTCTGCAACTCCTCTGTAAAGAACCGGTGCCGTCTGGGCAGCATATAGAAGAGAAACTGAAATCCAGATGGCAGCTTTGACAAAGACAGGCATAGCCTTGCCGCCGCTGGTATCCTTGGCAGCTTCTGCCAATGTTTTTCTGTAAGCAGCGTTCTTTGCCTCTCTGTAAATCAGAAAACCTGAAAGACGGCATCCATAGATCACAAGCAGAAGACACATGACCACTAAGCCAGAACTCAGGTGCAGGGTTCCTGCAAGGCCGAGAATAACCAGCACAATACCGATGCCGGCAACTGCTAAACCATATCCTATAGATAAGAACCAGACATAATTCTTAAAGCCGATCGCTGTTAATACCAGTGCTGTCACGAAAGATATAAGTAATAAATTCCAATACATCACTTACTTTTCCTTTCTGAAGCTGGCTTCAATATAAGCTTTGAAGCTTCTGTTACCGTACTTGATCGGAGCAGTCATATCATGGGTCAGTGTCCACTTGGAGAAACGGATGATCGGTTCCTTGCCGTTCTTGGCAAGCTTTGATACCCCTGCCAGCATAGAGAATACCCAGGCCGGATATCTCTTGATGACTAAAGGCTTGCCGGCAGCTTCAAAGCACATCTTTGCGATTTCTTCATAGGTGTAAGTTTCTTTACCGCCGATATCAAACTGACCCTTTCCATCATTCATATGGGCAACGATGAATTCGGCAAGATCTTCCGTAGCGATGACATTGGCACTGACCGGTTCTTTGCCAAGCAGCTGCGCCTGTCCCTTTTCTACCATCGGGGTAAAGACATGCACGATGTCATAGAAATAGCCGGTCGGACGGAAGATATTGAAATTCATGCCGCTCTTCAATAATTCTGTTTCAAACAGATACTTGGCATAGACAATCGGTACATCTTTCGGGGCAAGGTTGCACTTGAAGACAGAAACATAATCAAAAGTCCTGACGCCTGCTCTTTTTGCTTCGCGAAGAAGATTCAGGTTGCCCTGATAGTCAATGTCCATGTTGGTAACCGTCTTTGATGCTTTCGTCAGACCGACTGTGGTAATGACAGCATCTGCCCCGTCACACAATCCTTTCAAAGCTTCCGGATTTGTCACGTCAAGTTTCTTAAAGACAAAGTTTCCTTCCAGACCCAGATCTCTTTCAACTACATCAGCAGCGACAACTTCATGTCCCTGCTTCAATAATTCACGGAAGATATCACTTCCAAGATGCCCGTATGCACCAGCTAATACAACTTTCATATTATTGTTTTCCTCCTGTTAATGTATTGATTGCGAACTTCATTGATTCGTAGTTTCTTTTTTCACGCACGCCCGCCAGTAACAACTCTGCACATCCCTCTGCACATTGGACTGCTCTTTCGTCCTTCGCTTCCATCTTTTCAAGAATCATATCTTTCATGATTGAAACCAGACGGGAATGAAAGCCCGGTCCCTGATCCTTCAGAATGTCAGAAGAAGATAAAGAGGAAAAGACAGACTGATGTGAGGAAGAGAAAGCCAGCAGGTTTGTATACAGCATGGCACACACTTCTTCTGCATCCGGGCACTGTTCTGCTTCTTCTCTGATCTTTTCAGATACCGGCTTCCAGTCTTCCACAATCATGGCCGCAATCAGATCTTCCTTTGACGCAAAGTAGTGATACAAAGTTGCGGCAGAAATTCCCAGTTCTGAAGCAATGGACCGCATGGTCGCTTTCTCAAAGCCGCCCTGAGCAATCTGATTTCTGAGAGCCTGGATGGCTCTTGTTCTTACTTCTTCCAGAATCTTAGGCATAGGTTCCTCTCTTTTATAAACGTGTTCACAAAAACTATAATAGCACATAGTATTAAAAAAACATCCTGATAAAAGAGGATGTTTTCAACAATTTATGAATAATGTATATTCTTCAGATGCGTAATTCTTTTCCCAGGAACACCTGCCATTGCCGTTAACACTGCCGATTTTGAAAATCTCGTCATCATAATAATCACCGGATGCATTGCATCCTTCTTCGTCCATGAATTTCCCGTCCATCCAGCCGTCAATGGATGTATACATATGGATCATACCCCTGGTTCCGGGCTTTTCTTTCATTATCTTTTTCTTCATATGATGATGCATTCACTTTCTATTATTATCATGCCGCATGAAAGAAGTGGATACAGCGTATCACTGCTCATGCCATCCTAAAAAGCATAGCTTTTTCAGCTATGCTCTGCTGCTTAACCTTTGTGGGCTTTCATAAAAGCTTCGATTTCATCCGGTTCCTTAATGATGTCTTTACTCAATACTTCACAGCCGTTTTCTGTGATCAGAAGATCATCTTCAATCCGGATGCCGATTTTTTCTTCATCAATATAAAGACCAGGTTCATCGGAAATGATCCAGCCAGGCTGAATCTTCTGGCCTGCAAAGTCAGCGTCATGACAATCAATACCGATGGAATGAGAAACCCCATGCATGTAATACTGGCCGACATCTTCCACGTCTTCAATCAGGCCAAGTTCAATCAGACCTTCTCCCAATACCTGCTTTGCAACATCGTTTAATTCACGCAATGTCATGCCCGGTCTGGCAGTTTTCGCAACTTCTTTGTTGGCTTTCAGTACTACGTTATAGACATCTTTTTGTCTTTGCGTAAAGGTACCGTTTGCAGGATATGTTCTGGAAATATCGGAACAATAGTTCTGATACTTGGCACCAAGATCCAGTAACAGAAGAGAATCATCTTCAATCACGGAATCATTGGTACTGTAGTGCATCATGCATCCGTTGATGCCGGAAGCAGCGATGGTGCCGAAGGAGAACTTCTTTGCGCCAAGTTTTCTGCACATGTATTCAAAATCTGCCTGTGCCTGGTATTCCATCATGCCTGGTTTCAGATTAGCCATAAGGTTGTCCAGGCCTTGTCTGGTAATATTGATTGCTTTACGGACAAGTTCGATTTCATCCGCGTCCTTGACTTCTCTGAGACCAACACAGATCCCATGGAGATCATTCATGGTTACACCCGGATACTTTGCCTGGAATTCTTCCGCCTTGAGGGCATTGTAATCCATCAGGTCTTCAACGGAGCATCTATATAAATCAAAGTAAGCATGTTCTACATGGTATCTGCCCATGTATCTGCTTACCAATGCATCCAGGTCTTCCACATAACGGACATCTTCAATCTGACTGACCTGCTGTACTTCTTCGATCGTCGGCATTTTGCCTGTCCATCTTTCCTGAAGCGGCTGTGGTTCTTCAATAAACAAGGTTTCCATTACCTGTCCCTTTGTCTTGAAGGCAAGGAAGGCCATATGGTCTCTTTCCAGTCCGGTTAAATAATAGAACTGGCTGTTGACTTCAAAATTGTAATAATCGTCTTCGTTTGAATGCAGCGGGATACCTGCATAGCTGAGGACAATCGTATTATCCTCCAGTAATTCATAGAGTCTTTTTCTGTGTTCAGCAACTGACATTATGTATTTTCTCTCTTTCTTTTCCGATAATTATTGTAACGCAAAAAGACTTTGTGTCGAACAGGCAGGCTGAGTGGATCATTTCAATCCGGTCCGGATGCACAATCAGAACAAATTATCAGTCATTTTTATTATTACACGGTATAAATTAATGGTTACTATTCACCGAATAAAGTAGATTTATAAAATTTTTCGTTCTGTGAGAGACAAATTGCATTAATTTTATTGAGAAAAAAGCTGTGGATAACTTATTCTGAAGGAAGGAATTCTTCTTTTATTGCCAGGTTTTCCACAGTTTTATTTATGAATAGAGCCATTTCTATCTTCGAATTCCCTTTTTACATGATTTCCGGGACATTTTCTG
>OMXQ01000023.1 GCA_900315065.1 uncultured Erysipelotrichaceae bacterium
ACAAAATATGATCTTGGTAAAAATGGAACATGAAAAGCGGGAAAATCTCCCGCTGATCTTTAACCCTTTACAGGACATTATCGAAAACTATTGACACAATCTCTCTCATGAATTTGCGTATACAAAAACAAATCTATGTTAAATTTCATGAAAACGTGAAAAATCGATGCTTTTTATTCACAAAATCGTCATTTTATTTTATTATTTTCCTACGAAAAAACCGCATTTTTATCTGCGGTTTCCTGTTATGACTATTTTTCTGCCAGAAGGGGATAAAACATTTTTTCGTCATCCCGCTTCGGCCCATGAATCAGACTATAGACGATATTGGACGCATTGCTCAACTCCCGCATCGTTCCATCATTCATCAATACCCAGATGCTTCCTGCATTTTCCCCGCTGTAAGGCTTATAAGGATTCTGGGTCACTTCATCCTTGCCAAGATAATAAGCCGGATCCAGTCCTGCTTTCTTCAACTGGTTCCTTTTTCGCCGCCAGGCAGAATCGGTTCTTTCTTCATACTTGAACAGATTCCTGTCTCTGACTCTTTCTGCCAGGTCTTTTAAGATTGGATCTTCATCATGACACAGCTTTGCAAAACCATACGCACACGCATTCTCATCCAACTCAAAATACACATCCAGCGGAATCTCCACATTCTCTGCAATCGGTCTGAACTGCTCAATCATGCACGGATCTTCCAGATTGCCAAGATCCCGCAGCCGCTTGAACAAAGTATGAACAAGGAACTCAAAAGAACGCGCAACCGGATGATAATACACCTGCCAGTACATATGATACCTGGCCATGATGTAATTCTCTACCGCATACACGCCGCTTTCCTTGACAACCACTCTGTCATCATGAACACGCAAAGTACGCAGGATTCTTTCCATGTCGAATTCCCCGTACTTGGTACCGGTAAAATACGCATCCCGCATCAGATAATCAAACCGATCCGCATCCAGCTGGGAAGAAATAAGCTGGGTCAATATCGGATTCTTCGCTTCATGACGAATCACATCTGCCACGTCTTTGCTTAAACCAGGACACGCCTTTTCCAATATGTGCGTGATTTCCGTATCTTCTTCTATGATCCGGCAGGTAAATGTTTCATGCGAAGTACTTGTTACACCTTCAAAAGCATGCGAATAAGGACCATGGCCGATATCATGCAATAAACCTGCAAGCATTACCGTAACCTTTTCCTTTTCATCCAAAGCTTCCGCAAGATCCGGTACTTCCGTTACCATTCTGCGCACAATTTCATACACGCCTAAAGAATGCGAAAAACGCGAATGCTCTGCACAATGATAGGTCACAAAAGCCCCGCCCAATTGTCTGATTCTCCGCAATCTCTGAAACCAGGCAGAATTCAATACATCCCACACAACCTGCAGATCAATATGAATATACCCGAATAAAGGATCACGCAATACCTTTACTTCATCCAGCCTTGCAAACATCAATTCTTCTCCTCAAGCAGAACCACTGCCTGGGCAAGTACGCCTTCTCCTCTGCCGACAAAACCCATGCCTTCTCCTCTTGTTGCCTTGACGCTGATCTGTGATATATCGCAATGAAGTGCTTTGGCAAAATTAGCCCGCATCGCTTCAATATGAGGTGCCATCTTCGGTCTTTCAATCAATACCAGTGAATCCACATTGCCGATTTTATAGCCTTTTTCATCCATCATCTGCCAGCAGGCTTCCAGAATCACCTGGGAATTCACCCCTTCCCACTTTGGATCCGTATCCGGAAAATGATGTCCAAGGTCTCCTAAAGCAAGAGCACCTAAAATTGCTTCCGCTACTGCATGGGTCAAAGCATCCGCATCCGAATGTCCCAGCAATCCCTTCTCACTTGGAATTTCTACGCCGCCGAGAATTAATTTTCTGCCTTCGACCAGCTTATGAATATCTGTTGACTGTCCGATTCTCATCCTTAGCCTCCTGTATATTATGAAAACGAAATTTAATTAATCTCATTATATAGAAGAAAAGAGAAACAATGCTAAAATAACCACATGAATATTGAAATTCCGGACTATGTTCAAAACCTCATCACAGAACTGGAAGAAAACGACTACGAAGCATACGTTGTCGGCGGTGCCATCCGTTCTGCTCTTCTTCATGTTGAAATCCATGACTATGACTTAACTACCAATGCCCTTCCTCAGGAAATGAAACAGGTCTTTCAAAAATACAGGACAATAGAAACAGGCATTCAGCACGGTACCCTTACCGTTGTCTCTGACCACAATCCGGTTGAAATTACAACATACAGAACAGACAAAAGCTATCTGGATCACAGACACCCGGATGCCGTAACTTTTACCAGAAGCCTGGAAGAAGACTGCAAACGACGTGACTTTACGATCAACGCTCTCTGCTATAACAAAAAGACAGGATTGAAAGACTTCTTCCATGGTCTTGATGACCTGCAGAACAAGACTCTCCGCTGCATTGGTGATCCTGACAAGCGCTTTGATGAAGACGCCCTCAGAATCCTCAGAGCCCTCCGCTTTGCGGCACGTCTGAACTTCACCATTGAAGAAAACACTGCTCAAGCCATTCATAAAAACAAAGCTCTGCTTGATGTCATCTCAAAAGAAAGAATCCATGAAGAACTCAACGGCCTTCTGCAGGCACACGATATCAAAGACACTTTTCTCAACTACAAAGATGTCTTTGCACAGATCATTCCTGCCATAAAAGAATACACGCCGGAACAATACGCTGCTGCAGTTGAAGACATGCAGAAAGCAGAAACCATTTCCAATGTCCGCATGGCTCTCTTCCTCCAGTTCTTATCTGATCCCCGTTCTGTCCTCCATGATCTCAAATATTCCAATGCGGACACAAAGACCATTCTCATTCTCCTGAAAACAAAAAATGCCTCTGTTCAAAGCAAGGCAGAAATGAAATACTTCCTCAAAGACTATGAACCATGGATGGATGACATTCTTGCATACCATAAGGCAAAGGGTGAAAACACAACCAGATGGAAAACATACATCAAGGAAATCAAAGACAAGCAGGAACCCTATACGCTGAAACAATTAGCTGTTACCGGCAAAGACCTGAAACAGATTGGTCTCAAAGGAAAAGAAATCAAAGAAACTCTGGATTCTCTGTTGCAAAAAGTCATTGAAGAAAAAATACCGAATACAAAAGAAGCTTTATTGCAAAATCTGAAATCAATCCAATAACAAACACTACATAAATCAAAGAACCCGGAAGACAATGCGTTGTCACACTGTCTCCCGGGTTTAGTTGATTTGTTCACAATTTTCTGACAACAGAGCATATGCATGCTTATTCAATTTCTATCCAAATGCCAGAGTACCATGCCTGATCTACGGATCAGACGTAGTAATTCATATCTGACAAATGATTCTTATAAAAACATCGCCATATACAAAGGCATCGTTCTCTTTTTCCCGCTGATTCCTGCATTGCCGTCAGTGAACTTATAACCAGCTGCGTAATCTTCTTTTTCAAGAAGCGTATCCAGGGACCTTGACCTGCTTTTGCCTGCTTTCACTTCTACTGGAATCACTCCCTGTCCGCTTTCAAGAAGAAATTCGATTTCCATCGTTGAATCACTTCGCTTATAGAAATATAAATCACGTTTCTTATTTTTCATTAACATATCCGCAATCAATGCTTCATACATGCCGCCTTTGGCGGTTTTCAATATATGATTATCCTCATTCATCAACAGAAATTTCTTCAATGAATAATCATACATACCGGTCAACAATCCGATGTCTGTCGGGTACAATCTGAAATCATCGTCTTTCCTGAAAGAACGTAAAGGAAACTCAGGTGTCGATACATTAAAACAATACCTGGTGAGAAAAGCATTATCCAGCCAGTCAATGCTGCTTCCGTATTTCCGGGCAGAACCGCCGCCTGCTACAACAGAATACTGGAACTTATGATTCGGTTTGGACAATTGATCCGGCAATGAAAAATAACAATCTTCTGCCTTTATTTTTATGTCAGACGATGCGTAATGTGCAATATCAAAACGATAGTCTTTCAATATAGACCTCTGCAATGCATCCACCCTTCCCATATCATGGGAAGACTCCCATTCTGATACAATTGCCGGCATTCCTCCGATTACCATGTACCTGCGCAGATATGTCATCATCTGTGAATTGATTGCTTCCGGTACTTTTTTCCCTCTTGCAAAAGCATCACGCAGGAAACTGATCATTTCCTCTGACAATCCTTCTGCCCACAGGAATTCTTCAAAATCCAATGCATACATATCAAGATATTTGATAGAGCCAACCGGAAAAGATGTCGGCCGGTTATAATCAATTCCCAGCATGGAACCGGAAACGATCACTTTATAGCGTTTATCCTGTGCCCAGAATTTCAAAGACATAACTGCCCGCGGACATTCCTGTATTTCATCCAGAAACAATAATGTTCTGCCTTCTTCAAACTTCATTCCCGGAAACATGAATTTGAAATTCATGACCAGGGTATCCACATCCAGATTTCCTTCAAAAATTTTCATTGCAGCAGGCTGCTCAATAAAATTTATTGCATTGTAAACAGGAAAGGAAGATTTTCCATATGCATCAATACTGAATGTTTTCCCGATCTGTCTTGCACCGCGAACAAGCAGACATCCCGCCTGGTCAGAATTTCCCCATTCTTTTAATTTTTCATCAACTTTTCTACTTAATTGCATACCATTGTTTCCCTGACTTACTTTTATTATACTGCCTGAATTCTACAGGAAAAGTATTATTGCATATTTTAAATACTTATTTTATGCACACATGCATATTTTAGATGCTTGTTTTATGCACTTGTGCATATTTTCGGGCTTTTATACTGTGTTCAAAAATAAAAACAGCCTTCTTGACCTGAAGACTGCAGTACTCTTTTCCACGCTCTTCATTTGCTGTGATCCGTTTTGTATTCTTTCTCCATTTCTCTTACTTCTCTGAGAATCCTGTATTGTCTCAGCATCTCTCCTTCTTCCGTTGCAGGGTATCCTTTTGATTCAAGAAGACGTTCAACCGTCTGCCCAGGATCCAGGGAATGATAAGAAGGATACAATTCTCTTAATTCTTTCGGCTTGATAAACTTATATATTCTGCGGGACGACCATTCGCGGGTATAGGAAAAATATCTGTAAATGTATCCGATCCAATACATTTCTTCAGCCGAATATTTTTTACTTCCATACTTTGAAGTTCCGTATTCTTCATTTACGAAATCCAGAATATCCTTTGCCATATAATTCGTCTGCAGGAAATCCAGATCGTCCATCAACTTGCAGATATTGCTGAAAACAAAACGTCTTATAAACATTTCAGAACTGATATTCATTTGTGTAACGGATAATTCAAATGCTTCTGCCTGTCTTTCACAAAGAAGTATGCCGCTGTAATCAATTTTTTTCATTTCAGCACCTCATCAATATATTTTCCTTGCCCACGATACTTCAAACGTGCCACCTTTACCTTATCATCTCCCAGTTTCATATCCTGCAATCTTATTTTTGCATAATATTTTCTTTCATTCATGGGAACATAACATTTTTCAACCAGTTTCAGATTATTAATTGCCTTTTGTGAAGTAAAAACATATTGCATTCCCAAATTAGCTGCCGATAAGCAATGCATGCACTGCATATCTGTAATCTCACCATAAATAAACGAATGTATGATCTGAAACATTCTGTTATCTGCGATTGGAGCAATAATGTAGTCTGCACTTTCAGCTGTTTTCTTAAGATTCATCACTATTTTATTATCTGTGTACTCATCCAAAGTTCCTCGATACAAGGCAATGGTCAGCATCCATTCCAAATTGACCCCGTACACTTTTTTCTTCAATCCATTTGGATTAAATATGCCGAAATATACAGAACTTCTTTCAAAAGTAGAAACGAATGACAATGCCTGTTCGTAACTTTCCCCCATATAGAAACCTGGTCCAAAATCATTATTTCTTCTTCCATGTTTCAAATCTATATCACCGATAATGTCTGATTTAGCCCCATGAAACAGAAGAATCTCATCTTTCCTGAGATCGTCTCGATATAGCATTTCTTTAATGCGATTCAGCCGGGCTCCTCTGCTATATGCATAGCCATATACTTTTTCCAAAAGTTCATCTGAAGGATTTATTTCCCCATTTTCGTTTTCTGAAATTGTAGCACGCCGGATTCCTATCCTGTCCGCAAATTCTTCCTGAGAAACCTCAAGTATTTTTCTTATTGCCGTTATGTCTTCTGCAAATTTGTATTTCATATTATCCATAACTTAATTGTACGCTACCGTACAATTAAGTCAAGCATCTGATAATATTCTGCTTTTTGTTCCAAAGCTGGGCTTTTCTTAAAGCAGACAAAAACAAAAAGCTGAGTTTCCTGCCCAGCCTCACTACTAAAGAAAAAGATCATTATTTCAATACCAGCTGTCCTGCTGCTCTTGGTGTACCATCTGCCACATGTACAATTCCGCAATACCGGAAACCATGTTTCTTTAAGAAACGACGCATGGATATATTCTTCTCATGCGTATCTGCTCTGACATTATGAATACCTGCTGCTTCTGCAACTTCTGCTGCTTTTTCCACAAACAAACCTGCAATGTCTCTGCCTTTGCAATCAGCAGAAACACAGGTTCTGTGCATAACAACATAAGGCTCATCATTCAGCCACTGTCCCTGTTCTATAACCTTGTAGTTAGAATCCTGCATCGGTGCAATAAAACAATAGCCGACGACTTTTTCTTCATCTATGATGACATAGCCGCCTTTATTTCTGTCTGCTTCGATATCACAGCGGGCCGGATACTCTCCCTGCCACTGGGGAATGCCTTTTTCTTTGAAATAAGCTTTCGCTTCACTGACGATCCGCAGAACTGCATCGATATCTTCTTCTTTTAATTCACGTACAATCATGCCTGTACTCCGTTTCCACTGCTGCTTCATTGTATACCAGGATTCAGGTTCCACAAATATCAGAGGACTTATTCTTAACTTAGTTGTACGAATCGTACAACCAAGTCTTATCTCAGGTAAAAGAAAAGAGATGATTCACAAAGGAACCACCTCTTCATGACTCACAGCTTCTTGAACTGTTCTACATCCAGTACAAAGATTGTAGCACCGCCTACCTGTACTTCTACAGGGAAGGATGCATAGCGGCCGATATCATAGCTTGCCGTTGACGGAACAATTTCTGTTCTTCTCTTTGCTTCGGAACCAATGACATCAATGCACTTGTCGACCAGATCATCTTCTGTACCGACAATCAGAGTTGTATTTCCAGCTCTCAGGAAACCACCTGTAGTTGCAAGACGTGTCATGTAGAAATTATTCTTTGTCAATGCAGATGTTACAGCTGAAGCATCATCATTTGATACAATCGCCAGGATCAATTTCATAACAGAATCCTCCTATCGTTAATCACATTGTAGCACATAATTAATTTGTTCATATACAACAAATTTTTGTTTAAAAAGTTACCGTTTTTGTATTGTGCTGTGAATACTATCAGCAACCATTTCAATCGTATCCGGATAATCTGAAATTTCTTCAATACACAGCCAGTTTTCTGCAATCGTGCTATGCTGAAACATATATGAAAGAAGAGGCAGAACTTGTATGAAACTATTTTGCAACGGGGATGTATATGCACCTGCTCATCTTGGCAGAAAAGATGTACTGATTGAAGGAACTACCATTCTGCGTATTGCCGATCATATCACTGGTTATGAAAACAATCCGGACTGTAAGATTTATGACTGCTCCGGCATGAAACTTGTCCCAGGATATATTGATGTCCATGAGCACATCACAGGCGGAGGCGGGGAACAGGGCCCGGCCAGCCGCGTACCGGAAGCGATGCTTTCTCAGATTGTCTCCTGCGGTGTAACAACTGTCGTTGGTCTTTTGGGAACGGACGGGATCACCCGTTCTCTGGAAAACCTCATTGCCAAGGCAAGAGCCCTCCAGGAAGAAGGACTCACTGTCTTTGCTCTGACTGGTTCCTATGGCTGGCCTTCCGTTACCATCACAGGATCCATTGAAAAGGACATTGTCCTGATTCCGCCTTTCATCGGCGTCAAGATCGCCGTCAGCGACCATCGCAGTTCTGATCCGGATGCAGCGGTACTTATTCAGGCTGGTACAGATGCCCGCCGTGCCGGTCTGCTCAGTGGAACTGCCGGTTACGTAACCATGCATATGGGATCCGGAAAAGCAGGCCTGCATCCTTTGTTTGAAGCTCTTGCAGACTCAGACATCCCGATCTCCACCTTCCTGCCTACGCATGTACTCCGTACCCCGGAACTGATGGAACAATCCGCAGAACTGATCCGCATGGGCGGCTATGTGGATGCAACCGCAGGCAGTGATTCTGAAAAAGTAAAAACTTCTGCAGAAAAACTATTCTCTCTTCTGAACAAGGAAGGCGTATCCGCAGACCATGTCACTTTATCTTCTGATGCATTTGGTTCCCAGCCGAAATTTGATGAAACAGGCAATTGCATCGGTCTGACTTTCTCAACACCAGAATGGCTTCATGAAACGATCCGCCTGCTTGTGGAAAAAGGCATGCCTCTGGAAGAAGCACTGAAACTTCTCACTTCTACGCCTGCCCATGTTCTGAAACTGGATCATAAAAAGGGATCCATCGAAACAGGTGCAGATGCGGATCTGATTCTTCTGGACAATAACTTCAATATCGATTCCGTATTTGCCATGGGAAAAGAAGCCGTCATACACAAAACTGTTCTCATGAAAGGCAGATTCGAAGCATGATTCACCAAGCCGGTCAGTCGACCGGTTTTTTGTGTGAAAACAAAAAGACCATCCCGCTTTTGAGATGATCTTCAGAATTACTTCTGATTCAGAATATGATCGAAAAGGAAATGACCGACGCCGCCTTCATCACAGGTATATTCTGTAATAACATCAGCGACAGCCTTTGTCCCGTCTGCCCCATTCTTCAGGCAGACCCCTAAACCTGCATCTTCCAGCAATGTATTATCATTTTCGTTATCGCCGAAGGCAATGGTATCCTTCATATCGACACCCATGTCAGCTGCGTATCTCTGCAGGCCGCTGCCCTTATTGACACCCTTCTGGAATACTTCAACAGTACCCGGGAAAGTGGAAATGATCTGGAATCTGTCACCGAACTTCTTCAGGAAATATTCTCTGAATTCCTGTTCAAATGCCGGTTCCATTCTAAACAGGAACTTGAAAGCAGGCTTGTCGCAGAACCCGTCAATGTCACCGGTCTTATCCACAAACATGAAACCGTGTCTTCTTGCGGAGGCAAGCAATTCACCGGTAATATTCATTGCATTGGTATTGCCGCCTTCTGCGTTGACTGCGATCTTGTACTTATCAATATAAGGCATTGTATAATTCAGAATTTCTTTCATAGTATCGGTAGAAAGCTTTTCAATAGACCAGGTTGAATCCTTCTGTCTGTTGTATACCTGACCTCCGTTCATACCGATGATGAAATCAAATTCGAAGGAAAGGCCCCAGTCCCTGCCCATCTTATATAATCTCGGTTCCAGTGCCCTGCCTGTTGCCAGACCAATTAATGCGCCCTGCTTATGGAGTTCTTCAAATGCATCACAGGTAATCTTCGGTAAAGCACTGCCCTTGCTGGTAAGCGTCATATCAATATCAGCAGCTAAAATCTTATACATACTATTTTTATCCCCTCTCATTTATGTCGAACGATCGTTTTTATTTTACAACAGGAAATATAGAAACTTGTTCCAGGATTTGACATGGTACGAAGCAGGTTATTGAAATGAAGGATGATTTTCAAACTTGAAACAGATCATCAATTTCAATAAGATGTGCTCCTTCTTCCGCTGCTCTGCTGCGGACTGAATCTGTAAAACCTGACTTACTGAAAAAATATAGATAATACTTCTGCATATCTGGAAAAGCTTTGACTGCATTCAATGTATCGTCATAGTCTTCCATCACGAATTTATTGTTTTTGAATTTGCATTCACAGAATATTCCAAGTTTTCCATCTTTGGAAAGGCCAAGCAGATCAACATCATCCTGTGCTTTGAGAACCGGATTTGTTCCCCACCATTTATCCAGATAATAAGGCACAAACGGAAGTTCACCCTCTTTTGCCAGGCGTACCAGATATTCTTTGCAGATATTTTCAAAGGCCAGTCCCATATAATCGGACAGGTTCTTTTCAATATCTTCAGAAGCTGCTTCCGGACCAAGCAGGTCATAATAATTCCGATTGGAAAAAGCGAACCTGTACCAGAACCGGAAGAAATTATCTTTGATTTTATAAATGGCATTCTTGCTTTTTTCTGATTCACCGCAAGGCACACATCTTTCTACCAATCTCAGATTCTGTAAGGTCAGCAGATATTTGCTCACCTTTGCTCTATCTTCATGAATTCTGCCGCCAATTCTTACTGGTGTATTGATTCCTTCAGAAATTGCAGTAATGATGCTGTTATAAATAGCTGATTCTCTTGTCTCCATACGCAGAAAGACAAGCGGTTCATCCTTCAGAAAAGCCCCGTTTCTCAACAAATGTCTTTCAAGATTCTTCCTGATTGATATCGAATCTTCAAATTCATTCAGATACCGCGGTATCCCGCCCAGAATTCCATATGCAATCAACTTGTCCACATTTGAATAATCCGGGAAGAATGCACCTGAATCCAGATAATCAAACGATCTCAGTTCCAGCTGACTCGTTGTTCTTCCAAACAACGGGGCGTTCTGACCTATGACTTCTTTTTCCATATAACTGATATTGGACCCACACAGGACAAACATAATATTTTTCTTTTTCCAGACATGATCTATCAGATGCTGCAGAATACTCATAATCAAAGGATCTGGTTCCGCCAGAAACGGGAATTCATCGATAATCAATATCTGCCTGCGCTCAGATACTTTGTCTCCATAATAGATAAAGCCAGCCTCCCAGTCAGGAAATGGTGCAATATATCTTTGATCGAAGTGCATCTGAATCATCTTGGAAAAATCTTCAAGATTCAATGGATTGTTTCTCTGCAAAGCAGAAAAATAAACAGTATCATCCTTATGCTGCCTTGCAAATTCTGATAACAATTCAGTTTTTCCAACTCTGCGGCGGCCGTATAAAACCAGAAATTCAAAACGATCTGATAAATACATCTCTTCCAATAATGAAAGTTCATTCTTTCTGCCTACAAACATAAGCATCTCCTTGCGCTACTTACGAGTAAGCTACTTGTAAGTAAGCTACTTACAAGTAGTCTTCTTAACTGCATTATATCATGCGCACTAAAAACAGTGCACCTCATTTCTGAAATGCACTGATCAATCTCAATTCTTATTTTGTCACTCAGACATTGAAACGGAAGAAGACAACATCACCATCCTGCATGACATAATCCTTGCCTTCTACACGCAGCTTGCCATGTTCCTTCAAAGCGGCTTCTGTCTTGTATTCCATCAGATCTTCATAACTATAGACTTCAGCTCTGATAAAGCCCTTTTCAAAATCAGTATGAATGATGCCTGCACACTGCGGTGCTTTCATGCCTTCATGGAAAGTCCAGGCTCTGCATTCCGGTTCACCAACAGTGAAGAAAGTACGCAAGCCAAGCAGATGATACGCAGCTCTGATAATCTGATCCAGACCAGACTGCTCTACACCAAGATCATCTAAGAAAGCCTTCTTTTCTTCCTTGCTCAGACCGGAAAGTTCTTCTTCCATCTTGGCACAGATGGCAATGCACTCAGACCCTTCCCCATCTGCCAGGTTCTTTACACCCTGGTAATACTTGTTGGAAGCCGGATCAGAAATTTCCTCATCGCTCATATTTGCAACATAGATCACAGGCTTGGCTGTCAATAAACCATAGTTCTTAATCATCAGCTTGTCATCATCATCGAGATCCAGCAGACGCACTGCAGTACCTGCCTGCAGACCCTTTTCCAGCTTTTCCAAAGTAGCCATTTCCTTCACAGCATCCTTTTCCTTGGTCTGTGCCTTCTTGGCAACCTTGGCAATACGATTCTGTACGGTTTCTTCATCAGCTAATGCCAATTCCAGATTGATTTCTTCAATATCACGAACCGGATCAACTGAACCCTCGACATGTTCGATATTGGAATCATCAAAACACCTGACAACATGGATAATGGCATCGGTCTGACGAATGTTGCCAAGGAACTGGTTGCCTAAGCCTTCACCCTTGGATGCACCCTTGACCAGACCTGCAATATCCGTGAATTCAAATGTTGTATAAATGGTCTTCTTCGGATGAAAGATATTAACGAAATCATCCATTCTCTTATCCGGTACTTCAACAACGCCGACATTCGGCTGAATGGTTGCGAACGGATAATTCTCAGCCAGAACCTGGCTGTTTGTAATTGCATTGAATAAAGTGGACTTGCCTACGTTAGGCAGACCAACGATCCCTGCTGTTAATGCCATACTCTCTAAACTCCCTTACTTTTCAACACGTGGACTCTTCTCCACAATCTTCTTCATTTTACGCTCAAATTCATATCTTGGAAACATGACTACAGCACCGCATCCCTGACACTTGATCTTGATATCAGCCCCGACCCGGATAATGGTCCAGAGCTTTGATTTATGACAGGGATGTTCCTTCTTCATTTCCACGACATCATCAACCTGATAATCATTCATTGTCATCTTTCACCTTTTGAAAAATAAGCTTCCATCGTATTCTTCAATAACATCGTAATGGTCATCGGTCCTACTCCCTTAGGAACCGGTGTTACATACCCGGCAATTTCCTTCACGGAATCAAAATCGCAGTCACCGCACAAATGCCCGTCCGGCAATCTGTTGACCCCGACATCAATGACATACGCACCCTTCTTGATATAGGAAGCATCAATCAGCTTCGGCTTGCCGACTGCCACAACTACAATATCTGCTTCTTTTGAAATCGAACGCACATCTTTTGTATGAGAATGACAAATGGTAACTGTCGCATTCTCATTCTGCAGCAGCCTTGCCACAGGTGAGCCAACCAGCTTGGATCTGCCGATGACAACTGCCCGCCTGCCGTCAAAATCACACCCTGCTCTTTTCAAAAGCTCAATGACACCCTTGGGCGTACATGGGACAAATCCTTTTTTATTGAGGAACAATTTGCCGACATTTTCCGGATGCAGACCATCCACATCTTTTTTCGGATCAATGCACTTGAGCGCCCTGTCTTCATTCAATCCTTCCGGCAAAGGCAGCTGGACCAGAATGCCGTCGATGTTCTCATCTTCGTTGCATTCTCTGATCTTCTTCTCCAGATCTGATTGCGAACAATTTTCATCCAGATGAAACATACAGGAATCAATCCCGATCTGCTGACAGGCTTTTTCCTTTCCCTTAATATAAGAAAGAGAAGCAGGATTATTCCCGGCCAGAATAACTGCCAGACATGGAATGCGCTTTCCAACAGAGCGAAGCTGATCAACTTCCTGCTTCATCTCTTCCCGCATCTCTTTGGCAAGGACATTTCCATAAATGATCTCTGCGCTCATGCTTTCCTCCTGATATCGACATCTGAATCAAGAATAATGGTAACCGGTCCGTCATTGAGAAGCTCAACCTTCATATCAGCCCCGAAGATTCCTTCTTCTACCACAAAACCTAGCTTTCTCAGATCTTCATTAAATAAAAGATACATATCCTTTGCATGATCAGGCCTGCCTGCCTTGTCAAAAGAAGGACGATTGCCCTTATGACAATCCGCATACAAAGTAAACTGGGAAATAGACAATACTTTCCCGTCAACCTGGGCAAGATTCAGATTCATCTTGTCATTTTCATCCACGAAGATTCTCAATTTGGAAACCTTCTCTGCCATCTTCCAGACGACATCCTCATCATCTTCATCCTTGATGCCGACCAGAATCATATATCCCTTTTCAATTTTTCCGTGAACTTCGCCTTCGATCGTAACCGATGCGTGCTTTACTCTTTGAATTACAAGCTTCATACAGCACTGAATTATACCATATTATATAAGGCTTTTGGCACATTCAGACACACACAGAAATCGGCCGGAAATTCATATTCAAAATTCAGAAAAGGATAGTAAACTGATTTACAAAAGTAGAAAAGACTGTCACCAATTGTGACAAAATGATGAAAAACCGGTTTTGTAAGCGCTATCATTATGTTAAAACAATGTGAAATTCCCTGCTGAGGTTGACCGTCCACAATCGATTGAATAAAATAGGGGCATGCTGAAATTGAAGAAAAAATACAGAAAGGCATTGAGAACAGCAGTTCCTGTCTTTACAATCTTTACCGTTGCGGCAGTTGCCGCTCCGAAAATGCAGGTATCCGCTGCCAATCTTGACGCAAACAAATCAATGCCTGTTTATACTGTAACTGCAGGTGATCCATATGCTATGGATACCCTGAAGACGCAGATCATTACAAAGCTTGCCGATGAAAACGAAAACCTCGATATCACAAACATTGATATCGACAAGTCTTCCGTCGACCTGCAGGGCTATATGCCAGCCAAAACCGGTCTGCAGTCCGTCAAAGCCAAAGTATCTCTGGCAATGCTCGGTGATTCCGCTTCCTCTATTGCTTATACACTTTCTGAAGATGCTTTGGTCAAAGTCGAGAAATCCTCAGATCCTGTTCTGAAGCTGAAGAGCGATACGGTAACAGTTACCAATTCTACAGATACAGGTGCCGTATTTGACCCGGCTACTTATATTGCAGCAATCAGTGATGATTCCGGTGTTTTACCGGCATTGAAGATTTCCAGTAATGTAGATACAGCAGCAGACGGCAATTACTTCGTTTCCTACACAGCAGTTGATAACGAAGGCAACTCCACAAATGCTGTATTGAATGTCACTGTCAAGACTCCTCAGGAAATTCTGGATGCCCGCGCTGAAGCTGAAGCTCAGGCACAGAAGGAAGCTGAAGATGCTGAAAAGAAGAAGCAGGAAGAAGAACAGAAGCAGAAGGAAGAAGCTTTGAAGAAAGCGCAGGAAGAAGCCGAAGCTGCAGCAGCTGCTCAGGGTGATACTTCTGTTGCAGAGAAACAATATGGCACTTCCGGTGCCAACCCGTATCCAGGCGGCTGGTCCAATTGTACATATGGTGCCTGGGAAGCTACATACGAAAGCACAGGCGTTTCCTTACCGAACTGGGGCAATGCATGGAACTGGCTCGGCAACGCATCTGCTTCCGGCTACAGCACAGGTCGTACTCCTGCTGCAGGTTCCGTCGCTGTTTATTCCCACCATGTTGCTTATGTTGATGCAGTATCCGCTGATGGTACAGCAGTGCATATCGTCGAAGGCGGCTTCAATGGTCACTACAATTCCCGCTGGGTATCTCCGAATGGTACCGGTACACAGGGTCTGCAGGGTTATATCTACATCAACTGATTCCATCTTGAAAATCATAAGAGCTGTAACGGCAATTGCCGCTGCAGCTTTTTTTTCTTCATTCATGCAGGTATGAATCTTCTTCCTCCCCTGCTTATCAACTCTGATTTTTCCTTCAGGAAAATAAAAAACTGCAGATTTTACTCTGCAGCAATTAACCGACCAATCTGAATTTCTTCCACTTGCCTGAATGGAAACGATGAATGAAGAAGATACATCTTGCCGCCCAGTCTATGTACCAGGCAAACTTGGTACCGACAACACCATAGCCCATAATCGTTCCTAAGATATAAGCACCTGCAACCCGGAAAACAAACATGGAAAGCACGGAAATAATCATCGTATATCTGACATCTCCGGCAGCCCGTAAGGAAGAAGGAATGACAAAGGCAGGACTATGCAATAATGTAACTGCAATGCACTCCATCGTAATAATCAGATGCGCGATCTGATAAGTTTCTCCGCTCAATGTATACAATCCCAATAAGAACGGCATGCACAGGTACATAATCACGTTATTCACCAAAGCCGCAGCATATGCGATCTTTACAAGCCGCCGGATATAATACTCTGCCTGGGGATAATCATCTGCGCCGACACATTGTCCTATGATCGTGACGGCACCTAATTGAATCGCCGATTCCGTTGCATAGCACAAAGTATTCAGACTGTTGGAAACACCATTCGCCGCAATCTGTGTAGTCCCGTACGTTGCAACAAAGGTTGACAATAAGATCTTGCCCACCTGAAACAAAGCATTCTCAATCCCGTTAGGAACAGCCACTGTCAGAATCTTCTTCAGCATCATACCACGCCAGCAGAAGATTTCATTCCAGACAATGTAAATCGGATTTTCTTTTGAAAAAGATAAACCCAGCATCAATACCGCTGCCACAGCTCTTGAAATCAAGGTCGGCCAGGCAACCCCGGCAACCCCCATATGCAATACAAACACACCGATATAATTGCCGATGATATTGATCGTATTCATCAGAATCGAAACAAACATGGTTGTATTTGTTCTGCCCATGGAACGGAACACAGCTGTCCCTGCGTTATAGATGCCAAGCACCGGGAAAGACAAAGCCGTAATCCAATAATACGTTCTCGCCGCCTGCATGACATCCGGTTCTACGGAACCATACAATAATTGCAATACCTGCTTATAGCTCAGCAATGAAATGACACAGATGCCAAAGGCAATCAGGGAAGAAATCATGACCAGCTGGGAAGCAGACCGGATTGTCTGTTTCTTATCTCCCAAGCCAAGATACTGGGAAACAACCACAGCCCCGCCGCCGCTCAGGGCAGCCAGCAGCTGAATCATCAGGTTATTGACATCATTGACAATCGAAACACCCGAAATCGCAGCTTCCCCAGCCGAAGAAACCATGATGGTATCCACCATGCCTACCAGCATCAACAGCAACTGCTCAACTAACAAAGGCGCAAACAGACGAAACAAAGCCCGGTTTGAAAACATTTTTTCTTTCATACCGGATTATTGTAAATCGATCTTTTTCAATAAGAAATACTTTTGTAAAGTCTGTGAAAAAAAAGAAGACAAATACCAATTTACCTGTCTCCTTCTCTTTCTGATTCTTATGTTATTTTCTTGCGATTCTTAACAGACGCATGCTGTTGAGAACACACAACATAGCGACACCAGTATCCGCAAAGATTGCCCACCACATATTGGCAATGCCGAAAGCACCTAATACCAAAGTCGCAAGCTTGATGAAAATCGCACCATAGATATTTTCATTGGCAATCCGCAATACACGTCTGGAAGCCGAAATAGCTAATGCAATTTTGGATGGAGAATCATCCATCAGAACTACATCCGCAGCTTCAATTGCCGCATCACTTCCCAAAGCACCCATCGCAAAACCGATATCCGCATTGGCAATGACCGGGGCATCATTGACGCCGTCCCCTACAAAAGCAGTCAGGCCGTTCTTCATCAATTTCTTTACAATCGATACTTTATCTTCCGGCAGACACTCACCAATCGCATCATCTACGCCAAGCTTGGCACCGATCCGGGAAGTAACCGCCTGCTGGTCACCGGAAATGATAATGACCTGCCTCCCGTCTTTGTGAAGCTGCTTTACCGCATCAATGGAATCACTCTTGAGCTGATCTCTTAATACCAGACAGCCTTCATAGACACCATTTTCTGCTACATACACAAGCGTCCCGAATACTTTCTCTTCTTCGAAAACAATGTTGTTTTCCTTCATCAGCTTGGCATTGCCAGCCAGGACCATCTTTCCATCTACTTCAACCTTGACCCCTCTGCCGGCGATTTCTTCTGCTTTGCCGATCCGGGAAGAATCAATTTCTTTGCCATATGCAGCTTTGATGCCAGCCGCAATCGGATGATTGGAAAGACTCTCGGCATATGCCCCGGCTTCCAGCAATTTGTCCTTATTCTCTGCCCCAAGCATTTCTTCTACTGCAAACTTACCTGATGTCAATGTCCCGGTCTTATCCATGACGACCTGATCTACTTTGGCCAGCTGTTCAACAACATCTGCGCCTTTAACCAGAACCCCTCTGGAAGAAAGACCGCCAATCCCGGCAAAGAAGGAAAGCGGAATGGAGATGACCAATGCACAAGGACAGGAAATAACCAGGAATGTGCACGCTCTTGCAATTCCTTCCTGAATACTGCCCGTCAAGATTGCAACAACAACTGCTGTTACAATTGCCGCAAACACAACGGCAGGCGTATAAACACGGGAGAACTTTGTAATAAACTTCTCCGGTTCAGCTTTATGTGAATCATTATTTTCGACAAGCTCAAGAATCCTGGCAACGGTGGAATCTTCGTACTCACGAGTCACTTCAATTTCAAGAACCCCGGTCTGATTGACGGAGCCGGACAATACTTCATCGTTGACATCCACATCTGTAAATCTGGATTCCCCCGTCAAAGAAGCGGTATCCAAAGACGAAGACCCGGCTGCGACGATCCCATCCAGCGGTACTCTTTCCCCCGGCTTTACCTGAATGATTTCACCCAGTTCTACTTCATCCGGCTCAACTTTGACAAACTTCCCGTCTCTTTTTACAATTGCAAATTCCGGCCGGATATCCATTAAAGCACCGATATTCTTCCGGCTTTTTTCCACTGCCTTGTCCTGGAAATATTCACCGATCTGATAGAACAACATGACCCCGGCTGCTTCTTTGAAATCCCTCAGATACATAGCCGCAATGGTTGCCACTGCCATCAGGAAATGCTCATCAAACAACTGGCCCCTGCCTATATTCCGCAAAGCCTTAAGCAGAACATCATAGCCAAGAATCACATAAGCAGCTAAAGCACAAACCACCTGTGCATAGCCCTTCAGAAACAAGCCGATGACAAAGAGAACTGCACCAATGCAGAGTCTTGCCAGCATGGTGTTTCCTTCTTCTTCCGTTTCTACCTGGGCAGCTTTCTTTTCTTCTACCCAGCTGACTTCTACTTCCGGTTCTTCTTCATGAATCATTGTCTTCAGCCGTTCAAAGACTTTGGCCTTCTGCTTTGGTTCACACTTTACCAGTAATTGTGCATGCATGAAGTCACCTTCACAATCCACAACACCTTCTGTTTCTCTTGCCTTGCGGGCAAGCTTTTCCGTACAATCAGCACAATCAATATTTCTGATCGATAAACGATAGAGCTTTACCTTGCCGGCATTGATTCTGGTGATAACAGGATTCTCCTGATCTTCTTCAATGATCTTCCGCATCCTCTCTTCAGTTTCTTTCTCCAAAGCTGAATCCACATCATATGCCAATCTGGAATGTACACCGAAAACAAGTGATGCATTCTTTACGCCCTGCAGCTTCCCGATTTCTTCTTCCAGTTCCTTTGCACAGGCAGCGCAGTCAATCCCGTCCACATTGAATTCACAATGAGTGATTGCCTGATCTATTCTGGTAATGACAACATGTCCCTGATCTTCTTCGATCAGTTTCTTCATCTTTTCTTCTGCCTGGCTTTCCCTGCCTTTTTCTACGGTCATTTCAAGATTGGAAATCACGCCGAAAGTGATCACTGCCTTTTCGACGCCCTTCACTTTGCCGATTTCTTCTTCCAGCTCATGGGCACATTCAGCGCAATCAATGCTTTCAATGGTATAGCGTAAAACAGAAGTCTCTGCCGCTATTGCCTCAATGACAGGATTCTTCTGATCTTCTTCAATGATCTTCCGCATGGTTTCTTCCACCATCTCCGGATCATTTCCTTCATAGGAATAAGAAAGCCGCGAATGAACGCCGAAATCCAGCGTACAGTCCTTCACGCCTTCAATTTTTCCAATTTCTTCTTCCAGTTCTTTGGCACACGCGGCACAGTCAATACCGTCAATTCTGAATCGATATGTTGTCATATTTGTTCCCCTTTACAATTGAACGACTGTTCAATTGTTCTATAGACAGAATAGACCTGGTATTCATAAAAGTCAACACACGCAAAAGAAAATGTCGTATACTATCTCAAAAGAACAGGAGGCACTTATCGATATGTTAAAGACAAACTGGCACACGCATACCGTCAGATGCGGACACGCTGTCGGCCGCGATGAAGAATATGTCGAAGCAGCTCTGATCTCTGGTTTCAAAGCCCTGGGCTTTTCCGACCATGCGCCGTATCGTACCCCGTGTCCTGGGGAAAGAATGAATATGGCCCAGCTGGAAGACTATCGTCATTCCATCCTGCACCTGAAAGAAAAATACAAGGACAGACTCAATATCTTCGTTGGTCTTGAAGTAGAGTGCTACAAGAGCGAATGGGAAACCCTGAAAAAATACAGACAAACTTTTGACTACTGTATTCTCGGCCAGCACAACCTGGACCTTGATGAAAATTCTTCCTATGGTCTTACAACACCAAAAGAACTGGAAGAATATACAGAAAGATTGAACTATGCCTGCGAACACGCCTTGTGTGATTATATTGCCCACCCGGATGTCTGCCTCTGGTCTTATCCGGTCATGGATGAATCCGTCAGAGACATCGCCAGAAGAATTGCGCAGATTTCTTTGAAATATGACATGCCGCTGGAACTCAATACCGGTTCCGGTGTTCATAACGGCAAACGCAGATACCAGGATGGAGAACGCTATCCTTATCCGACCAGAATCTTCTTTGAAGAATTTGCCAAAGCCGGCTGTCCGATCATTATCGGTCTCGATGTTCATGATCCGAAATTATTCCTGACGGATACAGATCTGGAGCGGGCTTTGTCTGTCATTGAAGGACTTGATTGTCATATTCTCTATGACTATGATCTCATCTCTGCCGCAAAGGAAAGAAAGAAGCTCTTCTATTAATCCATTTCAGGAAAGAGAAGCAGAAAGCCTGCACATGCATGCAGGCTTTCTTTTCTTTTTTCCTTCTTTCAGATATCTGCTTTATACAGATCATCCAGCGTATAGAAAATCATATTTTTTCCCGGTTTTGTATCGAATCCGGATCTGGAAATGAAACCATATTGATAACAACTCAGTGAAGTCTTTTTTACCTGTTCGATTTCTTCCGCAATCATTTCTGAAGACACTGGTGTCTTTCTGAATTTCGCTTCATAAAATATATATCCATTCGGATCCTGCGTGACAACATCAAATTCACCATTACTTTTGTTCTCAGCATCGTCATACCAATAGCTTCCGATTTTTTCAAACATCACAGGAAGTTTTCCTTTTCTGTTCTGCCGGATCAGGAACTGGCTGACAACTTCTTCAAAAATATGAGGGACATACTCAGTTTCAAAATCATTTTCTATATACCTTTCAAAGAAAACTTCCGGATCCATAAAGCGCATCTGGGAAGCATAACGGAAAATATACCTGTAATAGAAAAGTGAAAGTTTGTCCGTAATCAGATAGGTCATTTTCTTTCTGCTTCTTTCATCATTGATTGGAGCTTTTCTGTCAACCACTTCCATCCGCATCAATTTATCCAGAACATCCACCATGGTCGGTCCGCTGCTGACATGCGACTGTGCCAATATATCCGAATAATGAGAATACCCTTTTGCAAGAGCTTCAAAAACTTCATTTGCATTGGTGATTTTTAATATTTCTGACTTCAGGTACATCGGCACTTCATTTTCAAGCCTTGCACCGGTTGAAGCAATCAGTTCAATCAGATTTTCTTTTACAGAAAGCGAAGAATCAATCAGACGGTTATAATACGGAATACCGCCGAATACACTATATAGCCGTACTTTATCCTCATTTGAAAAGGAAGAGTAAAACAAAGAGGAATCATAATAATCCATCGGCTGCAGATTGATCGTCAGATCTACCCTTCCATACAAAGGATCAGAACTCATCAGCAGAGATTTCATGACATCAACATAAGAACCGCACAAAATCAACTTGATATCTGCACTATCCTTGTAATGATCAATTAATCCCTGCAGAATACTATCCATTCCCTGTACAACCTTCCGCAGATACGGATATTCATCAATGACCAGAATCAGTGTTTCCTGCGTACTCTTTCTGAAAAGATAATCCAGCAATTCTTCCATACTCTCAAAGGAAGGCTTTGGAAAATGATAATAATCTGCCAGAAGAGAAGCCAGACTATCCACATTATTCATCTCAGAAGTCTGCTTGCATTCATAATAAATACCAGGAAGGCTGCTTTCTTTCATCACATTCTTTATTAATTCACTTTTCCCGACACGTCTTCTTCCGTAAATCAGACCTGTCTGCAGTCCTTCGCGCTGCAGCATCTGATATAGTTTTTTCTTTTCATTTTCTCGTCCGTAAAATTCATTCTTCATCACAGATCACCTCGGTTTCTACTGACTCGGTTTTATCCGAATTAACTATAGCATCACATATGATTTCAGTCAATTTAAGCTCGGTTTCTACCGACTCGGTTTTATCCGAGTTTATATTCTGCCTGAATACAGATTCATAAAAAGGAACCTTTCCGGTTCCTTGTGTTTCTTTCATTACTTTGCGGAAGTAAAATGATCAATATTCTTCAGGATATAATCACCGACGCCGTCTTCATCACAATCCAGATACGTCAGATCATTACTGACTTCTTTGACATTGTCCATGCCGTCTTTGACACAAACGGACCAGCCTGCGATCTTCAGCATCTGCAGATCATTTTCGGCATCTCCGAATGCCATGGCATCTTCAATGGATAGTCCTTGTTCTTCACAATACCGCTTCAAAGCAACGCCCTTATTGATCCTCGGATCCTGGAATTCAATCAACGTAGGACCAGTCGCAAATACGGTATAGCGGTCAGTGCAGATAGATCTGGCATATTCTTCCGCTTTTATTCTTCTTTTATTGGTACCGCATCTGTAAAGAATCTTGGCAGTTGGTTCTGCATAGAGCTCACTCTCATCCTTTGCGATTTTAAATCCGCCCATATGACGATGTGCAGACGCCAGCATTTCATCATCTTCCTTTAAGGAAAGCATATAACCGTCTCTGTAAACAAATGGATTCAGATCCAGATCATGCATCTTGCCGACAATTTCATGAAGCGTATCACAGGACAGGGAATAAAACTCTTCTTTCTTACCAGTATGCGCATCAAATAATTCTGATCCGTTCATGCCGATGAGATAATCAAACTCAAAACCCAGGTTCCATTCCTGCGCATGCTGGGACACCCCCTGCCACAGCGGCCTGCCGCTGGCAATACCGATCAATACGCCCTTTTCATGTAATTTGCGGAAAGCTTCCGTGGTTACCGGACCAATTTCCTTTCTTTTTCTTCCTCTCAATGTACCGTCAATATCTGCGGCCATTATCTTGTATGTCTTCATTTCTTCTTTTTCCTTCATATGAAACTTATTCTACAACGCTTTGCAGATTAATATGTATCCGATTATGAAAAATGCATATAAAAGAAAAAAGGTGATTGCTCACCCTTTAAGATAACATCTGTCCCGGCTCGTCTTTCTCTGCCTCTTCACTCACGCTGCTCATCTTTTCAAAAAATTCATTGTATACATCATCAATGGCAGGAAGCCGGTCCGTGAATTTCTCAAAAATATAGAAATGGTCGCACACGTCCTGGACAGCCGCATCCGCAAAAGCATGCCTGATCTTGACGTATTTCGGAATGCCGTGCTGTTCAATGACATTGGCCAATTCCCAGGTTGTATTTTCCACTGCTTCCTTCAAAGAGGCGGATAAACAATAAGAATAAATCAGCCCCGTTTCTTCTTCCGCAATGATTGTCACAATCGGATTCATGGGTCTTTCCAGAACTTCTCCGTTTTCTCCTTCTTCCGTCGGGATGCCAAGATAATTCATGTCAACTTCCAGAACATCGCTGGTCTGCTTTACCTTCTTTTCCAAAGATTTATAGTAAGCTTCATCGATGCAGGGAACCAGCGGATCTGACAAATCCCGCGGCATTTTTTCTTTTGTATATGTCACGGTGCCGTCTGTCTTTACCTTGCGGACCATGCACTTGTTCTGATCATAAGCAGAAGCTGCTTCATTGACGAAATGCTTACAGGCATCGATATACAAAGGCAGCCAGGCAAGCAGCTGTGCCAGTTCCTCATCATCCGGTTCCACCGGTACGGAACATTCTTTCATGGAATAGAAATAAGGGATACGTCCGTCCTTGTATTTTTTCTTCAGAGAATGAAGAATTTCTTCCTGCTGCGGCGGTATTTCTTTCTTTTCCCCGTAATACAAAGTAAGCATGTTCTGGGAAAAGATCGTAAACATCTGATCCAGACCATATTCTTCCTGGTTGATAATCATATACCATCCTTTGAGATTTTCTACCCCCTGATAGAAAGCTGCCCCATAAGTAGAATCATGATAGCCGAGCGTGGAAACCCAGACAGCATCATTTTTCTTCCCGTTCTGAAGACCAATGAGTTCGATGTCATCGATCTTCTTCCATGGTGCAAGTTTCCATAGTTCTTCTGCGTATGTATATAATTTTTCCCATTGTTCAAGACTCATCATATGTATATATTACACGAGAATTGAAAGAGGTTCAGAAAAAAAAGAAGCCGATTTCTCAGCCTCTTAGTTAATTACTTGCCAAGCTTTTCGCAGACTCTCTTTGCGATGCCTTCGCCATCCAGTTCATAATAATGAAGCAGGGTCTTCCAGTCAGCGCTCTCCCCAAAACCAGTCATGCCGATGCGGCAGATCTTCTTCGGACATCTTTCAGCTGCGATTTCACATACCAATGAGCCAAGTCCGCCGGTAATGGAATGTTCTTCCACGGTGAAGATTGCATCATGGTCTTCAAGAACCTTGACGATGCCTTCTTCATCACACGGCTTGATGGCACAGACATCAACGACAGTTGCATTGATGCCCTTTTCTTCCAGAAGCTTTGCGGCTTCCAGAGACTGCTGTACTTCAAGACCACAAGCGATCAGAGCGACCTTTTCGCCCTTTCTCAATACATGGATTTTGGTGACATCGATGTTCTTGTCCGGATAAACATCTTCGACAGCACTTCTGCCAAGACGTACATAACAAGGATCTGCATTGCCTGCGACATAATCAATGACTGCCTTGGTTTCATATTGATCACACGGAACATAAACAGCCAGACCCGTGATGTCTCTCATGATTGCCATGTCTTCAATTGCCTGATGGGTTACGCCGTCTTCACCAACCGCAATACCGGAATGAGAACCGACAACCTTGACGTTAAGATGCGGATACGCAACAGAATTGCGGATCTGTTCCCAGGTGCGGCCGGTCGCAAACATTGCAAAAGAAGAAGCGAACGGAATATATCCTGAAGCAGCCAGACCAGCCGAAACACCGATCATATCAGCTTCGGCAATTCCCATATCGAAGAAACGATCCGGCGCTGCCTTGCCTGCCCATTCAGATCTTGTAGAACCAGCTAAGTCTGCATCCAGAACAACGATCTTATCGTTCTGTGTTACGAGTTCTCTCAGCTCTTCGCCATACGCGTCTCTAGTTGCCTTAGCCATTTATTCGCCCTCCAGATCTTTTAATGCGACTGCAGTAAGTTCTGCATTTGGTGCCTTGCCATGCCACTCAACCGCATTTTCCATATAGGAAACGCCCTTGCCTTTGATCGTATGAGCAACGATGCAGGTTGGTTTGTCCTTGCATGCCTTTGCTTCTTCAAATGCCTTTTCAATGGCGGCATAATCATGACCATCTTCCAGAGTGATGACATTCCAGCCGAAAGCTCTGAACTTTTCTTCAAACGGAGCCGGGGAAATAACATCCTCTGTCCTGCCGTCAATCTGCAGACCATTCTGGTCTACGACAGCACACAGGTTATCCAGCTTGTAGTGACCGGCAGCCATGGCAGCTTCCCATACCTGTCCTTCTTCACACTCGCCGTCACCCAGCAATGCATAGATGCGGTGATCATTTTTGCTTAAATATTTATTAGCGATTGCCATCCCGACAGCAGCAGAAATACCCTGGCCTAAAGAACCAGTGGACATATCGACGCCCGGAACCTTATTCATATCCGGATGTCCCTGCAGACGGGAATGAAGCTTGCGGAATGTCAGCAATTCTTTTTCATCTTCGATGATTCCCTTTTCTGCCAGAACTGCATACAGCAGCGGCGAAGCGTGTCCCTTTGACAATACAAATCTGTCTCTGTCCAGGGTAGCAGCATTGTCCTTGTTGATGTCCATGATATCAAAATACAATACCGTTACGATGTCCGCAGCCCCAAGTGCTCCGCCCGGGTGTCCGGACTTGGCGTTGGACACTTCTCTGATGATGTTGATGCGAATGTTCTTTGCATGTCTGCGAAGTGATTCGATATCCATTTTCTGCCTCCTGCTTAATAGCCTCAACTATGATAACACAATAAAAAGGTGCGTCCACTGAAATCGTGAAAACACCTCAATATATACACAATTTACAGCAATTTCATCAATTCTGAAATACGATGAATGACAAGTATATCCGCAGTAACTTTCCTTGCGCCCGGCGTCCAGATCCAGACAGGAATCATGCCGGCTCTGTAAGCACCAAGTACATCATTGGAGAAAATATCACCGACAAAGATGCTTTCTTCCGGCTTTACGCCCATCTTCTCACAGGCAATTAAGAAAAGCCGCTTGTCTGGTTTTTTAAACTGGAAATCACCCGATACAAAGATATTCTCCTGATCGAAAAAGTGAGCCAGACCTGCGTGAGCAATCTTGTTTCTTTGTCCTTCAGAAGGACCGTTGGTAATAATTCCCAGCTTGTATTTTCCACAAAGATATTCCAATGTTTCTTCTGCATCAGGAAAAGGCACGCAGAACTTCCACAAACGGTCATCCCAGACCGGATTCAGATCTTCATACGGAAGCATGATTCCATACTTCTTTGCCAGCATATCTTTAATGTGGTTCTTGTCGATGTTGCCTTTTTCATCCCACAGCATCCAGTCCTGGACAATTGCCTCAAATTCAACCGGATCCACTGGCTGGACATTTTCCAGCAATATGGACCTGGCGCAATCATAGGCATATCTGTCTCTGTCTCCTAATGTATCATCAAAGTCAAAGAACACAGCCTTGATCTTATTCTTGTCTAAGTTCATTCCTTTTCTCCCTTCAGGAAAGCGGCATAGGCATCCTTTACATCCTGCAGTGCCCATTCACGCAGTCCGGCAGTTTCTCCTTCTCTTGTATAAATGATGTAGCGTCTGGAAAACCACAAGTCTTTCTCATTTCTGCTCATCTCGTTCCAGTTATCCGGAATGTGTTCTATCTGATTCAGATCCATTTTTTTATTCCTTTTCTTACGGCCTATTATAGTAAAAAAAGACCTCCCATAGATAGAGAGATCTTTGTTTTATTTCTGTTCAGTAAGAATTACTTGGCAGCCAGCTTCTTGTAGAGAGTAACGAATCTCTCAGCGAGAATGCCGAATGCTTCAGCGGACATCAGCTGGTCTTCTGCATGTGTCAGCAGCAGATCCATGGAAACTGTGTTGCCCTGAGCTGTCTGAGTCAGCAGCTTTGCATGAGCATCGTGGCCCTGAACATAAGCTTCCTGACCTTCCTTGATGAGTTTTTCAGCTTCATCAAAGTTGCCTTCAGAAGCAGCGTCGATAGCGCCAATGTAGTTGGAACGAGCTGTACCAACAGATGCGATAATGTTAAAAGCGATTAATTCTGTTCCTTCCATGATTATTCTCCTAATAACTTTTCAGCCAGAGCCAATGTGCCCTTGCCATCCATCAGACCATACATCTTCATAGGGATGTCGGTAATCTTGTAATCCGGATGTTCCTTCTTCAGCTTAGCCAATGCATAACGAACCTGCGGACCAAGCAGAATGACTGCTGCTTCCGGAGCTTCCTTTTCGAAGTCACCAAGAGAATAAGCAGCGATTTCATAATCCTTGCCTGCAGCTGCAGCAGCTTCCTTCATCTTGTTGACAAGCAAAGATGTAGACATGCCGGCAGCACAGAATAATGTGATTTTTGTTGCCATATGATATATATCTCCTTTTGTTGTTACCTATAGAATAATATGAAATCGGTTTCAAAACAAGTGAATTGAATTAAAACCGATTCATTGAAACTATTCAGTTTTAACAGATAATCAGCCCATCAGCTTCTTGGCCAGAGCCAGAACAGCCTTGCCGTCCATCAAGCCGTAAGATCTCATATCGATAGCTTCGATCGGCTTGCCAGGATATTCCTTCTTCAGGTTATTCAAAGCGAAACGAACCTGAGGTCCGATCAGAATAACATCAGCTTCCGGAGCGAACTTAGGAGCTTCATTCAGAGAATAAGCAGCGATTTCAAAATCTTCGCCAGCCTTCTGTGCTTCTGCCCTCATCTTATTGACCAGCAGGGATGTGGACATACCTGCAGAGCAGAACAATGTGATTTTCTTTGCCATGATAATTTATCCTTCTTTCTTATCCCCTTAACGGGATCTTATATGAACATTTTATATCGTAAGCGTTTTCAGTTCAACCTGATTTGCAAAACAAATTCCCATTTTGGGAACAAAATGCAGAGAAAAAACCAGATCATTGCTGATCCAGTTCTGCTGCTTTGATTTCAATCATATCCAGGACTTTGATAAAAACTTTTTTATCATGTTCACTGACGCCCTTCAGTGCCTTATCCTGCCATTCCCTCAGGGTATCAAGCAGTTCTTTGACGACTTCCTGTCCTTCTTCACTCAGCTGCAGGCGATATTCTCGTCTGTCATCCGGATTGACATTCCTTACCACCAGGCCTTTTTCGATCGCCTTGGATACAATCTTGGCTACGGAACTCTTATCCATCTTCAATGCTTTGGAAATGCCGTCCTGAGAAATATCCGGATTGGAGTAAATCACCACAATGATGTTATACATGACATTGGAAAGAGCTGGATGCTGAAGCTTGCTGCGGCCGTACTGCCACCCCTGGCGGGAAATCTTCATCATTTTCTGAGTAAGAACTAATTTTTCAAGAGAAGTACTGGCAATTGTTTTCATACATGTGACCTCTTCTCGCACTGGAGAAGTTTTCCTTTCATCCTGAGATCAGTGTCAGGTCACTCCCCACATGAAATTGAACAAACTTGTTGTAATTGCAAAAAATTTGCAACAAGTCTGAATAAAGTATAACATTGCAAAAGACAATTGCATACAAAAAGCACAATAAAACGAATGAAAATCAATTCACAGAAAAATACTCTTCCATCGTCTTATGACGATCATACAGCTCTTTGGCCAGATCTTTTCCGACATACCGGAAATCCCATGGTGAATACATGACCCCGCTTGCCGCATAGGAATTCTGAGGATGTCTTTCAATATACCCGTATTCCCAGGCATGTTTCTGCAGCCAGGTATAAGCAGAAGATGAACTGAAACAGGATTCAAGCATGCATGCCTGATCCGCTGAGCCAAGATCTGCCAACAATCCCAGCTGATGTTCTGATGTGCCCGGAATGCAATCCACCTGATCTACGTAATTCTGTCCATATTCCTGCAGATACGTATGATATAAAGAGGTCTGCGTGTAATAGGAACGATAACCGGAAATCAGATACAGCTCAATACCGTCATCGGAAGCAGCTTTGAACATGGTTTCCAAAGCAGACGCTGCATCTTTCCGCAATCTCTGCTGCTGATACATATTCACATTTACAACGACTAAATCATCCGGCACATAAGAAGCATCAATAGTGTGTTTCTTATCCACAATTCTATATAAAGATGAATCCGTAGAAATATCGTACTTCGCCTGATTGGTATTCAAAGAAGATGGAGAAGAAGGCACCGGTTCAGAAGTGACAGCAGGAGAGGCAGAAGGCACAGAAGAAGGACTGACAGATGGTGAAGCAGAAGGTGTGGAAGAAACTTCCGGTGTTCTTGTTGTTTCTGCAGAAGCCGTCACAGCCGGTTCCTTCGCAGCAGCAGTATCTGATTTATTCATATCCGGCAGATGCAGAATAAAAAGATACACCAGTCCTGCCAGAACACAGAAACTGAGGAAGATCACCATATATAACTTGATCAGAAATGACTTTTCACCAGGCGTTTTCATAAGAAACATTATATCGTAGTTTCTATATAGAAAGAAAAGAACCTCTGTCTTTCCAACCGGCAGAGATTCTGATTTACATGTCTTTTTCAGACCCATGGAAGAAATTTTTCTGAATATACATTGCCTGATCGGCACGTCGTATACAATGCTCAAGCGGATCTGTTTCACCAGGCTCAAACCTGGAATAGCCGATACTGACAGATACAGAAACAACCTTTCCTTCTGCTGTTGTTACCTGAACACCAGTCAGAGAATTCCGGATGAATTCCGTGAGCGTATCCGTCAGGGCAGTTAAGGAATGATCATCTTTGTATTGCTCATCTGTTTCATGATGCAAAGCCCCGATAAACTCATCGCCGCCATACCTGTAGAAGGTAACCGGATATTGAGCAGAGACTGCATTCAATACCTTTGCAATGGCCGAAAGACACTCATCCCCTGTCATATGTCCGTAGGTATCATTGATCTTCTTGAAGTCATTGACATCGATCATAAACAGACCGTCAAGCTGAGCCAGTCTGTATTTCTCTGCATAGTCATCAAAGAAACTATTCCGGTTCAGCAGACTGATACCGGTATCCATATGGGAAATAATTTTCATCAGGCGGGCATTATCCAAGGCAGTCAATTTGATATAGCCTGTATAAATGCCAAAGATGGCACCGCCGATTCCGCATAGAACATAGTTGGTATTCAATTCCGTAACCGGCAATAAAGGATGAGGCATGATTGTGTTCAGCGACACACAGGCTGCCATAGCTGCTGCACTGAAAGCCATGATTTTACCCGGACTTACGATAAACATGGAAGGCATTAAAACAAGCAGAACGATCACACTGATGAAATTTGCCTGCGGTCTGGCAAAATAAGAAATATATAAAGCCCCGCCATATAACAAAACAAGGAAAATAATGATAAATGCCAATGCATAGTGAGCTTCTCTGAAGCGGGAAGAAAGAACCATCAGACTTCCGGAAAAGATCAGAAGGCCTGCCCATACAGGCACAAGATGCGTATCTGAAATCAGGAAAGCTGCAACAATCGTACATACTGCAACAATTGCAAAAACAGCACTGATCAAAGCAATCAGATCCATATTGGTACGATTGATTTCCTTCTTATTGTCTTTCAATAATTTAATCCAGGATGTAAAGGAGGTAACTTTATGCAATTGAATTTTACGCTCCTTGTTCTCTGTCTGAATATCCATAAGAACTACCTCCTGATTATTCAATATAATAGGCATCAGTTGTTGAAAATGTAAACAAATTTGCCAGAATTCCAATGAATATCAACTGATAGGACAAATAAAAAAGGCACAGGATAAACTGTACCTTTTAAGTAAACCTGGCAGCGAGCTTGATTCACCGTTAGGCTATTTTCGCCGCTGGAGTGCTTGAC
>OMXQ01000037.1 GCA_900315065.1 uncultured Erysipelotrichaceae bacterium
AAGCACAGAATAGCAGAAAGAGTGGAAAAAACGAAATTTATTAATAACACATTTGTGATGGGTGGCGCAGCCGCCCATAATGGAGGAAACTATGAAAATTGTAAGATGCAAAGGATGCGGCAAGATTGCCTTTATTGCTAAGGACAGTGCCTGCCCGACAAAGTGCTGCGGGGAACCGATGGAAGAATTGACAGCCAACACAACTGATGCTTCTCAGGAAAAACACGTTCCTGCCATCAGTCGTGAAGGCGGCAAGGTAGTTGCGCATGTCGGCAGCGTGGATCATCCGATGATTCCGGAACACTACATCGAATTCATCGTTCTGGAAACAGAAAAGGGATTCCGGGTTGCTTATCTGAATCCGGGTGAAAAGCCGGAAGCTGTCTTCTATAGTGAAGAGCCGGTAACGGCAGTGTATGCATATTGCAACCTGCATGGTCTTTGGAAGACAAGTGTCTGATGATTTCTGAAAAAGTCTCTGCGGAGGCTTTTTTCTTTGGAAACTGTCGTGTTTTACGTTACACTTGTTTCTGAAGATGGGGGAAAGAAATGAATCTGTTTGATGCTGTACCTTCCAATTTTTTCAATCTGCTGAGTTCCCAAAGCAACGGCCGGATTTATTCTGACTGCCTGCAGGTGATTTACCGGGAATATGAGCATGAGATTTCCTATCGTATTTCAAGAGAAAGAATCCGGGATGCATTGGCAGTGTATCTGCGGGAGGCTGATGTTCATATCGAAAATGATCCGGAGATGCAGAATGATAATGCCGGCGATATGGCATCTGCTATTCTCAGAAAGTTCTGTACGCCGGAAGTCGGCTGGCTTTGTGATGAAATCGATGATGTCACGTATGGACACAATATTGTCATGACGGAGCAGGGAATCCTTCTGGCAGAGTTTCTGCAGCAATTGATGAAACCTGAGAAAGCTGAATTCTCATCTTATATTTTTGATATCTATAATCGTCTTCATAATGAAAAGCAATGGGGAGATAATCCTTATGTCAATGCTCTGGAAGCGGTATACAGAAATGCCAGAGATCTATCACGTGCGCTCAAGCGCCTTTCCACCTTTATCAGAGACATCATTGAACGCATGGTAAAGGAACAGACACTGGAAAGCCTGACCAATAATATTCTTGAATATTGCAATGGTGATTTTATCAAAGAATATGCCAGACTCAACAAGCAGCAGAATATTCATGTCTATCGTACTTTTATTGTGACCAAGCTGAAGGATATGGAAAACAGCCGCAGGACATATAATGCCATTCTTGACAGCTGCATGAAGGAAACCGGGCTTGATCAGGAAAAAGCTGAGAATCTGATCATCGATAAATTCTCACTGACGAAAAAATTCCTGCAGGATGACTATGACAATATCATGAAGGACATTCAGCACAAGATCACAGTCTATATGCAGATTGCAGTCGGGCGTGCCCGGTTCCTGCAGAACAGGGATCCCAATACCCGCGGCTATATCGAACAGGTCATGCATTATCTGATTGAAAGTGAAGAAGATCCTGAAATGAAAGAAAGCATAAAGATGGATCTTTCTGATCTGTTTGAAGTCAATGAATATTTCTTCATTGATACGTCTTCTTTACGCTATCCGGGCAGGACCAATGTCATCCGGACAAGTGAAGAAGTTGAGCTTGTTTCCATTACGGAAGAAGAAAAAGAAGAAGGGCTGCGTCTTCAGAAAGAAGCAGCGTATGATCCGTATTCCAAAGCAGCAATGAAAGCATACATTCTGGATCAGATGCATGGGGCTGCCGACATTACCTCAGATCAATTGCCGATGGGAAAACCGGAAGAAGTTCTGGCTGCTTTGTCAGCCGCAGCTTATGGCAATGAAAATGGCTTTGAAGTTGAAGTGCTTGAAGGATACAGAGAAGAAAACCACCTGCGTCTGCATCGCTTCCGTCTGCAGAAAAAGGAGATATGAACATGACAATTGAAGAATACTGGGACAATCTGACAGCCAATGAAAAAGGAACGTTTCAAAGAGCCTGCCGGACGTTTCTGAAACAGACTTTTATCGTCCGTGACAAGGATGAAGACAGCCGGAAACTTTATTTCTTTGTTTCCCGCAATGAAGATTTCATGGAAATGTATCTTTCCTATATGGGCTTTGATCTGATCGTCGACAGAGATGACGGCGTTGCCATGATGCAGAACCACAGGGCTGGTGAAGATAATGCGGTTCAGACCAATCATCTTCGCCTGAAAAAAATTGACAGTATCATTCTGTGTGCTTTATGGACTTTGTATGCAGATCGCATGCAGGAAGGAAAATTGTCCCGTTCCTATCAGATTTCTGTTGCGGATCTTTCTTTTGCCATGGAGAAGTTTCATTACAAGGGGCAGATTGATAAAGTGACGCTGCGCAATTCGCTTTCGCTTCTCTCCAGTTACAATCTGATTCATGTCGAAGGCAATCTCGGTCAGCCGGATTGTCTGATTGTTCTTTATCCGTCTTTGCGCTTTGCCATGAATAAGGAAGCTTTCAAGCAATTTGCAGACAACGCAGCGCAGCGTATGAGCTTAAGCCGCAATGAATCAATCGATGAAATCGAGAAGGAGGATACTGATGACAGTGAGTCAGATGAATAACAGAATTACCGCCAGAAAGTTTCTGATGATCAACTGGTCGCGTTTCCAGAAAGTGACTTTTGAAATGTCCGGGTCCACCTTATTGACAGGTGTCAACGGAACCGGCAAGTCAACGATTCTCGATGCCATGTCGTATCTGCTGACGGGCAACACAAAATTCAACCAGGCAGCTAAGGACAAGGACCGCGGCGTCAAGGCTTATGTGCGTGGAGATACACGTGCCAATGGATCCGCCAGGTATCTTCGCAACGGAGATCAGACTTCATATCTGGCCATGGAGTTTTTCAATCCGATCGAAAATATTCCGCTTGTCATCGGTGTCAATATTGAATATAGTTCCAGCTCTGATACCGTTACGCCCAAGTGGTTCATTCTGAAGAATCATGAATTAAAGGATGTAAAGTGGGTTGAAGTCAATTCTGATACCGGTAAATTCAAGGTAATACCGCGTTCTTTTCTGACGGTATCTTCTGAAAAAATCAAAGGTACAGCTTTCCTGTCAAAAGGAATCGGACTGGAACAGGTATTGCGTGCTTTGGGAATCCGCTCAGGATTGAAGCGGTATCAGTCCAAGCTGACAAAAATGATGTCTTTTGATCCGGAAAACAATATCAATAATTTCATCCGTGAAAGTGTTCTTGATGAAGATCCGGTAACTTCCCTGGAAGAAATCCGTCAATACAGAGAACAATTTGCCAAGATGAAAGAACAATATGATGACATGCTCAAGGAAAGACAACAGCTTGAAGTCATTGAAGAACAATCCCGGCTCTATGAAAAGCAGGAACAATCCCTTCAGATTCATGAACTGATGCTGGATTATCAGGACATGGAAGCTTTGAAAAAAGAAAGCGATGACCTGCTGGCAAAGATCAAAGTCGCAAGACTTAGAAAAGGATCTCTGGAAAAAGGCCTGGCGGCAGTGACCCGCAGAATGAACGATGCTCAGGATCGTCTGGCCAATGCAAGAAGCAGCGCTGTCATGCAGAACTTCCAGGGCTCCATCAATGATCTCAAATACAAGCGGGATTCTTTGAAGAGAGACGATCAGGAAGAAATCAGAAAGTGCCAGGATCTGGAAAAACTCCAGAAAAATATCAGGGAAATTTGTGCTTGGAAATCGGATGTCCCGCAATTTCAGAAAGAAGATACCGATATTTTCCAGCGTCTTACTAGTACTGACATTACAGCAGAACGTAAAGCAGGTGCCTTCTTCAGAATCAGAAGTGAGATGGAAAAAAGCCTTGAGGCCATGAACACTCTTTACTACCATCTCAACGACAAAAAGAATGCTTTAAATAAAGAACGAGAAGACCTTTTTGCGAAGAAGAAACAATTGGAATCCAACCGGATGTTATATGACGCAAGAGCTGAAGAAGCCCGCCGCATCATCAGTAAGGACTTAAGCGCAAGAGGCATTCAGACCGATGTATTTCTTTTTGCGGAACTGGTCAGAGATATCAAAGACCCGAAATGGCGGAAGGCAATTGAAACCTTCCTTGGCGGCAAGCGATTCTACATTATTTCTGAGGGAAAATATGTACGGGATGTCATGCAGATTATCAATGACAGAAATCTGTATTGGGCGCATGCTGTGGTGAGTGACAAGCTGCCGGATAGTCTGGATCATATTGAAAAGGATTCGGCGGCAGATCAGCTGGTCATTTCCAATTTGTATGCAAGAAGGTATGCCAATTATCTTCTCAACGGCATTCATCTTTGCAAGGATCTGGATGAATTGCATGAATATCCGCGCGGCGGGCTGATGCAGAATGGCATGTTGGCAAAAAGCTATGCGGTAACCAAAATGGACATCCGTGCAACGAGAATCTGTCTTGGCAAGGATGCCATTGAAATCCAGAAGAAGGAAAACGAAAAGGCCATTGTGGAAACAAATGCAGAGATTGCGGAAATTGACAAGCAGACAGGCCCGCTTGCCATGCACCGGAAGCAGGCAGGAGATCTGAATCTCAGGGAAGACGCCTATGATTTCAGCGCCCCGCAGAACCACCAGGCTTTATTGCCGCAGATTGCTTCTTTTGAAGAAAGCATCCGGCAGATGGAGGAAAATCCCGAGTTTGTAGCAGCTTTGCAGGAACAGAAAAACGCAGAAGATGCATACAATGATGCCCTGAGGCGGTATACGGAACATAACAGCCGGATCGGCCAGTATCAGCAGGCTGTCGAAGATATGCAGAGACAAAGAGAAACATTGGAGCTCAGACGGCAGGCAAGCCGCAAAGTTTATCAGGAAAGATTAGAGACAAGACCAGAGATCGAAAATGCCATGCTGGAAGAATATCACAAGATCTGTGACCGCACGGGTGATGTGATTGCAATTCAGAAATCAACAGTAGAGCGTCAGCAAAGCAGATTGTCCAATGAAATTATTCCGCGTCTGAGAAAACTGCAGGAAGACTATCTGAGAATTGCCAACCGGCCGAATGACTATGATACTTTGACCGGTCCTTCCCGGATTCCTTTCTATCGGGAAGAATACCGGAAGCTGAGGAATGTCAGAATAGATGAAGCAAGACAGCAGCTGGATGAAAAAACAAAGCAGCTGGAAAGTGCCTTCATGAATGATTTCGTTGCCGGGCTGAAAGAGAAGATGGACAACGCCAGAAGTGAAATGGAAGGCATCAACCGGGAACTCAGGCATACGCCTTTCGGCAATGATACCTACCGCTTTGAAATGAAGGAAAGATCCGACCGTTCTGCTTTCTTCAATATCTGCAGGCTTTTAGATCAATACATGGATTCTCCGGAGCTGATGCTTTCCCAGGAAGAAAACAATTCGAAGCTGGATCATGATATTCAGGAATTCATGAATATTATTCTGAGTGATCAGGATGATGATGAATATACCGACTATCGTACTTATTTCAATTATGACATGCGGATTGACAGCCGGCAGGGTGAAGATAATATTGCCGCTCAGCTGTCACAGAAGCAGGGCAGTGCCTCCGGCGGTGAAAAGCAGACGCCGTATTTCATCATTCTTGCGGCAAGTCTGATGCAATGTTATCCAAGAGATCTTTGCTGTGAAAGACTGGCTTTTATCGATGAAGCTTTCTCAGCTCTTTCCAGAGAGCGTATTGAACAGATGGTTCATTACCTGGAAGAAAACCATTTCCAGGTCATCTATGCAGCTCCGCCAGAGAAGATTTCCTCGATCGGCTCCTTCATTGATACTACGGTTTCTCTGGTCACCAAAGGCAGATATTCCTTTGCCATTGAAGGTGAGAGAGTATGACCTGCCAGCTTTCGTCTATCCAGAAGAAAATACTGAATCTGCTGATGGATAAATACGAAAACAGTCTGACCTACAAAGGCGGAAACAAAGTCAATCAGTCTTTCGCTATCAGGCCGGCAGAAGTTTATCCGGAATATACAAGCAACTATGCTTCTGTTGATGAAGTGCATTCTTTTGAAATTCAGGTCAGATTGCTGGAAGAAAAGGATCTGATCACAAGTACAAAAAAATATAATGCATATACAAAAATCTTTCTGAATCAGGAAAAGTGCCGTGAAATTTATTCCCTGCTTGATCGGAAAGAAAAGGATTCCATCCTTTCTTCTCAAAGAAGTTTCTATGTATCCCGGCTTGGCAGAAATGAAATTGCGGATGCTTTATGCCGGGAACAGATCGCAAGAATAGATGAAGGAAAAAAGCCTGCATATTCTCTGGCGGATGCCGGCATATTAGTGCGTTTATTGGATGTCATTGTTCATAACCAGGAAGACATGCTGGAAAGAGAATTATCCATTACCGTGTTTGCCGACAGCAAGACTTTTGAAAAATCCTGGCGCTCGCGTGTCTGCCGTATTCTGCAGAAGTATGGAGACAAGGATGCGGATCTGAGCAATAAAGCAGAGCGGGAGATAGAAATTGCCCTGCTTGAAAGATACCATATCTATGCCAATCCTTCCTATGTCTTTATGGAAGGAAACGGCTCCATTCTTTTTCAGAATGGAAAGACGATGGAATTGACGGCAGGGATACCATTGGCTTTGCCGCAGCGTTCTCTGCAGAAGATCCGGAAAATTTCCATTTCTGATCATGCTTTGATGACCATTGAAAATCTGACTTCTTTTAACCGGACCGAAAAAGAAGATACTTTTCTGATTTATCTTTCCGGTTATAGTTCTTCATTGAAGAAGAAATTGCTGCAGAAAATTCATCAGGATAATCCGTCTTTGCGCTGGTTTCATTTCGGTGATATTGACCCGGATGGTTTTCTGATTCTGGAAGATCTGAGGGAACAGACATGGATTCCTTTTGACCCATATTGCATGGGTATCGAAGAACTTGTAGAGTATTCTTCCTATTGCAGGAGTCTGAATGAAAACGATCGGAAAAAGGCAGCAGACCTGATCGAGAGAAATCTGTATTGTGAAGTGATGCAATATATGCTGGATCATAATTGCAAGCTTGAACAGGAAATTATCAGCTGGAACCAAAGCAGGAAGAATAAATAAAGAATCTCATCTGACTGCATTTTTTTATCAGTAGAGAAGCTGATGTCTTTGGCGTGTGATTTCTTTGAATTCATGCATTGATGTGATACAATTAGCACGTTAACGATTAAATAGAACAGTATTAGAGGAAAAAGAAAAGTTAGATGGAAAAGTTCAAGAAAAGCTGGAATTTCCACGGCAGAACACTGACCGTAGAAAATGGCGAAATTGCGAAGCAGGCAGGCGGTTCCGTATTGGTCCGCTATGAGGACACTGTTGTTCTTTCAGCAGCTACTGCTTCTGATCAGGCGAAGGATACAGATTTCTTCCCGCTGACAGTCCTGTACAATGAAAAAATGTATGCCGCAGGCAAGATTCCCGGCGGTTTTCTGAAGAGAGAAGGCAGACCGACAGAACATGCCACTTTGACAGCACGTCTGATCGATCGTCCGATCCGTCCTTTGTTTGCGGAAGGTTTCCGTAATGAAGTTCAGATCGTCAACACGGTATTGTCCGTTGATCCGGACTGCAGTTCTGAAATGGCTGCATTGTTTGGTTCTTCGCTGGCTCTTTGTGTTTCTGATATTCCTTTCAACGGCCCGGTAGCAGGTGTCATTGTTGCAAGAGTCGATGGCGAATATGTCATCAACCCGACTGTTGAACAGGCAGCTAAGGCTGATCTGTCTTTGACAGTAGCCGGCACAAAGCAGGCTATCAACATGGTTGAAGCAGGTGCCAAGGAAGTTTCTGAAGAAGATATGCTGACAGCTTTGCAGATCGGTCATGATGCAATTAAGGAATTGTGCGCAATTGAAGATGAAGTCATCGCTGCATGTGCAAAGGAAAAGATGGAAGTTGTTCTTTATGCGATTGACCCGGCAATCATCAAGTTTGTAGATGAAAATGGTGCCCAGCGCATCAGAGAAGCTGTCTCCATCAAGGGCAAGTTGGAAAGATACGGCAAGATCGAAGAGATCACCCAGGAAATGGTCGAAAAGATCGGTGCCATGGAATATGAAAATGACGCCGCAAGAGAAAAGGCCATGAAGCAGGCCCATGAATATTGCGTTGAAGTTGAAGCAGGTGAAGTCAGAAGACTGATTTCTGAAGATAAGGTAAGACCGGATGGAAGAGCACTGGATGAACTTCGTCCTCTGAATTCCCAGGTAGATCTTCTGCCGAGAGTTCATGGTTCCGCTATGTTTACGCGTGGCGAGACACAGGTTATGTCCATCACAACCCTGGGTCCGCTGTCTGATGCCCAGGTTATTGAAGATCTGACGCCGAATACAGAAAAGAGATTCATGCATCAGTATAACTTCCCGCCGTTCTCCGTCGGTGAAGTCGGCAGAATGAGTTCTCCTGGCCGTCGTGAAATCGGGCATGGTGCGCTTGGTGAAAGGGCATTGTCTCAGGTATTGCCGAGCGTTGAAGAGTTCCCGTATGCAATCAGAACAGTTGCAGAAGTTCTGGAATCCAATGGTTCTTCTTCCCAGGCTTCCATCTGTGCAGGTACAATGTCCCTGATGGCAGCCGGTGTTCCGATCAAGAGAATGGTTGCCGGTGTTGCCATGGGTCTGATCACAGTTGGTGATACATATTCCATCCTGACAGATATTCAGGGTATGGAAGACCACTACGGCGATATGGACTTCAAGGTTGCCGGTACGCGTGAAGGTATCACAGCTCTGCAGATGGATATCAAGGTTACAGGTATCTCCATGGATATCCTGCGTGAAGCTCTCGCCCAGGCACACAAGGGCAGAATGCAGATTCTTGATAACATGGAAACTGCTATTTCCGCTCCGCGTGACCACGTTTCCAAGTGGGCTCCTAAGTTCGAACAGATGATGATCCCGGTTGATAAGATCAGAGTTGTCATCGGCAAGGGCGGCGAGACAATCGACAAGATTATTGAAGCATGCAACGACGTCAAGATTGATATCGATGATGACGGCAAGTGCATCTTCTACCATACAGATCAGGCTATGATCGACAAGGCAAAGCAGATGGTTACAGACCTTATCCGTGAAGCCAAGGTTGGTGAAGAATACGATGCAACAGTTACCGAAGTTCGTGATTCCTTTGTCTTCGTCAACCTGTTTGCAGGTACAGACGCTCTGCTCCATGTTTCCCAGCTCAAGTGGGAGAGAGTAGAAGACATCAAGAATGAACTCCATGTCGGCGACAAGATTCATGTCAAGGTCATTGCCATTGATGATGCCGGCAAGGTCAAGGTTTCTGCCCGTGAATGTCTGCCGAAGCCGGAAGGTTATGTAGAACCGAAGAAGCCGCTGCGTCCTCAGCATGGTGCCCGCGGTGACAGACGTCCTTCTCATCATGATCATGACAAGGAAGGCGCAAATGTAGAACGCCGCGTCTTCAAGAAGAAGGAAGAAGAAACAGCTGAATAAGCGCAAAGCTGTGTCATGTCAGGTTTGTTCTGATATACACAGCTTTTTTCATAGCTATCTATCAGTCTCAAAATCTCAATAATCAGAAAGAAGACAGATTATGATACAGAATAAGAAAGAGCTGATGCAGAAAATCATTGTAATTATCCTCGGTTCCATACTTTCAGCTTTCGGTATTATGACGGCAATCGGGGCAGGATTCGGCGGCGCTACATTGGCAGTCTTATGGCAGGGTGTCTCAAAAGCAACGGGTCTTACCATCGGCCAATCTTCTTTCTTGGTCGCTGTGATCATGATCCTTGTTTCCTTTTTTCTGGATAGGAAACAGATCCAGATCGGCACCATCCTGTATCAGATTGTTTACAGTTCTTTTGTAGATGTCTTTGCAAAGGTGCATCTGGTTACTTCTTTGATGGCAGTAAACTTTGTTATCATGCTCATAGGGATTTTCCTGTTTGCAGTGGGAACGGCACTCTATGCTTCGGCAGATCTAGGAAGAGGTTCTTATGAAGCATTGACTTTCTCCATTGTGACCAGAAGCGGGAAACAGGTGAAGACGATCCGGATGATTCTTGATGCTGCGGTTGTAATCCTGGGTGTACTTATGGGCGGAAAGTTTGGCTTGTGTACGATCTGTACGATTCTTTTATCAGGTCCGCTTATTCAGAAAACCCTCCAGGTTATTCATTCGCTTCAGAAATAACAAAAACAATTCAGATTTGGTATGGCAGGAAGCTGGCATTTTCAGTTTTCTGCCTTTTTCGCAATGTATGGTATAATTTCGGGCGGTAAAGGAAAATCTGAATTATGAGAATGCGCAAGAAAAAATGGGCAGATCCATGGCTGCAGGAACACGCAGACTATATATACTCTGACCCTCAGGAATATAAAGGAAAATGGAGAGACCTGCTTGGCTGCAAAGAACTTCATGTGGAAATCGGCATGGGCAAGGGCGGCTATCTGCTGCAGATGGCACAGATGTATCCGGATATCGGCTGGGTCGGTATGGAAAAGGATCATAGTGCGGCTGCCGTAGCCGCCAGAAAATCATTGGAAAGAGAGAATCCGGATATTCACAACAACCGCATGATTGTCGGGGATGCTGAAAACATGGCTGACTGGTTTGCACCGGGTGAGATTGATGTGATTCATCTGAATTTCTCAGATCCGTGGCCGAAGAAGAAGGCAAAGAAGAAGAGATTATCTTCTGCTTCTTTCCTGCAGATGTATACAGACTTATTGAGTGAAAACGGCTGCATCCGCATGAAGACAGACAACACAGGTCTGTTTGAAGATTCAGTTCTGTATTTTCTGCAGAACGGCTTTACTTTCAAAGAATTCTATGTGGATTACAGAAGGGAAGAACATCCGGAAGATGCGGTGACAGAATATGAAGCCAAATTCATGGCGCTCGGCCAGCCGATCTACTACCTCTGTGCGGTGCCATGCAGGGAAAATAAGGATATGGTAAAATAAGCAGGTGGAGTCGTTATGATGCTGAAGAAAGTACTGCCTGGCTGCTGTGCAATCCTGCTTTGCGGGTGTGCTGCTTCCTCGTCTATGGCTGAGCGGACGGATATGTATATCCAGAAAGCACAGAGCGAAGAAGTCAGATCTGCTAACAAGGCCAGGAAATATTATTCCTATTATGCTGAGCCCGGCATCGGCCGCTACAGCACGCAGGAAAACGGAAACATCTTCTGCTACAACGGAACCAGGTTTCTGATGAATCTGAATGTCGCCGGCATTATCAACGGGACGTATCAGACCGATGCTGCAGCCAGAAGCAGTGATCAGATGAAAGATGCCGTATTTGCAGAACATGGAAGATATGAAGACAGGGATCAGGAACCTCATCCTTATTACCTTTCCATCTATCAGCTTTCCGGAAAGAAATATCTGACCGAACTGAATACGGATACAGTCAATTTCTACGCTGTCAGTGATGCTTTGACAGCTTCTGAAATCAGCGGGGAAATGCTGAAGATTGCAAGATCTCTTGTCATTGACAAGGATGAAATTCTGGCCGCCTATTCCAATCAGGAAGCGCCAGCCTACCAGTCTGAAAAAACCGGCATCTATGATGAAACTGCACCGGAAAACGGTGCCGTCAGTGAATTGATCGGTGAAAGCAGAAAAGAAGCAGATGCACAAACTGTTTCCGGACAATAGCGTGAACCGGCTTCCTTATGGTAAAATAGTTATTAACAAGCCATGTTCTATGGCATAAAATAAAAAAGAGTTTTGTTAAAGAAGGGATAAATACCATGTTTAAAAAGTTACAGAATCTGTTATTTGAAGACGAAGATGAAGATATTGAAGACGAAGAGGAAGAAACAAGTGCGCCTGTAAAGAAGGCACCAGCTGCCCCAGCCGTCAAGCCTGCAGCACCAGCTGTTCAGCCGGTTGCCAAGCCGGTTGCCCCGGCAGTTGCACCAGCTCCGGTTGTCAAGCCTGCACCAGCTCCTGTCGTCAAGCCGGCAGAACCACTCAAGCCTGTCGCCCAGCCGGCAGCACCGGTTGAAAAGCCTGTAACAAAGCCGTCTCTTGGTATTACAGTAGATGATGTTGTTTCTGAGAAGAAGCCTATCAAGGCACCTGTCAAGGCAAAGCCTGTGAAGAAGGAAAAGAAGGAAGACGCCAATGTCTACCAGTTCCGTCCGGTTATTTCTCCGATCTTCGGTGTAGATGAAAAGGATATGACATCACTGAAGAATACAACCAACAAGATCAAGGAAAACGAAAAGGCAAAGAATGATCCGAATGTCAGTCCGATCATTTCCCCGATGTATGGTGCTGAGCCGGAAGAGGAAAAGAAGAAGGCTGCTGCAGATGAAGAAACCGTTACAAATGAACTGCTGGATCAGATTGATGCCAATGCCTCTTCTGCTGCGGAAGATGATGTTCCTGAATTCTCTCTCGATGATATTCTGAAGGTAAGAGATCAGGAGTTTGCTGAGGAAAAGAGAGAAGTCAAGGCTGAAGAAGCACCTGCTTTTCCGTCTTTGAATCTCGATGACGATGATGATGAAGTCCCGGCATTCAGGGAAGTTGAAAAAAAGGCAGAAAATGTCAAAGCAGACAAGGCAGACAAAGATGCCAGGGCATCCATTGAAAATACCGGCATGATCAAGCATCAGCTGTTTGATGATGATGACGAGTAATTCTATGGAATACTACTTTATAGGAATCAAGGGGACAGGGATGTCCTCTTTAGCATGCATGTTATCAGATCTTGGCAATAAGGTTTCCGGTTCTGATCTGGAAAAGCATTTCTTTACCGAAAAGGGACTGATCGAAAGAAACATTCCGATTTATCCATTTGATCCGGCCAATATCAAAGACAACATGCACGTCATTATCGGCAATGCTTTCCTGGAAGACTTCCCGGAAGTCATCGCTGCCCGTCAGAACAAAACATGTGTATGCGCCCGTTATCATGAATTCCTGGGCCAGTTTCTGAAGGATTATAAGCTGATTTCCATAGCCGGATCCCATGGCAAGACTACCACGACCGGCATGCTTTCCACCGTGATGAAGAATTTCGGTGAAACCGGCTGGCTGATCGGTGACGGAACCGGACATCTGACAAAGAATACAGAATATTTCTGTCTGGAATCAGATGAGTTCAGAAGACACTTCCTGGCTTATCATCCTGATTATGCGATTGTAACCAACGTTGATATTGATCACGTTGATTATTTCAAGGATGATGCAGATTACCGCAGTGCTTACGAACAGTTTGCCCGTAACGTAAAGAAGGCTCTGGTCATCTGCGGTGATGATGCAGAAGCGAGAAAACTGGATCTTGGCGGCAAAGAACATTACTGGTATGGTCTCAAAGACGATGATGATATCCAGGCAGTCAATGTAAAGGAATCTTCAGACGGCATGTCTTTTGATGTATTGTTCCAGAAGAAGCCGTATGCGCATTTTGATCTGCCTTTAGTTGGTCATCATCTCTTATTGAATTCCTTAGGCGTGATCGGCATTGGTATTCTCGAAGGTGTACCAGCTCAGATGATTGAAGATGGTCTTGCGTCTTTCCATGGCGTCAAGAGAAGATTTGTCGTTGAAAAGCATGGAGATAATGTATTCATTGATGACTATGCCCATCATCCGACGGAAGTAGGCGTAACGATCGATACTGCCAGACTTCGTTTCCCGGATAAAAAGCTTGTAGCGGTATTCAAGCCGCATCGGGCTTCCCGCGTCAAGTATTTCGCGGAAGATTTCAAGAAACAGCTGGAAAAGGCAGATAAGGTTTATCTTTGTGACTTTACTTCCATTGATGACAAGCAGGATGGCACCAATATCGATATTACTTATCTGCAGAAGATGATTCCTGGTTCTGTTGTTATCACTGAAGACGAAGCAGGGGCAAAGGTTCTTGCCAGAGAGTGTCCGGCTTGTTTCCTGTTTATGTCCAGTAAAGATATTTACGGCCTGGCAAATCTGGTTAAACAGGTTGCCTGATTTGTCTGAAAGATTTTTCAAAAAGCGCTATCATAAATATTGAAAGTTTTTACATTTAGATTTATAATGCCAATTAAATAAAGGAGATTTTTGTATGGACGCTCTATTATTGGCATTGCAGAACGTATCAGAGCAGCTGCTGCCTATTCTGGGTGCTGTTGCCCTGATTTTTGTTTGTATTCTGCTGAAAAAAGGCTGGCAGGTCATGGATTCCCTCAACGACACAATTAAGAATCTGGATCCGACGCTGAAACTGGTGGACCAGAGCATGGAGAAGGTACAGGCACCGCTGGATACAGCTGTCAAGTATTCTCATTCTCTTGACAAGGTTCATGACAAGACAAGTGCTGTTTTCGGCAAAGTAGCTGACTTTGCTTCCAGGAACACTGACACAATTCTTGAAAAAGCTGGTGCAGCTCTGGAAGACACAGATGAAAAGAAGGCAGGTGAAGATCATGAGTGATGAGGAAAAGAAACCGGTCATTGATGATGTCAAGGATCCTATCACCAATGTGGAAGAAACTGTCAGTGATCTGAAGAAAAAGATCGAAGAACTGAACGAAGAAAATGAAAAGAAGGCAGAAGAAGAAACGCCTGCCGGCAAGATCAATGATCTTAAAGAAGCCGCTAAGGATACTTTGGAAAAAGGCATTCAGGACATCAAGGCAGAAGAAAAGAAGCTGCCGGATCTTGATACTACAGTCCAGTATCTGAAGGATAATGCCGTCAAAGCTGCTGAAGCTGCCAAAGGTGCCGTTGAAAAAGTAAAGAATAATCCGGATGTTCAGGAAAAGTCTGCCGCTTTTGTAAACAAGGCACAGGACAAGGTGAAGGAAGCCGGAAAGTTTGTTTCTGATCATCTCAATGATGAAACAAAGGAAAATCTGCAGAAGGCATATGATAAGGCAGCCGGCACCGTTAAGAGTGTGGTTACAAGTGCTGATGCTTTCTATAATCGTGAAGATGTTCAGAAGACAATCAGCGATGTCAAAACAGGTGCAGCTGATCTTCTGAAAAAGGGCAGTGAATCTGCTGAAGCTTTGTACAAGAGCGAGAATGTACAAAAGACAATCAGCGGTGTGAAAACAACTGCTTCGTCACTTCTGAAGAAAGGCGGCGAAGGTGCATCTGATCTTCTGAAAAAAGGGAGCGAAAGCGTAAAGGATTTTCTGGATCGCAAAGAAGATAAGAAAGGCGGGGAGTAAGTTATGAAAAGAGTCACAATTTATGATGTTGCCAAAGAAGCTGGTGTTTCCTTAGCTACTGTTTCCCGTGTCATCAATGGTTCCAATGTTGTCAAAAGACCAACCAGAGACAGAGTTCAGGCAGCCGTTGACAAGCTCGGCTACAAGCCGAATGCCATTGCCCAGGGACTGGCTCTGCAGAAAACAACCATTATCGGTCTGGTCGTACCGGAAGCTTCCTTTACCTATACCGGCCAGATTATCAATGGTCTGATTGATGTTGCCAAGATTTATAATTACAACATTATGCTGCATACCATTACGGCCGGCATAACGGATCTTTCTTCTATCATTGAAGATATTATCAAGAGCCATGTCGACGGCGTTGTCGTTTATAATGACAAGCTGCAGATGCCGGAAATGGAGACTTTGAGCAAGTATAACATTCCGATTGTCATGATCGGTTCCAAAATCAGGAATGATTCTGTCTGCTCTGTTTACGTAGATATTGAAAAGGCCATCTTTGAACTGACCACAAAGTACCTGGAAGAAGGCAAGGACAAGATTGCCATCATCGAAGACAGAAAGAATCAATATGCATGCCAGCAGATGATTGCCGGGGCAACCCGTGCTTTTGAAGCTAAGGGAAAGAAGTTTGACGGTTTCCTCAAGATCCCGGCTGACTCCCGTACTTCCTATGCTTTCTTAAGCAAATGGCTGAAGGAACATTCCTATGATCTGATGATCGGCAACCGTGATTCCCAGGCTATGGCCATTCTGAATGCGGCCAGAGAAAACAACATCAAGGTTCCGGATGACATGGAAGTCGTCTGTGTCATTGATACCAAGTACAATGCCATGGTGCGTCCGCAGATTTCTTCCTTCTCCATTCCTGCCTATGACTTAGGTGCAGTTTCCATGCGTGTCATGACCAAGATGCTGCAGACAGAAGACAGTGAGAAGAATGAATCCATTGAGCTGAGTTATCTCTTCACGCCAAGACAGACAACAAAAGATTGACTTTGGCTTTGATTCAGCTAAAATGAATTCAGCTGTGAAGGGGAAGAAGTAACCTGATCTGATGAGTACTAGAGAGTGTCCGGCTGGTGCAAGGACATCCGTCAATCTTGTGAATACATCTCTGGAGCGTTCTGAAAAAACAGACGTGTTACCTGCGTTAAAGGCGAAAGAGGGTGCGGAGAAATCCGCAAACTAAGGTGGTACCGCGCGTATAGCGTCCTTAGATCATATAAGGACGCTTTTATTATGGCGTCCAGAGGAGAAAAGGAAATGGATTTTATTGAAGAATTGAAATGGAGAGGACTTGTCAAGGACGTCACTGACTATGATGGTCTTGTCAAGGCACTGCATGAAGGCAGGCAGACTGTTTACTGCGGCTTTGACCCGACTGCGGATTCCCTGCATGTAGGACATCTGCAGCAGATCATCCTCCTGCGTCGTTATCAGGATGCCGGCCACAGACCGATCGCTCTGTGCGGCGGCTTTACCGGCATGATCGGCGACCCGAGACCGACAACTGAACGCAAGCTGCTGACTCATGAAGAAGTTCTGCATAATGCAGAATGCATCAAGGGACAGCTGGCAAAGTTCTTGAAGTTTGACGGCGACAACGCTGCCATCATGGAAAACAACAACAACTGGCTGGGTCAGATGACTCTGCTGTCTTTCTTAAGAGACTATGGCAAGCTGTTCAATGTTGCATACATGCTGCAGAAGGACACCATCAAGAAGAGACTGGATACAGGTCTTTCCTATACAGAATTCTCTTATACGATTCTGCAGGCTATGGACTTCCTGACCCTGTATCAGAAATATAACTGCCGCATTCAGATCGGCGGTTCCGACCAGTGGGGCAATCTGACTTCCGGCATGGAACTGATCCGTAAGGTTGAAGGCGAAGATGCAGAAGTATGGGGTATCACTTCTCCGTTAATTACCAAGAGCGACGGCAGCAAGTTCGGCAAGTCTGAAGGCAAGAATATCTGGCTGGATCCGAACAGAACCAATGCTTATGAATTCTATCAGTTCTGGCTCAATACACCGGACAGTGATATCATCGATTACCTCAAGAGATTGTCTCTGAGATCTCCGGAAGAAATCATGGATCTCGAAAAGAGCCTGCAGGAAGCACCGGAAAGAAGAGAAGCTCAGAAGGCACTGGCTGCTGAATTAACGGAAATGGTTCATGGCAAAGATGGTCTTGAAAAGGCACTTCGGATTACCGATACCTTCTTCCATGGCGATATCATGACTTTGTCTGTAGAAGAAATGAAGGATGGTCTGGCAGATGCCAAGAAGACACAGATCGCTGATGGTACCGGCCTTCTGGATGCGCTGGTCGCTGCCGGTATTTCCAAGTCCAAGGGCGAGGCAAGAAGACTTGTCCAGCAGGGTTCCGTCTCCGTCAACGGCAATAAGGTTGCAGATCTGAACTTTGTATTGAACAAGGCAGATGCCGTAAACAATGAATTCTCCATCCTGAAAAAGGGCAAGAAGAATTACTTTGTATTGACATTCTGAAAGCAGAAAGAGAACTCCGGTTCTCTTTTTGTTATAATAGGCACATGAGAAAGACTTTGATCATTGCATTGACCAGCCTGCTTTTAGTTTCAGGCTGCGCAAAGAAAAAAGAAAAAGACGGGGTCACGGATGCACAGCTTTCGATCTATGAGACCTACTATAATACCATCTACGATAATGCTGTATTTTCTCCGGATAGTTCCCATTTTTCGCTGGAAACAGAAATGACTGCCTTGCCGGATGGGACATACAGATATTATGTGGTAATCGATCATCCCAAGGTTGCCATGTATAATGTGACAGCACTTGTTATAGAAGATCATACTGCTTATGATGAGGCAGATAAAATGATGCCCAGCATTGGTATCTTTGATGATTCCGTTTCTCTGATCCCCTATCAGGTCAATACCGAAGAAGGCTTTGCCAAGGGTATTTCCTTAAGCGGCGAAAGCAGTGAAAAGACTATTTCATTGCAGATTCTGGTTGAGTGGCGGGATTCCACCGGTACAAAAAGAAGCCGGGAATTCATCGCCAAAGACCTGGAGGCAGAAGAAAAGGAAAATTGAGGAAAAACAGATGTTAAGATTGGATCGTATATTGGCTAATGCAAGGGTTGGCAGCCGGAGTGAAGTCAAGAAGCTTGTCAAGGCAGGCAGAGTAACTGTCAACGGGGAAGTCGCAAAAACCAGTGATATCCGTATTGATGAAAATACCGCTCATATAGAAGTAGACGGCCAGAAAGTCATCTATGAAAAATATGTATATTACATGCTCAACAAGCCAGCCGGCTATATCTGTGCAACGGAAGGCAAAGTACCGATTGTCCTGGATCTGATTGCGGAAGACTACAAGGGCATGTTCCCGTGCGGCAGACTGGATAAGGATACAACCGGTCTTTTATTGATCACCAATGACGGACCGCTGGCACATGAGCTGCTTTCGCCGAAGAAGCACGTCGAGAAAGAATATATTGTCGGCTTTGATACGCCTTTGACAGAAGAAGACATCGCAAAGATAGAAGCGGGCATTACGTTTGACGGTGTTTCCTACAAGCCGGCAAAGTATAAAAAAATCTCGGAATATTCCTGTTCTCTGACAATCAGAGAAGGCAGGTATCACGAGATCAAATTTATCTTCAAATCGCTTGGCAACAAAGTCACTTCCCTGAAGAGGATCAGAATGAAGAATCTGGTTCTGGATCCTTCTCTTAAAGAAGGGGAGTATCGTCCTCTGAGGGCGGAAGAGCTGGCAGATCTTAAAGCAATTGACAGGTAATTTCACCAGGCATTTCCCATCTGCCTGTTTCTGCATAAGTTCTGAGAAAATCAATGACCTGCTTCGTGAGTTCATTAGGTGTAGAAGAACCGCTTGTGACAGCAATGCGGTTTTTATTTCGGATCATTTCTTCTTTGAGGGCATGGACGGAATCAATTAACAAAGCTTCCTTTGCGCCGCTTTTCAGGCCGATCTCACGCAGCTGATTGGAATTGTTGGAACGCACGTCACCGACTACCAGCAGCAGGTCTATATTTTCAAGTTTCATGACTGCTTCCTGACGGATCCGGGTGGCATTGCAGATCTCATCCGCTGCTTTTGCATCCGGGAATTTTTTCATGCATGCATCGATGATTTCTCTGGTATCCAGCAGGGAAAGGGTTGTCTGGTTGGTAATCAGAATGTCTTTCAGATCCGGATTTAAGTTCTCGACATCTGCAAGGTTTGTGATAAGATGTACCCTGTCTGAAAGCCCGACTGTTCCTTCGGATTCAGGATGAAGGGACTTCCCGATGTAAAGGACTGTACCGCCTTTCTGGCAGTGTTCCTTTACCAGCACGTGCGTTTTAATGACATCCGGGCAGGTCGCATCTACAATTGTGAGACCCTTGTCCTGAGCTTTCTTACGTACTGCATCACTGATGCCGTGGGCTGTAAAGATGACAATTCCTTCGTCGATCTGATCGAGAAGATCATATCTTGATTTTCCTTTTTCTTCGACAAAGCGGATGCCAAGTTTTTTACAGGCATCAACAACATATTGATTATGTACAATCATACCAAGCATGGAAACAGGCACGCCAGGGTTCTCTTCGACGGTTTTCCGGGCAATCCGGATGGCACGCACAACGCCCTGACAATATCCTCTTGGAATTACACTGATGATTTCCATAATGTCTGCCTCTTTCCAACTATTCGTACAGTATATTCATTATAGGAGAAAACATGAAAAAATTTGAAGATTTTAATCTGAAACCAGATACAATGAAATTTATTTCTGCCTGCGGCTTTACGGACCCTACGCCGATCCAGGAACAAGTCATTCCTTCTGCTTTGAAAGGGAAGGACATCATCGGCCTTTCCGCAACCGGATCCGGCAAGACCCATGCCTACCTGATACCGATCATGGAAAAGATCGATGAAACGTCTGAAGATTGTCAGGCAGTCATCACGGCGCCAACCAGAGAACTGGCTGCCCAGATTTATGAAAATGCAAAGGTCATGATGGAAGTAAAGAAGGATCTCAGAGTTTCGCTTGTCATCGGCGGCAAAGATCGTGATAGGGAAATTGAATCCTATAAGAACCAGCAGCCTCACATGGTCATCGGTACACCAGGCAGAATCCGGGATCTTTTCCTCAATGCCGGTGTGCTTCGCATTGATAAAGCAAAGATGCTGGTCATCGATGAAGCTGACATGACCCTGGAATTCGGCTTCCTGGATGATATCGATGCTTTTGCCGGAAGATTGCCGGAAGATCTGCAGATGCTTTGTTTCTCTGCAACCATGCCGGAACAGCTGAAACCATTCCTGAAGAGATACATGCACCATCCTTTGACATATCAGATTGGCGAAGCAGTGCGCTTCAATCCGGATATCCGTCATGTTCTGGTGCCTTGTTACCATCATACCTATGCAGAAACGATTCTTTCGATTCTGCCTGGTTTCAATCCTTATGTTTGTCTGATCTTTACCAACACCCGGGCAGAAGCTTCCACGATTGCAGAAGAACTCAGAAACAAGGGACTTGCGGTAACCGAGCTGCATGGCGACCTGACTTCAAGACAAAGAAAACAGTCCATGAAATCCATTGCCAATGCGGAAAGTACCTATGTAGTTGCCACTGACTTAGCAGCCCGCGGCATTGATATCGGTGAAATTTCCCATGTCATCTCCTGCGGCTTCCCGAATGATCTTGAATACTATGTGCATAGAGCAGGTCGTACCGGCCGGGCTGGTTCCACCGGTACCTGCTATGCTTTGTATCATGAGAATGATGATGAAGCGATCCGTTCTCTGATGAAAAGGGGCATTAAGTTTGAACACCAGCGCTATAAGAAAGAAGGCTGGACAGACCTCAGACCATATGGCATCAGAAGACAAAGAAAAGAAGACGATGAACTGGACAAAAAGATTGCCATGGTCTACAACAACAAGAAAAACACCAAAGTCAGACCAGGCTACAAGAAAAAGAGAAAGATGGCGATTGAAAAGATCTATCGTCATAAGAAACGGGATATGATCCGGGCTAAGATCAAAGAAGAAAAGAAGGCCATGTACAAAGAACGCGCCCGTCAGGAAAGAAACGGCTGATGATCATCGGCTGTCATGTACAGATGAAGGCACCTGACTTCCTGAAAGGATCTGTGAAGGAAGCCTTGTCTTACGGCTGCAATGCCTTCATGCTGTATACCGGTGCCCCGCAGAATACAAAGCGCCGTGACACCCGGGAATTGAAAATACAGGAAGCGGCAGCACTGATGCAGGCAAATGATCTTCCCATGGACAGGATGATCATCCATGCCCCGTATATCATCAATCCTGCTAACAGCACAAAGGAAAGCGTCATGGAACTGGCAGTTTCCTTTCTGCAGCAGGAAATACAGAGAGTTCATGAAATCGGGGCGAAGTATCTGGTTCTGCATCCGGGATCCTATACGATAACAGACACCGAAACAGGCATCCATACTGCAATCAGTCAGCTGAATAAAGTTGAAGTGCCGGATGATGTCATGATCACATTGGAAACCATGGCAGGCAAAGGCAGTGAAATCGGCTGGCAGTTTGAGCAGCTTGCAGAAATTCTTTCCAACCTGAAACAGAAAGACAGATACGGCGTGTGTCTGGATACATGCCATATCAATGATGCCGGTTATGATGTCACAAAGTTCGACGATGTTCTGGATGAATTTGATCATGTGATCGGTCTCAATAAACTGAAAGTCATCCATCTCAATGACAGTCTCAACCCGAGAGGTTCTCATAAAGACAGGCATGCCAATATCGGCAAGGGTACCATCGGCTTTGATACCTTGTATGCAATTGCGCATAACAAGCGGATTGATCATATTGCAAAGATCCTGGAAACGCCGTATGTTGATGGAAAACCACCTTACAAGGAAGAAATTGCCGCATTGACCAGTAATAAACAGCTCAGAATACAAGCACAATAACAAAATGAAAAGGCCTTCCCTCGCGAAGACCTTTTGTTTTGGGTATCAGTAATTACTTCTTTTCAGCAGCGTGCTTCTCACGGATGACATCATTGACTTCATCAATCAATGCCTGTCTGATCTCAGCCTGCGGAACGGTTCTTACAATCTTTCCTTTACGGAAGAGAATGGCAGAATCGTAGCTGCCGGCAACGCCGACATCCGCTCTGCCTGCTTCCTGAATGCCGTTGACAGGGCAGCCCATGACTGCAACTGTGACGTTTTCATTCAAAGTAGAAAGATAATCTTCTACTTCTCTGACAAGCGGTAACATATTGTACTGAATTCTGCCGCAGGTAGGACATGCGATCAGATCCGGTACATTATCATACAGACCGAAGCACTTGAGCAGCTTCTTGCCAATGATCATTTCATCCTTCGGCGGGGCAGATACGGAAACACGGATCGTGTCGCCGATGCCTTCATGAAGCAGGGTACCTAAGGCGGCGGAAGACTTGACAGCAGATTCGGTAAAGGAACCGGCTTCGGTAACGCCTAAGTGCAGCGGATATGGATAATGTTTCGCAGCAGCTTCATAAGCCGCAATGGTCAATTCAACATTGGAAGACTTGAAAGAAAGACAGATGTCATGGAAATCGAGATCTTCCAGAATCTTTACGTGACGATCTGCACTTTCAATAAAGGCATCTGCACACGGACCGCCGTATTTTTCAATCAGATTCTTTTCCAGAGAACCGCCGTTGATGCCGATCCGGATCGGGATATGATGCGCCTTGCAGGCATTGACAACTGCTTGTGTGTGTTCTTCTGAGCCGATGTTGCCCGGATTGATACGGATAGCGTCAACGCCGCCTTCGGCAGCGATCAGAGCCAGCAGATGATTGAAGTGAATATCTGCGACAATCGGCAGATGAACCCGCTTCTTGATTTGAGGAATGGCTCTGGCGTCTGCTTCATCTAAAACTGCAATTCTTGCGATCTGACAGCCGTGCTGTTCCAGTTCGTTAATCTGGGCAGCTGTTTTTTCTACATCCTTGGCCGGAACATTGGTCATGGACTGCAGGATACATTTATTTTGTCCGCCGATCTGTACATTGCCGACAAAGATCGGTCTGGTTTCTGTTCGTTTCATAAAAAATGAATACCTCCGCGTACTTATTATGTCACGAAACGGGTTTGAGAGCGAGAGCAGGAAGGAAATAGCTGTCAATAGTTTTCGATAATGTCCTGTAAAGGGTTAAAGATCAGCGGGAGATTTTCCCGCTTTTCATGTTCCATTTTTACCAAGATCATATTTTGTTC
>OMXQ01000092.1 GCA_900315065.1 uncultured Erysipelotrichaceae bacterium
ATCATGTAAACGTGGGTTTCTTTAGCTTCACTTCTGATTCGGTCCCCCATGAGATCCCCCATGGAGTTTATTCAATCCCCCAAACCGTTTGGTGAGCCAAAGTGAGTCACAACTCTCCGTTCTTTCAGCATTCTTATAATTCTTCAATATACTCTACATACGGGATCTCACGCAAAGCTTCAATCAGATTCAGATCAGCAGGAATGGATGCAGTGTCAACATAGAAAGTAGCACCCACGTTGTCTTCTGCTTCTGTCTGTCTGGTAAAGTGCAGATCATGAAGACGGATCTTCTTTTTATGCAGAAACCGGATGGCATTTGTTACCCCTGTTGAGTTTTTGACTTCCATATAGATATCTGTCTGTTTCAGATGCATCCGCAGGTGGTAATCAACCTTGTCCAGAACAATCAATACGAACAGAACCAGACCAATGGCAATGATCGTTCCTTCTACGTATCCGATTCCGATTGCTAATCCTGTGCAGGCACATGTCCATAAACCGGCAGCTGTTGTCAATCCTCTGATCTGATTGCGGCCAGTAATAATGATGGTCCCTACGCCAAGAAAACCGACCCCGCTGATTACCTGGGCGCCAAGTCTTCCCATATCTGCTTTTGCACCGGGAAAAGAATGATATATATATTCACTGGTCATCATAGTCAGGGCAGAGCCCAGACACACAAGTGCATGCGTTTTAATACCCGCTCCGCGGTTTTTCCGTTCTCTGTCAATACCGATCAAGGTACCGATGCACATGGCAATGAACAGCCGGATTAACATAGACAGAAAACTCCAGCCATGTACTATTTCTACTAGTGAAGTCATATCATCCCCTCCTTTTCAGCTTCGCTATAACAGATGAAGGTTTTCTTTTTCAAATCTGACGAATGCTGTATCGCCGACCTGATAGATTTTCTTTGATTTCGGGTTGAAATCCGTTATCTTGACTAAGGTTTCACCGACCATGACGTGGTAATTCTGATAGCTGCCCATGAAAGTAGAAAGGACAACTTTGCATGGCAGCTGTCCTTCATCTGCGACAACGGCCCCTTCCGGACGCAGAACAATTGTAACTGCCTGACCAGTGCTGAATTTATCCGCATCAACAACTTCAATCCGATGCCCGTTCACATTGACAATTGCATCACTGCCTGTTTTGGATTCAATCACGCCATCCAGGAAATTGGCTTCACCGATAAAGTCAGCCACAAACTTATTGACCGGATGGTAGTAAATTTCCTGCGGTGTTCCGATCTGGGCAATGAATCCCTTGTTCATGATGATAATCTGATCTGAGATTGCCATCGCTTCACTTTGATCATGGGTTACGTAAATAGCGGTAATCCCAGCTTCCTGCTGAATGCGTCTGATTTCCGTCCGCATCGTGACTCTCAGCTTGGCATCCAGGTTGGACAACGGTTCATCAAACAACAGCACACCAGGCTCAATAACCAGTGCCCGAGCCAAAGCAACACGCTGCTGCTGACCGCCGGAAAGCTGGTTGGTCATACGGCCTTCCATACCTTCCAGGCCTACCAGTTTCAGAATATTTGTGACTTTTTCCTTAATGGTGTCTTTATCCATCTTGCGGATCCGCAGACCATATGCAACATTATCAAAGATGTTGTAATGCGGCAACAAAGCATAGCTCTGGAAAACCATAGCAGTATCACGCTTGTTAGGCGTCAGGGCATTGATCGGCTCATTGCCGAGATAAATCTCGCCTTCATCCGGAGACTCAAAACCTGCAATCATACGCAGGGTTGTTGTTTTTCCGCAGCCGGAAGGACCCAGTAAAGTGACAAAACTGCCTGGTTTGATTTCAATGTTTGAATCTTTGACTGCGTAGAAATCTTTTCCTGTTTTCGGATCCTTGTAAATTTTTGAAATATGTTCAAGGCGTACGCCTTTCTTCTCCTTTGCCATGCTTACTTTTCCTCCTTAATTGCGCGGCTTGTACCGAAGTATCTGATAAATACATTCATCAAAGCAACTGAACCATAGGTGATGATGATCAGAATTGTTGCAAAGGCACAGGCAATACCATAGGCACCTTTTTCTGCAAATTCATTGATCTGAACTGTAATCAGCAGATATTCCGGCGTAACTAACAAAATGATTGCGGAAATAGCTGTGATACTTCTGACAAATGCAGTGACAAGACCAGACAGGAAACTATCCTTGATCAAAGGCAATGTCACCGATGTAAATACTTTGAAAGAATCAGCACCCATGTCATACGCAGATTCTTCAATACTCTTGTCGATCTGCCGCAATGCAGAAATACCGGATCTCGTACCAGTCGGCAAAGAACGGACGATAAAGCAGATTACCAGCAAAGCTCCGGTTCCGTACAAGCCTCTCAGAATACCTGTATGGAACAGTCCGCCGGAGAAACCGCGGATATAACCGATACCAAGAACAGTTCCCGGCACTGCCATGGCAAGCATGGAAACCGCTTCGATGAATCCCTTTGCCTTGAACTTTTTCTTGACGACAAGATAGGAAATAATCATGGACAACAGAGCAGTAATCGGGGAAGCAATCAGAGAAAGCAGGAAGGAATCCTTGAATGCCTTCAATCCCTTGTATCTTGCAAATACCTGAATAAACCACTTGAAAGTCAGATGGAAATCATATCCCCATGTCTTGAACAAAGCACCAAACGGAACACAGATATACATCATCAGAACAAACAAAGCCATCAAGGAACAAAGCAAAGACAAAGGACGCGTAACGCTCTTATCCGTAATAAGCATTCTTGCCCGGCTCGCTTTCCCTGTCAGCGTTGCCGTTGACTTGCGCTCAAGATAATACTTCTGAATGATAAACATCACCAGTGTAATGGCAAGCAGAACGACTGCCATAGCAGCAGCACCTTCCTTGTCATAAGCACCGGTAATCTGCAGATAAATGGTCGTTGCCAAAGTATCATAGGAACCACCGATGATCATCGGGTTGGCAAAGTCTGCAATCGATTCAATGAAAGAAACCAGGAACGCATTGCCTAATCCCGGTAATATGAGAGGCAAAGTAACTGAAGTAAATACCTTCCATCTGCTGGCACCCATATCACGGGCTGCTTCTTCCAGAGAAGGATCGATATTCTTCAAAAGACCTTTGAGCATCATGTAGCAGACCGGGAAGAAAGTCATCGTCTGAACGATGGCAATGCCCCAGAAACCATAGACGTTATTGTCATAGATATGCAGCAGATAACGGGTAATAATCCCGGCTTTGCCAAACAACATGATCATGGACAAAGAAAGCACAAAAGGCGGTGAAACAACAGGCAGCAAACTGACCAGCTGGAAGAGATGCGACATGAACTTTGTTTTCAGCTGCACGTATTCTTCCACATAAGCAAACAGAAGACCAATCAATGCGGATGTAATACCAACAAAGAAACCAACCTTCAAAGTATTGGAAATTGCCTGCCGGAAATTCGGCATTGCCAGCACTCTTTGGAAAATAGATAAAGTAAATCCCTTGTCTGTAATAACAGAATCCACCATCAGAATTGCAAGTGGATAAAGAATAAACAAAGCAAGGAAGGCAATCAGAACGACAATCGTGGTAACCATAATCGGATCGCCGAAAAATTTTCTGCGATCCAAAGCAGCGGACTGCGCTGTTTTTGCTGTACCCATACACTATTCCTTTCTTCTCAAACAAACAGAAACGGGACTGTCTCTGCAGTCCCGCCTCGCTGAATTCAAATCAGATAATTATTCAGTCTTGAAACGTGAATCTCCGCCGTTCAGAGCATTCATAACTTCTTCGACATACTTAGCTGTATTTTCCTTCGCATCCTCAAAGTCATAATCCATAACATTATCCGGATCAAGACCAAAGTCCTTGACAACATCCGGCTGCTTTGCGTTATCGATGACAAGGAACTGATAAGAACCATTCTTCTGCGCAAGCTCTACGCACTCAGGAGACAAAGCATATTCGATCCACAGCTTGGAAGCATTCGGATGCTTGCAGCCCTTGAAGATAGCAGTAGCACCGATTTCATAAGAAGTACCGGAAGAAGGAATGATCAGACCGATATTGTTGTAGCCGTTATCAACGATCTGGGCAATTGCATCATGCAGGAAGCCAACACCTACGACACATTCGCCTGTACCTACGTTCTTGGAAGGACCAGAACCGGACTTTGTATAAACCTGTACATTCTTATCCAGATCTTTCAGATATTCGATACCCTTGTCATGACCGTACTTCTGAATCATGGTATTGATGACAAGTTTTGCAGTACCGGAAGTATTATAGTTGGACATCCAGATCAGATCCTTGTATTCAGGCTTGATCAGATCTTCCCAATCAGCTGGAGCATCCAGCTTCATGCGTTCCAGTTCATCCTTGTTTACGAAGAAACCGAGAATTCCTTTGTAAATACCATACCAGTAACCATCTTTGTCACGATAGGTATCACCAATCAGATGACTTGCATTCTTTGCTTCATACGGTTCCAGAAGACCATCGTTAATTGCCATGTTGTAAGGATCGGTTGTGCCGCCGAACCATACGTCTGCGGAAGGATTTCCTTTTTCTTCTGCAATCTTGGCTTCGACTTCACCGGTAGACAATCTCTGATACGTTGTCTTGATACCATAGAGTTCTTCGAAATGGCTGGCAGCTGCACTCAGATAATCTTCTTCGCAGGAACCATAGACGACCAGTTCGCCTTCCTTCTTGGCAGCATCGATCAGCTCCTGCATTTCAGGACTGACATCCGATGAGCCTTTGCTTTCCTTAGTGGCAGCGGAAGAAGAGCTGGAACAGCCGACGAGACTTACCGACATTACGCCTGCAAGCAGCAATGATAAATACTTCTTATTCATTATTTTTTTCCTCCCAAATACTGAAGTATTGTTGCATATGTTCATTTCATATGCTCCCTATAACAATATTTACTCATTAAGTAGAGTTTTGCAAGCGCTTTCTTTACTATTTTTTTTTACTTTATCATTACATTTTCTTTATATTTCCTACTTAAACGATATGTTTAACTTTCAAAGAAACAAATTCCGATTGACAGCACGTCAAAGCTGAAGCTGTTTTCATAATCCAAAACAGATACAGACGTTGGATCATAACTGTAATGTTGCAAAGTGCAGACCCCTGATACAATCTGCACAATATAAAAAAATCCGACTGTGACTTGTAATCAACAGCCGGATGATCTGTATCAATACTGAAATATCTGAAATTACTGGACTTTGACCTTGTTCCAGAGATCTGACAGCTTGGCAGTCAGCTTCTGGTTGTAATGGAATACTTCATCCTTAGGACCATCGCTTCTCGGATTGGCAGCAGAGATGCCTTCGTAATCTCCGCCAGGAGCAGTCATTTCCTCGGCAACATCAGTACGCGGGGAAGTATAACCGACTTCAGAAGCATTGGCAGTCTGAACATCATAGGAAGCCATGTAGTTGATGAACGCATTTGCCAGACCCGGGCAGGATGCATTAGCCGGAATAACCATTGCGTCTACCCATTTGTTGGTTCCCTGCTGCGGTTCATACCATGCCATGTTTTCGTTCTGGCTCAATACATATGCAGCATCACCGGAATACATTAAAGCAAATGCCTTGTTGCCCTGTACCATGCCGTCAATGACTTCATCCGTAACATAAGCAGGTTCCATCGTGTCATTCATTTCACGCAGCCAGTTGTAAGCAGCCTGGATTTCATCGTCATTGTCTGTATTCATGGAATAACCCAATGCCTTGAAAGCAACCATGAAGCCGTCACGCTGGGAATCATAGTAATAGAACTGTCCCTTGTAATCTGTATCCTTGAACAGATCCCAGCCGAGCTTTTCTACAGTTGCAGGATCAACGATTGTCTTGTCATAGACAATACCGACTGTGCCCCAGAAATAAGGAACAGAATATTCGCCATCCTTGTCAAAAGCATCACGCATGGCAAGCACATTCTTGTCATAGTCCTTTTCATTTGTAATCACAGACAGATCAAGCTTCTGCAGCTGATCTTCTGAAATCAATCTTTCGATCATGTAATCACTCGGCACCAGAACATCATAACTGGAACCGCCCAGCAGCTTTGTATACATGATTTCATTGGATTCAAAAGTATCATAATTTACTCTGGCATTGAACTGCTGTTCAAAGTCTGAAATGACGTCTTCGCCGATATATTCACCGGCATTGTAAACATTCAGAACACTGCAGCCGTATTCTTCCTGTGCATCTACTGCTTCATCCGATGATGCAGTGCTTCCGCTGCTGCAGGCAGCTAAACCCATTGCCATTGCGGAAACAAGTGTGAGTTTCATTCCATTCTGTACGATTTTCATTATTCTTTCCTCCTCAAAACAAACAGATGCCGTTTTCTGTTTCCCTCAGGACAAAAAACAGGCGGCGCTGAAATGCGTCACCTGTAAATTTCAATGTCCATACTGCTTCCCAAAAAAGCAGCGATAGTTGCTCGTCAGGATTCCCTGTCAGGATTCCATGCCTTCTATCATTGACCGTTTTATAAGTGACCTGCAAATCAGCTTGTAAAATTTGAGCTTCTGACTCAATCAATAACACAGCTTTCGCTGCACCCGCACCCGCGGTGCGGTCCCCGAATCTTCATCGGGTCTTCGGCATTTGTCCCGGCCGTCCGTGTAGCCTCAGCTTTTTTCAAAAGCGGACAAGAATTCTGATCATTTCCTGATCTTTTCAAATTATAGCATTCTGCTTTTTTTGCGCAACTGATATTTTTGTTAAATGACATCAAACTTTTCGAAAAACAACGCTCTTTTCTAGCTAAGTGTTGGCGTTGTACCTTGGAACGTACAGCCCTTCTCTGACCTTCAGCTATACTCTCATATGTAAGCGAGGTAAG
>OMXQ01000139.1 GCA_900315065.1 uncultured Erysipelotrichaceae bacterium
GAAGCCAATCTGGCAATAAAAACTGTCAGTTTCAGGCTGTATCTGCCTGGGACATTTTCCCTTTCTAACACTTGAGACATTATCATGGAATAAACACAGTATACGCAAATTCATGAGAGAGATTGTTGACGTAAAAGTTTTCTTTTGTATAATCATCATGCAAAGAAGGAGGAAAGACTTGCTTGAAGGTCCGTGTGAAACTTGTTCAGAAAGATTTACTGGAAAACAAGGAGAGCGTAATCGTTGATACAATCGGACTTTTGAACAGTGACCGTCTTCTTTACAAGGAAGCAGAAACGGGTGCGAAGCACAGAGTTTCATTTTCCAGCGAGGGAGTTGTATTGGAAAGATCTGCAGAAGTATCGAGCAGGTCGGATCTGAAACTGCGGCAGAAGGGCGAGAGCGTTGTGTCTTCTCCCTATGGTGAGATGCGTTTTGAAACGTATTGCCGGTCTTTGGAAAAAAGAGAGGACAGGTGGCAGGTAGAGTATTCCATTCTGCAGCAGGGCGAAGTTGTTTCGGATTTTATTTTGATCTGGTATCTTCAGATGATTTCCTGAAGGCCAGAAGTCAGAAAGAAAATAATCATTATTCAATAAAGGAGTATTCAAGTTATGACGTACAATCAGACAATGACAGATGTCGCCTATGAAAATCTGGCGAAGAGAAAGAAGGAAGTAGATTTCCTGAAGCTTTGGACAGAAGTCGCAAAGACCATGAACATTCCGGAAGCCAAGATGAAGAGAAAGAAGTCCCAGTTCTATTCTGAATTGATGCTGGATAATCGTTTCGCTTCCCTGGAAAACAACAAGTGGGATCTGCGCAACAGACGCAAGTTTGATGAAGTTCATGTCAAGACAGAGGACATTGAACTTGATGATGATGACGATGTCGAAGAAACATTGGACAAGAGCGGCCTGGATTTACCGACCGGGGACGACGCGTTCGATAATTGAGCAGTACATAAGAAGCAGGCAGATGTCTGCTTTTTTCGTACAATGCACGTAAATTATTCAGCGTATATCTTTTCATCTTTTTGGTTTCGGTTTAAAATAAATGTGCAAACTAAGGAGGAAATATCATCTTATGGCATTAGTTTCTGCAAAGGAAATGGTTGACAAGGCTCATGAAGGCCATTACGCCATTCCGGCATTTAACCTGAACGACCTTGAATGGACAAAGGCTGTTCTCGCAGGTATTCAGGAAGCAAACTCTCCTGCAATTCTGCAGGTATCTGAGGGCGCAGGCAAGTACATGTGCGGTTTCAAGACAGTAGCAGACATGGTCAGGAATATCTATGACTACATGGGCATCACTGTTCCGGTCGCTCTGCATCTGGATCATGGCACATATGAAGGTGCCAAGGCCTGCATCGAAGCTGGCTTCACTTCCGTAATGTTCGATGGTTCTCATTATGACTTCGACGAAAACGTCGCCAAGTCCAAGGAAATCATTGCTCTGGCTCATTCCAAGGGCATTTCCGTTGAATGCGAAGTCGGCGGTATCGGCGGTACAGAAGACGGCGTTACTTCCGAAGGCGAATTAGCTGATCCGAAGGAATGTGCAGCTGTTGCAGCTCTGGGCGTTGACTTCCTGGCAGCCGGCATCGGCAACATCCATGGTGTTTACCCGGCTAACTGGAAGGGCCTGAACTTCGACAGACTGAAGGAAATCGACGAAGCAGTCAACGGCAAGCCGCTGGTTCTGCATGGTGGTTCCGGTATTCCGTTTGATCAGGTTCACAAGGCTGTTGAACTTGGTGTATCCAAGGTTAACATCAACACTGAACTGCAGCTCGAATTTGCCAAGGCTACCCGTGCTTACATCGAAGCAGGCAAGGATCGCGAAGGCAAGGGCTACGATCCACGTAAGCTCCTGAAACCGGGTGCAGAAGCAATTACCAAGAAGGTTGTTGAACTCTGCGAAGCTTACGGTTCTGCTAACAAGGCTTAATCGGAAAGGTTCATTGAAAGGCATGGTCAGAAATGACTGTGTCTTTTATTTTTTTTTGCGTGTGACACTATCGGAGAAAACAGAATATTTTGTGTAGTGGAATGAAAGGATACAGAAAGAGAGCAGGGGACTGCTGATCCTATCCGGACAGGCAAAACAGCTCACATAATTTACCCACAAAACTGATTGATTTATGTCAATGAAAGCGCTTATAAAAAATGAAAACGCTTAATGCAAAATAAAAATGACACATAAATTTGCAAAAGTGTCATTTATGTAAGAAATATGTGAAATATAAGAAAATTCAGAATCAATTTTTCACATAATTATTGAATCGTCTTTTGTGAATAAATAAATTATAAGTAACGAAAGGGGAATTTTAATTCCATGAAAGACAAATTTATGAACGGACTGCTCACCGTTGCTGGTAAGATGCAGTCCAACAGTGTCCTGAGTGCAATTAAGGATGCCTTTATCGACAACAT
>OMXQ01000080.1 GCA_900315065.1 uncultured Erysipelotrichaceae bacterium
TACGCTTACCTCATTTACATATGTGAGTATAGCTGAAGGTCAGAGAAGGGCTGTACGTTCCAAGGTACAACGCCAACACTTAGCTAGAAAAGAGCGAAATATTTTTACAATTCTTAATAATTCGAATGTCCAAATAATAATAAATTCTGTGTTGGATCGTCATAATATACATAATTACTTTGACTTGGTTGATTATTTCTGTATGAATTTTTCTGATTATATCCATGGGAACAATCCAAGAATTATTTTTAATGTAGGGGAGGAATGTCATCCATATAACAAATCTGAATATACAAAAGACAACATTCTTGCTTCTAGGGAATATGCAGACCAGATTTATGATGCAATAAATTATCTAATTGATAAAGATTGTGAAGTATTGCAAATCGCACCGTCTCCAATATGTATAAGACTGAAAGAGAATGACGTAATAATAGGACCGGAGGGAGATTTGTATAAATGCATTTCCGGACTTGGACTTTCAGAATTCAGAATGATGACAAAAGAACAGTTTTTGAATGATCCGTATCAGTATTTTGTTTATCAGGCCAATTGGATTGAAGACTCACGAAATGAATGTCGAAATTGCGATTATAAAAGCTTGTGCAATGGCGGATGTAAATATAATGCATTTATTAACAATACATCAATACAATGTGATAAAGAAGCATTGTCACATAGTCTGGAAAAATCAGTACTGGTTATGAAAAAATATGCTGAGAAAAAGGGAGAATTAATTACGTATGGAAACAATTAAAGTGGAACATTGTTCCAAAGCATTCGGGGACCAGCAGGTATTGAAAGACATAACTATAGATTTCAAACCAGGGGTGTATTACATCACAGGTGAAAATGGTTCCGGCAAAAGCACACTGCTGAAAATCATGATGGGATTGATCCTTCCGGATGAAGGAAAAGTTACGCTTCTAGGTGAAGATACCTTGAAGCTCAGCAATGCCTGTAAGAAAAAGATCGGCTATGTATTTGCCTCAGACAGAACTTTGTATTACAAATTAACCGCATATGAAAATCTTTGTATGATCGGCAGTATTTACGGAATGAAGAAGGCAGTTCTGAAAAAAACTGTGCCTGCTTTATTGGAGAAGGTAGGTCTGGCAAATGATAATAAGTTTATTGAGTCCTATTCTACCGGCATGAAGAAACGCCTGATGTTCGCAAGAACCATGTTGTATGATCCGCAGGTTGTTTTCCTGGATGAGCCTTTCAGCGGTCTTGATCCGGCAGGAGAAGCCTTGATTGCTTCTCTGATTGAAGAAATGGAAAATACAGGAAAAACAATAGTCATCGTTACCCACCAGACGGAATATATGAAAGAAAGATGGACGCACCTGATTCTTTCTGATGGCAAGTTATGTATTGGTTTATAAAGAAAGAAATCCTGATGGAGTGGCGTTATAAAATGATGACGCTGAATTTATGGTTCAATCCTTTCTTTATGATCGCTCCTTATATTATGCTGGCAGAGAATTACGGAATTGCTTCGCATATTCTTGAAACCATGCTCTTGTGGAGCTGGATGGTTCAGTTCATGTTCGGTATCTCAGATTCGATTTCAGCACTGAAAATGGAAGGAACGTTTACTAATGTATTGATGGCACCTTGTTCTTTTCTGCAGTTTCAATTCATGGAATTCCTCTTCCTGGTATTGGACAATACATGCATGACTGTGGTTACCTTGACACTGACGAAGTTGATCCTCGGTGTCACTGTAGAGAATCCCGGCATGTTTGCATTGGAAGTTTATCTGACTGCTTTTTCCTTATTCTGCTTCAGCATCGGCTACAGCGTATTGGTATTGAAGTATAAAAAAATCTCCGGTATCAATTCCTTCCTGCAGCAGGTGTTTGGTTTTCTTTCAGGCTATACATATTCCATTAAGAAGTATCCGTATATATTAAGGTTTGTTTCATATTGTCTGCCTTTGACGTATGGTATTTTGTTCTCCGAACAGAAATACAGCCTGACGCCGGTACAGGCAGTCAGCTGGTTTATTGTATCACTTGTTTTCCTGATCATCGGAGCACCGCTTCTTGAAAAAGGCATCAGGGATATGAAAAGAAGAGGAGATGAGGAAGAATGGTAAGAATCTGGACACTCCTGAAAATCAGTTTTCTGACCAATATCCGATACAAGGTTAATTTCCTGGCTGAGTCTGTTTCCAATCTGATTCCGATTATTCCGGCTGTAACAATGCTGCCAAACGGGCAGGGCAGTGTCTTCTCATTTGCGGATGCAGGAAGCTATGCCGTTTATCTTCTGGTTGCTTTTGCTATCTGGAGCTTTGTCGAAGCACTCTGGAGTTTTGCTTTTTCAATGCGTTCACAAATGCGGCAGGGAATCATAGATGAAACATTGATGATGCCTTTATCCGTCAATGAATTGATCATCGGCTGGTCATTGGATGGCATCGTATCGACATTAGTAACCGCATTTCCACTGATCCTTGTATCAGGTACAGTTATTTCCATTACTGGTTCCATTGCAGGTCTTCTTGAAACGTTATGTATTTTTCTGGTTTGTGTTTTTGCCGGATATTGTTTTGCATTGATTCTTGTTTCTTTAATGTTTGTATGGAAGGAAACGGATCAGCTTGTTTCTTTTCTTGGCAACATTGCACCGTTTGTATGCGGGGTATTGATTCCTTTTAGTGATCTGCCTGCAGCTGTTAAAGTAATTGGCTGTTTTTTCCCGTATACATGGGGATTGGATCTGATCCGTGGTTTCCTGTTCCATTATCCGACTGTGCTGGAAATCAGAAGTGAAATGGTTTTACTGATTGTTCTTACGATTGTATATTATGTGATTGGCAGAAAGGCTTTTACAATCCTTCATAAGGTTTCCAGAAAACAGGGCGGTATTACCGGATTCTGAGTTGGTTGTATAACTACAGTCTTATAACAAATCAGTTTCAACATTGTTGACTTTCCATGAAATAATCTCTCATTGAAAGGAAAAGTCCTTATTTTGTGGTGAACCTGTTATGTGATGCATATGGAGAAAGCGTAGAAGAGTGATCTGCCAGCATGGGGTTTCTGACTCTGTCGATCGTGTTGATGATATAGACACAAGTGTTCCTGATTGCCAGCAGCGAAGCTTTGAGTTCTTCTTCATTCATTTCTTTCTGCCAGCCTGCTATATATGGGAAAGAATATTCAGACGTATCTATACCATAGTAGGAACAGATCGCATAGGCGGCCGATTCTGCCTGAATTTCGCGTTTTGAAGCATCAGCCTGACTTTGCGGCTTGTCCGGCCCATGGAGTAATGAGTGAGCAATTTCATGCAGCATCGTTTTGATGGTCTGCACTTCACTCATGTCTTTCTGAATGACAATCTGTTCTTCTTTAGGCTGATAGTAGCCGTGCGCACCGGAAGGAATGTCTTCAAAGACAACCGGGACCGGAGATACCAGCAGCAATGCTTCCTGAAACATGTCATAGTCTTTTACCATGCCGGGCAGTATATCATGCATGTAGAAAGGCAGATCATCGCCGGCGGTCTGACTGATGTCAAAGACAGAAGCAGATTTATAGCCGGTAATGACCGGTTCCTTGTCAATGACCAGTTCGTTATCAATAATGACGGGATACATCTGTTTCCTGCGGATCGGAATGATGATGCGGATGCCTTTTTCACCTCTTTTTACAGTCCGGTTGAATTTTGTTTTCCATGCGTTGTAGCCCTGTACCATGGTGGCATCCGGTTTCTGCATCCAGATCAGCAGGCAGTTGTTCAGGCTGTATTGGTGAAACTTTGCCATGGATTTCAGGTAGTTCTGGTAGTTTTCGGACTGGTATACTTTCTTTACGCCTTCGTCAATTTTGTCCATGATCTGATCGATCTGTTTTGTATTTTCCATAGAATTTCCTCCTGCTTTATTGTTCACGGCAAATTGAAAAAGTCCTGCCGAAAGCATGGACACAAGACTTATGAAAAAGATAATGTTATAATGTCTCAGTCAGAAAGAGGTATTTTATGGAACAGTTAGAGTTCAAGTTTGATACGCAGTTATTAATTGATGGTCATGATCTTGATGAAGACAAGATCCATGATTACATCACGGAACACTTCAAGGGCGACTGTCTGCTGGTTGTCGGTGATGATACGCTGATCAAGATTCATTTCCACACAAATGAGCCTTGGCTGGTATTGGAATACGGCCAGTCCATCGGTGACATCTATGACGTTGTCGTTGAAAACATGCAGCGTCAGGAAGAAGGTCTGAAGGGATAAAGAAAATCCTGTTCTATGAACAGGAATTTTTTTATGCTCAGAGCATCAGTGACAGAATGATGGATACAACAAAGAGAATTGTACAGATCCGGATGGAAGAAGCAGAGAAGAGGATCTTCCACAAACGCTTTGAAACACCGTTTTTCGGAAAGAACAATTCATAAGGAACTGCCTTCAGGAAGAAGGTAAGCATGGTGATGACATATGCTGCAATAATCATCAGAACTCTGACAAAGAGCCATTGATCCGGCATGGCATCCAGCAGCCACAGGAAGAAGGCAGTGGAGATGTGAGCGGCAATGGTCGGACGCAGGGAATGATACTTCAGCGTCAGGATTGCATAGAACCAGCCGGTGAAGAAAGCAATCAGCGCTTCTGAGAGATTCGGCTGCGTCAGGGCAAACAATAATGCTGAAGCAAATACGCCGAAGTATCTTCCATAGTGGCCTAATTGTCTCTGTACAACCCCGCGGAAAATCAATTCATCTGCCAGAGGACGGATGATAATAAACAAAGCAAAATAAACGATATTTTTTACGATAAGCAAAGGCGAAGAAAAATCACCGAGAAAAGCAAAAGATGCTCTGGCTGGCGTGAAAAAGAAAGTCACAATCGAGATTAATGACATCAGAATCAAAGTAATGGCAACCGGCATACACCCCAGCAGCAGTTTCGTAACCGGCGTAATTTCTGTTTTCTTCAGATAATCCTGAAGCGGAAGCCGCAGTTTTACGGCACCGATATGAAGAATCATGATTGTCAGAATGACTTCGATCACAGTCGCAGCTGCAAATACCGCAAGATCAATGTCAAAGCTTCCGAAAATGCCTGGAAAATATCTTGTGAAAAAAGCTGCTCCATTATAGAGAAGCAGCGTTGATGCTGCATAGATGCACAGCGGAAGACCAAATGCATTGATCTGGCTTCTTGCTTCTTTTGGAGTGATGACGATTGGTTTTCTTTCCATGTTTTTTTACCTGAATCTTTACGATTATAGCAAATTTCACACAAAAAAGGCGGTTTCAGCCGCCTTGGATGTTACATGTTGTGTTTCTGAAGGAAGATATCCATTAAGTGCGGATAGTCTTCCAGCGGGAATACTTCTCTGCTGTGGGATTGTTCGGAAAGATAACCGTGGAGCCAGATTGCCATCGGTACTGCTTTCTTTATATCCGGTACTCTGGTCAGAATGCCGGCCATGATACCGGTCAGAAGATCACCTGAACCAGCCTGGGCAAGAGCTGCACAGCCTGACTGGTTGACATACATTGTCCCATCCGCAAAGGCGGCAATGGTATGAGGATCTTTGAGCACAAGTGTTACTTTATTCTTTTTTGCAAATTGTTGTGCAAGTTCTATTCTGTGTTCTGCCACATACTGGACCGGCTTGTTGAGCATGCCGGCAAATTCACCGATATGAGGCGTCAGGATGACAGGACACTTTGCAAAACGAAGAATCCAGGTATTGAAATGAAGCATCCGCAATGCTTCCGCATCCAGCACAAGCGGGGCAGATGCATTCTGCAGAAGATAATCCAGTATATCATTCTTGCCGTCCATGTTTACAGAACCAGAGCCGAAGGCAATTGCTTTGGCAGTACCGACCAGAGGCCATACATCTTTTGCCAGGGAATTGCGGGCAAAAGGATGGAAGACAGGGGTGATAAAATGAGCAGCAGCAATCGCATAGATTTCATGCGGCAAAGCAGCTTCAATATAAGGAGCTCCGGCTGTCTTTGCGCCTAAGAGATTCAGACACAAAGCACCTGCCATGCCATAGCTGCCCCCGATGATCAGGGTTTTTCCGAAAGTGCCTTTATAGGCATCTTCATTTCTGCATGGATAGAATTCCAGAAATCTTTTTTCATCCATTTCCAGATAAGAAGTTCCGGCAGGAAGCGGCAGGCCGAGATCCAGTACTTTTATCTGATCAAAGATTTTGTGGTCTTTGCGGAAAAGGTGATTCGGCTTATAGCACTGCAAAGCCAGCGTAAGATCTGAATGCAGGGCATGGGGATCTGCTTTATCTGAATCTGCTTCACACCCGCTGTTCAGGTCAATGGAGATGACTTTCTTATGCAAGGCATTTACATAATCAAACAACTCAGCTAAAGGAGATTCGATTTTACCATGATAGGAGAAACCGAACACAGCATCCACAATCAGATCTGCTTTCTTCAGAATGCCTGGTATTTTTCTTTTTGATACGAAGCACTTCTCTGGCAGCTGTTTTTCCCAATATGATGCTTCCTGAGTCTTTGCTTTGCCAAGCGGCTGAACAATGAATGCATGCATGTCAGTCAGATGAGCCGCTGCACACAAACCGTCGCCGCCGTTGTTGCCTGGTCCGCATAAAAAAACTATGGTGTCGTTTTTCTTTGCTGCAGAAGTGATTTCAGCCGCAATTTTTTTTCCGGCGATTGCCATGATTTCAGCAGAGGAGAGACCGGAATTCTGTTCGATTTTTTTCATTTCAGAAGAGGTAGCGATCATATGTATTTCCACGCCTATTTTAGCACAAAATAAAATAATGCTTTATACAAAATATTGAGTACGAATTTCAAAACATGTTATAATGAACACGGGCAAATAATATCCAGAGGGAGGTTTATTTATATGCCAGCAAAGAAGACTACTAAGAAGAGTGTTGCAGCTGATAAGGAAAAGGCAGTTGTTGAAGAAAAGGTTGAAGCTAAGCCTGTTGAAGAAAAGCCTGTAGAAAAGAAGGCTGCTGCCAGAAAGGCTCCGGCTAAGAAGACAGCCGAAAAGAAAGCTGCTCCTAAGAAGACTGCTGCCAGGAAGGCTCCGGCTAAGAAGACAGCTGAAAAGAAAGCTGCTCCGAAGAAGACTGCAGCTAAGAAGACAGTTGCAAAGAAGGCTGAAGTCAGAAAGGAAGAAGCTCCGGCTGTTGTCAAGAAGAGCGCACAGGATTATAAGGACATCATCAACTGGAAGAAGGGCGAAGCTCATGCAATGGACTGGCTCTACATCGAAATCAATGCAGGTGATCTGCTGACAGAAGTTGAAGCAGGTGTTGATAACCTGAAGACTGCCTGCGATGCAATGCTGGAAACAATGCTTGAAGGTGATGATTTCATTGTCAAGCCGAATGAAGAAGATATGGTCAATAGTTCCTTAACGATCCGCTATTATTGCGATAACCTGTCTGAAGATAGAAGAAGCTATTGGGAAGTCTGAGTTTTTCAAAATTAGATTGGTTCATAAAGCTGTCATTGCCGGCAGCTTTTTTTGTGCTTCAGTTGAATTGCAATCAGAATCGAAACCATGCATGCAAAGATGAGCTCAGACAGACCGGTGATTTTCCCGGCGCTGAAACAAAGAAGCGCACACAGAATCAAGGTCATTTCATATAAAACGCTGTATTTCAGATGCAGGGGAAGATAAGCGGCATTGAAGAAAAAGAAAGCTAGATAGGAAAACAATAAATGCAAAGTGGCAGTCAAGCTGCCTTCTTCATAAGGAATCAGGATGGCAATGACAGCGGTGATAAGAAACAGGAGGATCATAACACGAAGAGATTTTCTTTCTTTCGGAATCAGACAATAGATCTGCCAGGCGGTATGAATGATCAGAAGTATTGCTGTGATCTGATACCAGATGGAAATTTCCAGAAGACCTGTGAAGTTGAAATCATGAATGCTATAGTGAAAAAGCAGAAGGATCAATCCGGCCGGGATGAGACATGTACTGAAGATAAAGTCTGTTTCTGTCAATGATTGCCTGAAAGATGAGTGCATACTAAAATTATATGCACAGCAGGAGAAGAAAACTATGAAAAAAGCGGGGTATCAGGGGGACCACGGGACCTTCAGCGAAATTGCCGCAAGAACCTGGTTTCATACAGAAGAAATTGAAAACATCGGCTATCCGAATTTCGTATCCATCATGGAAGACATCGAAAGCAGAAAGCTGGACTACGCAGTATTGCCGGTCGAAAATACAACAACCGGCATCATTGCCCGCACCTATGATCTCTTCCAGAATTATCACATGTGGGCTATTGGTGAAATTAATGTGCCGATCAATCATAATCTGATTGCTTTTTCTGATACGAAAGTGGAAGAAATCAGAAAGGTATATTCCCATCCGGAAGCGTTGAGCCAGTGCACTGACTTTTTTGCAAAGTATCCGGATATCCAGCAGGTGCCGTATCAGGATACCGCAAAGTCTGTTGAATTCGTCAAAGAAAGCAATGATCATACATTGGCTGCTTTAGGTTCCTGGCGGGCTGCTGAATATTATGATATGAAGATTCTGGCAGAAAACGTGCAGAATACTTCCAATAATATGACCCGTTTCCTGGTCATTCAGCGGGATGAAGAACCAGCTTCAAAAGAAGCTGATAAAGTTTCCCTGATGTGTGTGCTGAAACATACGCCGGGTTCTTTGTATAATGCCCTGGGCATTCTTGCCAAACGCGGCATTAATATTGTCAAGCTGGAAAGCAGACCGATTGCCGGCCATCTGTTCGATTATATGTTCTACATCGATATTTCCGGAAATCTGAAAAACAAGGATGTCAAAGCTGCCATGAAGGAACTGGAACTCAAGTGTGTCCGTTTCCGCATCTTCGGAAATTATAAAAGTGCCGGTATTTAGCGATTTTACAAATATATAAATTGCCTCAAAGTCATTTTTGTACTAAACTGTCAATATTGAAAGAGAAAGTATGAATAAAACGTAGAGCATATAGAAAAAGTAGCGCACATGAAAGAATCCCACTGTGAGGTGGTCAACTTGACCTGCAATAAAGTAGAATGTT
>OMXQ01000017.1 GCA_900315065.1 uncultured Erysipelotrichaceae bacterium
CCCGCTCATCGGCGGATTATGAGACGCTTCCGACAAATGCTCTGGAAGTACGTCTGCTGGCTATATGGTCAAGACAGAATGTAACGGGAATTGATTCTGTCGTGTACCCTGATTTTGTCAGAGCGTTACGCCCTGTTTGAAGATTGCGATATCGTGGAAGCCGTTTTCTTCGGACCTGCACTTTTCGCCGCTTGCAATGCGGATGACAAGATCATAGAGTTCCTGTCCGACTGCATCGATAGAAGAATCATCTTCCAGTGCCTTGCCGGCATTGAGATCGATCCAGTTCTTTTTCCTTGTTGCCAAAGGTGTGTTTGTAGCAATCTTCACAGTCGGAACTGCAGTTGCAAACGGTGTACCTCTTCCGGTTGTGAAGAGGACCATCTGACAGCCTGCAGCTGCCTCACCGGTTGCTGCTACCAGGTCATTGCCTGGTGTCGAAAGAAGATTGAGACCCTTTGTCTTCAATACTTCCCCATACTTTAATACATCCCTGATTTCAGCACTGCCACTCTTCTGGACGCAGCCATTGGACTTGTCTTCCAGAGTGGTAATGCCGCCGGCTTTGTTGCCAGGGGACGGGTTATCATAAATCGGCATATGATATGACTGGAAATATTCCTTGAAGTCATTGATCAGATGCACGGACTTGTCAAATACTTCTGCATTGCTTGCCCGGTTCATGAGTTCTGTTTCAGCTCCGAACATTTCCGGAACTTCAGCCAGAATCGTAGTTCCGCCGTCTGCTACCAGCATATCGGAGAATCTGCCGACTACAGGATTAGCGGTAATGCCGGATAAGCCGTCAGAGCCGCCGCACTTCAAGCCGACCTTGAGCTCAGAAGCAGGAACTTCTGTTCTTTCGTCTTTGGATACGATTTCTGCCAAGGAAGTGAGTTCTTCCATGCATGCTTCGTATTCATCTTCGACTTTCTGTGCAACAACGAAACGGATTCTTTCCGGATCATATTCACCGATGTATTTCTTCAATACGTCAATATTGGAGTTTTCACATCCCAGTCCTACAACCAGGACGCCGCCTGCATTCGGGTGATTGATCAGGTCGGCAAGAATGGTTCTTGTATTTTCCTGATCAGCTTCCATCTGGGAACAGCCATACGGATGCGTATAAGCGACGATTCTGTCAATGGAACCTTTCTTCAGAGGCTGAGCCATCTGTTCCAGGTGCTGGACAATGTTGTTGACACAGCCGACTGTAGGAATGATCCAGATTTCATTGCGGATGCCGACCTTGCCGTTCTTTCTGACAAAACCTCTGAAGGTTCTGTGCTGGGCAGCAGGCTGGGGATAAGAAACAGGAGAATACGTATATGTAAGGACATCCTTGAGGTTGGTCTTTACATTGTGCGTATGTACGTGTTCGCCCTTTTTGATATCCTGGGTAGCGTGACCGATCAGGGTTCCGTATTTGACGATATTTTCGTTTGTCTTGATATCACGCAAAGCAAACTTGTGGCCTTGTTCAATATCTTCCAGCAGGGTGACATTCTCATTGTCGAAAGAGAATGTCTCGCCCTTGGAGAGATTTGTCAATGCGACAGCCACGTTGTCCTTTGCATGGATTTTCACGGCTCTTTGCATAAGACTCAACCGAAATACTTTACCAGTGCCTTTTCCATGCCTTCTGCACGGATTTCATCAAGATATTCAGCAACCTTGTCTTCAAGACCTGGTACCAGAGTCAGATCCTGGCCATGGAATTCAGTATTGGACAGATAGTCATGAACGAATGTCTTTGTATCCTTGACGGATTCTTCAGCAAAGAACTTCAGAACAGCCGGATCATCCTTGATGTCGTATGTATCATTGCCTCTCTTGCCCTTGAGGACACCGTCTTCAAGATCTGTAGCACTATAGAATGCCATCAGAGCTGCGATGGAGAATGTCAGGTGTTCAGGCAGCTTGTTGAACTTTTCAACATAACCCAGTAAAGAAGGCATGCATCTGGCTCTCCACTTGGATACAGAGTTCAGTGCGATGGAAAGCAGAGCGTGCTTGATGAACGGGTTGTTGAATCTGTCAACAACTGCATCAGCGAAGTCTTCCAGATCCTGCTTCGGCAGTGTCAAAGTAGGAATCACTTCTTCATGAATTGTCTTCATCATGAAGTTCTTGATGATCGGATCATTCATGGACTGGTTGACATAGTCATTGCCCTTGAGGAAGGATGCCAGAACAAAGGATGTGTGAGCACCATTCAGAATTCTGACTTTTCTCTGCTTGTAAGGCTTCTGGTTATCCGTGAAGATAACATTCATGCCTTCCTTGCCTTCAAATGCCTTATCCATCGGCCATTCTGCGGAAATGTCTTTACCCTTCGGGCATTCAATGACCCACAGAGCGAATGGTTCTGCTGTATCGAGCAGGTTATCTACATAACCGAGTTCTTCATAGATGGCATTTCTTTCAGCTTCATCTCTGACCCAGCCGGTAACGATACGGTCAACCAGAGTGGATGTAAAGATGCAGGCATTTTCAACCCAGTTCCTGAATGCTTCCGGCAGCTTCCAGAGATCGATGTACTTGAGCACATCCTTGTGGAGTTCAATACCGTTGTCGTCGATCAATTCAACCGGTAACATTACCAATCCCTTGTCCATAGCACCGTTGAATGCTTCATAACGGGCATAGAGGAACTGTGTCAGCTTGGCCGGGAAGGTAACGTCCAGCTTTTCTTCAAACTTATCTGTATCGTGGAAAACAATACCTGCTTCAGTTGTATTGGAGACAACAAAACGCAGTGTATCGATCCTGGCAACATTGATATATGCATCGTAATCAACGAATGGAGAAACGATGTCCTTGACGGATGTGATCTGACGTGTTTCCTTGTATGGTTCGCCATTGACTCTGCCTCTGAGCTGCAGGGTATACTGGCAATCCTGTTTCTTGAAGTTATCGATGGAACCGAAGGAAATCGGCTTGACGAGCACAACGGAACCATTGAAGAGTCCCTTTTCGTTAGCGAGATCAACCTGGTAGTCGACAAAGGCACGCAGGAAGTTTCCTTCGCCAAACTGTACGACCTTAACCGGATGGTCGACTGGATGAGTCATAGTTTTGTTTAATACGTTCATGTTTCTTTTCACACTTTCCCTTTTTTGTTGCTTTTTGTTTCTTTTTTTATCAAGAAGATGCTTTTCAGCGTCTGGTTGATTCTGCTTCATTGATTCTGCACTTCAGAATCCTGTTCGGTGCTTCCTGATGCTTTCCCTCTATTGCATCAATCAGCACTGCCGCTGCTGTTCTGCCTTCTTCATAGGCAGGCTGAACAATGGTGGTAATGCTTGGATCTGCCATCTCTGACCATTCCAGGGAATCAAAGCCGATCAGGCCGAGTCTTTGCGGAATCAGCTTTCTGTATTTCTTAAGGCCGAGATAGGTTTTATCCAGCAGCCAGTTGTTGGCAACAAACACACATGTAGAATGTTTGTCATCCTTTAAATACTTTTCAAGTTTTCCAACGATGTCTTCAGGCGTTGCCTTGGCATCAAATACGAGTACTTCATACGGAAGCTTCTTGATATCAAGACAATCCGTAAAGCCTCTTGTTCTTTCCATTCTGGTTTTCAGAACATACGGATCCGCGGTGATCAATACATAGCGGTCATAGTTCTTTTTTGTCAATTCTTCGGTGGCATTGTAGACAGCTTCGTAGTTATTGGTCTTGACCCACAAGCCGGAAGAAGAAGAATTCGGCGAATCGAAATAAACAATCGGCTTTTCAATGTTGGCTTCTGCCCACATGGTTTCAAAATGAACCGTCGGCTGAACGATAAAGCCGTCTGCTCCCATACCACCCATGCCGCTGACGCATTTCTTTTCATTTTCCAGGTCGTAGTTGGAAGAACCGACAATCATCTGATAACCGTGTTCACGGGAATAGTCATCAATTCCCTTGACGATCTGGTTGGCAAATGAGTTGGTGATGTCACCGATGATGACGCCGATGAGCTGGGTCTGTTTATAGTTCAGTGAACGGGCCATTGCATTTGGTCTGTAGTTTGTTTTTTCGATGGCGCTTTCGATCCGCTGTCTGGTTTCATCAGACATCTTTTCGAACTTGTCATTTAAATAAAAGGATACTGTCGTCTTCGATACACCAGCGAGCTTTGCAATGTCGTTAATTGTGATCTTGCGTGCCATATACCCTCCTTTGTTAACCGGTTTATATCAATAGATTACAACCGAATGTAAACGTTGTCAACGATAATTGAAAAATCGAAGAAAAGTCAATATTTATACCTTTTATCAATATTTTCTTGACTAATTTACCCGGAAAAGCTACATTATGAGTATACCGGTTTACTAAATTATAGGAGGATTCGATAGAAATGACTTATACAAATGACGTTATGAAACGCCTGCACGGCATCGGTATTATTCCTGCCATCGTTCTCGACCGAGTAGAAGACGCAGCTCCATTAGCAGAAGCTCTCTGCAAGGGCGGTCTTCCGGCAGCTGAAGTAACTTACAGAACAGCCTGCGCACATGATGCAATGATTGCCATGAAGAAAGCAAGACCTGACCTGATCGTTGGTGCAGGTACTGTATTAACTAAGGAACAGGTTGATTCTGCCATCGATGCAGGTGCAGAATTCATCGTTGCTCCGGGTCTCAATCCGGAAGTTGTAAAGTATTGCCAGGAAAAGAATGTTCCGGTTGTCCCGGGACTTTCCACAGCTTCTGAACTGGAACAGGCTTTGTCTCTGGGCCTGCACACTGTCAAGTTCTTCCCGGCTGAAGCAATGGGCGGCATCAAGACCATCAAGGCTCTTTGCGGTCCTTACAAGACAATGACATTCCTGCCTACCGGCGGTGTCAATGAAAAGAACATGCTCGACTACCTGTCCTTCAACAAGATCTTCGCAGTCGGCGGTACCTGGATGGTCAAGGCTGATCTCATCAAGAACGGTCAGTTCGACAAGATTGAAGAACTTTCCAGAAATGCAGTTCTGAAGATGCTGGGCATGCATGTCAAGCACGTCGGCATCAACTGCACAGAAGCAGACGGCAGAGAAACAGCTGAAAAGTTTGCCAACCTGCTGCAGGGTTCTGTCAGAGAAACATCCAAGGGCTACTTTGGCTCTGAATTGATCGAAATCATGGTCAAGGAACACTATGGCACAAAGGGCCACATCGCCATCGGCGTCAATTCCGTTGAACGCGCTATGGCTTACTTCCGTACACGCGGCTATGAATTCGATGAAAGCACGATCGCTTATGATGAAGACGGCGATGCCAAGTTTGTTTATTTCAAGGATGAAATCGGCGGCTTCAGAATTCATCTGATCAATAATTGATAATAGGAGAAAAATCGGGAAAATGACTAAGATTGTAACTTTTGGTGAAATTATGCTCAGACTCACACCATCTGAGCCAAACGGCAGATTTATTCAGGCTGACAAATATAATGTCATCTACGGCGGCGGTGAAGCCAATGTAGCTGTCTCCTGTGCCAACTATGGTGATGAAGGCGTCTTCGTCACAAAGGTTCCGGCTCATGAAATCGGCCAATGTGCCATCAACGCTTTGAGAAGATACGGTGTCAATACAGACTACATCGCAAGAGGCGGTGCGCGTCTTGGCATCTATTATGCAGAAAACGGTGCTTCCATGCGTCCGTCCAAGGTCATCTATGACCGTGCCGGTTCTTCTATCGCAGAAGCTGATCCGTCTGATTTCGACTGGGATGCCATCATGGAAGGCGCTGACTGGTTCCACTGGTCTGGAATCACACCAGCTATTTCCGACAAGGCTGCTGAGCTCACAAAATTAGCTTGCCAGGCTGCCAAGAGACATGGTGTTACCGTTTCCTGTGACCTGAACTTCCGTGCCAAGCTCTGGACGGTTGAAAAGGCCCGTTCCATCATGGCTCCATTGATGGAATATGTAGATGTATGCATCGGCAACGAAGAAGACGCTGACAAGTGCCTGGGCTTCAAGCCGGACGCAGATGTCGAAGGCGGCTCTACCGACGCTTCCGGTTATCACACAATCTTCAAGCAGATGGCTGAAAAGTTCGGTTTCAAGATCGTCGCTTCCACATTGAGAGAATCTCATTCTGCATCCAACAACGGCTGGAAGGCTCTGATCTATGACGGCAATGAATTCTATGAATCCAAGCACTATGAAATCAATCCGATCGTCGACAGAGTCGGCGGCGGTGATTCCTTCTCCGGCGGTCTGATCCATGGTCTGACAAAGTGGAATGATCCGAAGAAGGCTCTGGAATTTGCAGTAGCTGCTTCTGCTCTCAAGCAGACAATTCCTGGCGACTTCAACTGCGTCAGTGAAGATGAAGCTCTGGCTCTTGCCGGCGGTTCTGCAAACGGCAGAGTACAGAGATAACATGTTCGATCCGAAAGACTTCCGGCTCGATGGAAAAGTTGCTCTGGTAACAGGCGGTACCTACGGAATCGGCTTTGCGATTGCCCAGGCTTTCGCAAAGTCCGGTGCTGTCATCTGCTTCAATGCCCGCAGCAAAGACAAAGTCCAGGCAGCCGAAAAGAAATTTCAGGACCTTGGCTATGAAGCACATGGCTTCGTATGTGATGTCACCAATGAAGCAGCTGTCAGAGAAATGGTTGCTTCGATTAACAAAACATGCGGCACCATTGACATTCTTGTCAACAATGCCGGCATCATCAAGCGCATTCCGATGACGGAAATGGAAACTTCTGATTTCCAGCAGGTCGTCAACATTGACTTAGTCGGTCCCTTTATTATGGCAAAGGCAGTCATTCCTGCCATGATTGAAAAAGGACACGGCAAGATCATCAATGTCTGTTCGATGATGTCTGAGCTTGGCAGAGAAACCGTATCGGCATATGCTGCTGCCAAGGGCGGCCTGAAGATGTTGACAAGAAACATCTGTTCTGAATACGGTCAGTACAATATCCAGTGCAACGGCTTAGGCCCTGGTTATATTGCCACCCCGCAGACAGCTCCATTAAGAGAAAAGCAGCCGGATGGATCTGATCATCCGTTTGACAGCTTCATCAAAGCAAAGACACCAGCCGCAAGATGGGGGACCCCGGAAGACCTGATGGGTCCGGCAGTCTTCTTAGCTTCGGATGCATCTGACTTTGTCAACGGTCAGATTCTCTATGTCGACGGCGGCATTCTTGCCTATATCGGCAGACAGCCTCAATAAAAAATAGAAACACAACCAGAATAGAAAGGACTTTCAAAATGGAAATCCGCTACAGCGTCAATCCTGAAGATTTCAAGCGCTATACAACTGAAGAAATCAGAAAGGAATTCCTCTACACAAATCTCTATCAGCCTGATACAATCCAGGCTTATTACACCCATGTCGACAGAGTCGTTACCCTTGGCTGCATGCCGGTCAATGAAGAAATCTCCATTGACAAGGGCATCGATATCTGGCACAACTTCGGCACGCACTATTTCCTGGAAAGAAGAGAAATCGGTATCTTCAATATCGGCGGCGAGGGCACAATCAATGTCGACGGCAAGGTATACGAACTCGGCTACAAGGACTGCCTCTATATCACTATGGGCGCTGAGGAAGTTCACTTCGCTACCAAAGATCCTGAAAAGCCTGCCAAGTTCTACATGGCTTCTACCCCTGCCCACAGATCTTATGAAACGCGTCTATTGAAACTGGCAGATGCCAACCACAGACCGATCGGGGATGCAGAGCATTGCAACAAGCGTGTCATCAACCAGTTCATCCATCCGGATGTTCTGCCGACCTGCCAGCTTTCCATGGGCATGACCTGCCTTGACAAGGGTTCCAACTGGAACACCATGCCGGCTCATACACACGAAAGAAGAATGGAAGTTTATACATACTTCGAAGTACCTGATGATCAGGTTGTCTTCCACATGATGGGAACTGGCGATCAGACACGTCACATTGTCATGCACAACGAAGAAGCAGTTTATTCTCCATCCTGGTCCATTCACGCCGGTGTCGGTACAACCAACTATACCTTCATCTGGGCTATGGGCGGTGAAAACCAGGCCTTTGATGACATGGATGAAATTGCCATCAAGGATCTGAAATAATTCCAATTCACAAAGAAAAAACTGAACTTGTCATTCAGCTTCCCTGAGAGTACGCATTGCCCGCGTACTCTTTTTTTTTGCCAGATTCATAAAGAAACAACCTGTCTGAGTAATGATATTCTGGTCTATCATCCGTAAATTATTTCCGGTAAAATAGATGCAGGAAGCATCTTATATGCTGGAAGGAGACTACAATGACGAAACGAATTCCGATCGAAGCTTTGCACAATCCTGAAGAAATTTCTGACCTTTGCCGCAGAGAAAAAGAACCAGTCATCATCACAGAAGATGATAAAGATAGTCTTGTCATCATGAGTGAGCAGGCATTTGCAGAAAACAGAGAAATGCTGAAGATTTACCAATCTCTGGCCCGTTCTGAAGAACAGATCCAGGCCGGCATGAAGCTTGATGCGCGCAGACAGCTAAACCTTCTCAGAAATGATTACAATCTCTGATCTGTACCTGGTTTTCAGATCCTGAAAATCAAATAGAAAACACAAAGAGGGAGAAGACACTCAGGCAAACATCTGAATGTTCTTCTCTCTCTGTTTATTTTGTCTGTTTTTCTTTTTGTTTGTGCATCTTCAGATATATATCTTTTTCTTCCAATTACAGCATGTTTTTGGACGATATCTGATGGATTGGACGATAATATCTCATTGCTTCTGATTATTTTCTTTATCATGATGGCAATAAAAAAGGTCTGGAAGCCTCAGTCCTCAAAGGACAAGGAATCCAGATCTTTATTTGTAATATTCTTTAACTGCGTATGAACCAATGCGTGACGGATCACAACATTCTTCATGGATAAGGTATCCACGTTGCCGGCCCAGATGCCGACGCCCCTGACTGGTTCAAAGTTGTCCATCATGATCGGACAGCCTTCTTTGAGTTCTTCCTCTGGCAGGAAGGACGCATCGACATTTTCGAGTTCAATCTTTCCGATTGGCTTTTCCGGTAAGCCGTAGGCACAAAGGAAAGCAGAATCAGCACCAGTAACAGTAACGTTCTTTACAGAGATCGTTCCGATCGCTGGTGTCATATCATCAGGTTCATGGTAGTTCTGATCCTGGACATAAGCACTATGACCGTCCGGGTCACAATAATAGAACATATTGAAGGTCATGGCCATGGGGACATTTTTCATCATGACATGATCAAACTGAATCTGATCAAGTACAGAGCGTTGGCCTCTGCCTCTTCTGGTCTTGATACGGACGCCTCTGTCGGTGGAATCGAAGAGACATTGATCGATGTTGACGTTATAGACGCCGCCGGCAATTTCACTGCCGACAGTCACAGAACCATGACCTCTTTCAAAGTCACAATTTCTGATCGTTACGTCTCTGGTCGGCTTGCAGTGGGCAGTTGCCATATAGATCTTGCCGCTTTTGATCGCTACGCAATCATCACCGACGCTGATTCTGGTGCCGAGCAGCAGTACATCGGTGCAGCTTTCCGGATCAAAGCCGTCAGTATTAGGAGAATTGTAAGGATTCTGAATATAGAGGTCCATGAACTTCAGGTGATCACTGTAGTAAGGATGAATGGTCCAGCAGGGACTGTTCTTTACCGTGACATGGGAAACTGTCATATTCTGGCATTGATTGAAGAAGATCGTATTCGGCCGCCAGGCAATTCTTTTTTTCTTGTGGTTGTCCCACCAGTCGGAATTGTCCGCATTGCCGTTCAGTGTACCGCCGATGATCGTCGTGTTTTCACAATCAACTGCCGTAATCAGAGAAGCGAAAGAAGTCAGCGGATTTCCTTCCCAGCTGGAGAAAGAATATTCGCTTTTTTCATCTGTTCCCTGTACCATGCCAGGCAGGAGCGGATAGTGGTTCCGATCCGGATCACCGAGCAGTTCAGCATCCTTGTCCATATACAATGTCATATTGCTTCTGAGAAACAAAGGTCTGACAAAATAAGTACCTGCCGGTACATAGACACTCCCGTCTTTCGGGCAGTTCATGATGGCTGCCTGAATAGCATTGGTATCGTCTGTCTTCCCGTCTGCTTTGGCACCGAAGTCTTTGACATTGAGTTTCACAGTTTCTTTTCTGGTGTGGAAAGTATGCGAAACATCATCAATTTTTACGGTCACATCCTGATCAGGTTCCAGGTCTGCAAGCGTAAAGACATTCCTGTCAGTTGTGAGAACTTTTTCCCCGTTGACATAGACATCCGTTTCTTTTTGTGTTTTGTAAATATCGGTATTTGTTCTTTCAATCGTGATGGCACGATTGAAGATTCCTGCTGCTGTAAATTCCATATTTCCTTCTTTTGTGATTATTCGCGTCTGAGTAATTCGGTATAGGCGAGGATAAATGGTGCTACTCCTTTTGCCTCATTTTCAACGACTGGTTCACTGTAATAGTATTCTCTGGAACCATCGCGCTTGTGCTTGCCGCCCAGGCCTGCAACTAAGCAGATGCCGCCAAGTTTCAGGGTGCCGTCTTCGTTTTCAGAAAGATAGGTATTGCATATTCCCTCAAAGGCTTTTTCACCTGCTTTGGCAAATCTTTCCGGCAGGTAACCAAGTCTTTCTCCTTTGAGAAGGGCATAGGCAATCAGGGCTGTACCGGAGGTTTCCAGATAGTTGCCTTTTTCATGCGGGTAATTGACAACCTGCCAGAACATGCCGGATTCATCCTGATACGGAAGAATTGCTTCCGCCACATCTTTGAGCATCTTCTGCAGGTATCTGTATTCATAGTAGAGATTTTCATCCATGACGCTTGCGGTATCCACCAGAGCTGCCATAAACCAGCCCAGAGATCTGAGCCAGAAGTTCTTTGAGCAGCCGGTAACCGGATCTGCCCAATACATTTTTCTGGATTCATCATAGCCATGGTAATAGAGACCAGTCTTCGGATCTTTCATGCATTTTTCAACATTCTGGAACTGGTGGAAAGAATCTTCACACATTTCCATCTTGTTGTATTTTGTTTCATATTGCATGTAGAAAGGCTGCGCCATGTAGAGACCATCCAGCCAGACCTGGTTTGGATAAACTGCCTTGTGCCAGAAGGTGCCGGCTTTGATGCGGGGCTGAATGTCCAATTGATGACGGACCGTTTCAATTGCCTTGCGGTATTTTTCTCTGCCGGTCAGATCATAGAGAGCAAACAGGTTTCTGGCCGCATTGACATTATCCAGATTTTTTTCTTCCGGATCATAGGTACGAATCGTGCCGTCTTCATTGACAAACCAGGACACAAAGGAATCCGCAAAGTCCAGGAATTCTTTTCTGCCGGTCATGTCATAGATCGAAAGAACGGAAGTAATCATGCAGCCGTCGATATAATTCCACTTGTTTGCTTTGCCTGCGCGGATCATTTCCAGATTCCACATAGGCTTTTCAGCAGAACTATTGTTGAGAAGATAGAGAACGTAGTTTCGTATCTTCGCGTCTGTTTCCATATCAATCATAGAGATTCCTCAATTCTTTCTATATATTCTCTTGCCTGTACGGCATTATCAGGTTTTGTGTTTTCCAGGGTTGCCTGAATAAAGGGTTTTCTTTCTTTGGCAAAGCGGAGTACATCCGTGTAGTCCATTTCGCCAAGGCCGCAAGCCATGCATTTCATTTCATTGTCTATGACTTTGTAGTCTTTGAGATGAATGACGGCGACGTCTTTGCCGAAGAGGTCAATCGCTTTTCCGATGATTTCTTTTCTGTGTTCCAGATTATCCGGATGCAGGAGATTCACCGGATCAAAGATGATCTGCAGGTTGGGACTATGGATTGCATCCAGGACGATACGGGCTCTTTCCGGACTGGAGACAATATGCTTGTATACAGGTTCAATGCCGAGAATCACCCCGCATTTTTCAGCATCTTTGATGACCGGCCGCAGGTTTTCAATCAACTTATCCAAAGCCCAGTCAGAGTGACAAGCCTCAGGATCATAGTGATAATCCGCATTCGGTGCACCTGTTTCCGTGCCGACCAAAGAACATCCAAGGATAGAGGCAAAGCGTAAGTGTGCTGTGTATTTTGCCTGAATTTCCTTCAGTTTTACAGGATCCGGATCGGCCAGGTTGAGATAATTGCCAAGGACTGCAACGTCCAGGTGGTTTTTTTCAAACTGGTGTTTCAGATACATGGCATAGCCTGGTGTCAGTGCTTCTGTACTGTCCGGCAGGTCCTTTACTTTCTTCAGGGCAATGTGAACACAGGAAAAGCCCTGTCTGTGAATTTCTTCCAGTCTTTTTTCAAACGGAAGGTCCGCTGTATCGTGAAAGCGAATGCCTGTCTGCATGTTCAGTCTCCTTTATTTGTAAATTGAATCTGTCCTGAGAGGCTTTTTGTGGTCAATATATTTTGCAAATACTCTCTTGTAGAAATAGGCATAGAGATAGAAAACAAGACCAAAGCCGAAGTTGAGACTCAGGAAGTTGACGATAAACGGCATCGTCACATTCAGCACAACCATGGAAATCAGAATCATCAGAATGAAGACCGTTTCCGGTAAGTTGGTGAAAGCAACCAGGAAGGAAAAGCGGATCGTATCCCTGATGGAATTAACAAACTTTGACTGGATGGCAAACACCCAGCACAAAGAAATCAGATAAATGATTCCAATTGCAAGGACTGCAGCCCATAAGAGCTTCATGGATGAAGTATCCATCTTGTTGTAGAAGATCATGGCAAATACCCATAATGCACCGAAGACAAGATAGATCATCCAGATGCCGGTTGCCTGTCTGAAGTTGGATTTGAAACTTGAGAAGTAGTTGGATACAACCGAGCCCTCATCGTCCGTGAGTTTCATGCATGCATAGTTGAGTGCCGTCAGGGATGCCCCGATGGTAAAAACCGGAAGCGAGGTAACGACAAAGAGAAGATCCAGCAGCCATAAATAGCCGAATTTCGTGATTGCCCGCATTACCGGATTGTTATAGTCAAAGAGAGATTTCATTTCTATACCTGCCAGCAAGAGTAAAAAAGGTGATGCAGGAGTTGAAGATCAACCCTTGACACCGCCTGCTGAGATACCATCAACGAACTGGTTCTGTGCTAAGAAGAACACTGTGATATTCGGGATGATGGAGATCAAAGATGTAGCTAATACACGGTTCCAGTTGAAACCGGCATCAGAATCCATGGAAAGCTTAACGAAGATCGTTGCCGGATACTTCGCAGGCTTATTTACATAAAGTAATGGTCCAAGGAAGTCGTTGGATGACCACATGAACTTGAACAATGCGACAGATACAATGGCCGGCATCAGCATCGGCACAATGATCTTGACCAGAATCTGGAAAGCGTTGCAGCCATCGATCTTGGCAGCTTCATCCAGATCACGCGGAATGTTACGCAAAAACTGAACAAGCATGAAGACGAAATAGGATTCCGTCGCAAACAGGGTCGGTACAATCAATGGAAGATAGTATTCAGAACCGATCCATCCCCATTTGTTGTACATGATGTACTGCGGAACGTTCAGGACAACCTGCGGCAGGAAAAGCATTGCCAGCATGATTGTGAACATCAGGTTTCTGCCCTTGAATTCAAATCTGGAGAAACCATACGCAGTCAGTGTGCAGGATACAACGGTGAAGATAACCTGAGGAATGACATATGTATACGTATTCAACATAGCCTTCCAGATGTTAATGGAACCGCCGTAGTTTTCCATGGCGTCCTTATAACCCTGAAGCGTAGGATTCTTCGGGAACGGATTCATGGAAGTGAAGATTTCAGCGTTGTCCTTGAAGGTAGCACCGATCATCCAGATCAGAGGATAGATCATGATGAAGCCGACAAGAATCAATACAATGTAACGGATAATCGTAGAACGGATTCTGCGGTTGCGGATTCTTCTCTGAGAATCAGAAATAGTCTTAGCTGCTTCTGCCATTTTTCAATTACCCCCTGTCATCCTGGTAATAAACCCAGTGTTTCTGGCTCCAGAATGCGACTGCTGTAAAGGCCATCAGGATGATGAACAATACCCATGCCTGAGCAGAGGCTTTGCCCATGTCGAAGGTCTGGAATGCGTTGTTGTAAACAAGCAGGGACATCAGTGTCGTTGCATTACGAGGACCGCCCTGAGTGATGATATATGGTCCGTTGAATTCCTGGAATGCCTGTACAAGCTGGGTGACCAGATTGTAGAAGATAACCGGTGTAATCAGCGGAACTGTGATGCTGAAGAACTGCTTCCACTTGCCGGCACCATCGATAGATGCTGCTTCGTAGAGGTCATTCGGCACACCCTTGAGGGCAGCTAAGAAGATGACCATGGCAGAACCGAACTGCCATACACGCAGCAGACAGATGATGAACAAGGCCCATCCTGGTTCCGACAGGAAGTTAGGTGCCGTTGCGCCAAACAAGCCGAAGAGGGTATGAATCAGACCATCGTCCTTGAACAATGCCTTCCACAATACAGCGATTGCGATGGAACCGCCCAGAATAGAAGGAATGTAGTAGACAGTTCTGAATAAGTTAACACCCTTGATCTTGAAGTTCAGGATATATGCAATAAACAATGCGAATACAAGTTTCAGCGGGACAGTCATGAAGGCATACTTGAAGGTAACCTTCAATGCTTTCAATTCGCCCGGATTCCTGAATACGTTAATGTAATTTTCAACAGTAAATTTTGTCATTCCGCCGAACAGATTGTAGTCTGTGAAGGAATAATACAAAGATGTGATAAATGGATAAAGCTTGAACACAAGGAAGCCGATCAGCCATGGCAGGCAGAAGAAGAACCCGACATTATCCTTGCAGAATTTTTTGAATTTACTCATAGCAATTGTTTCCCCACAATATTTAAGAGAAAGAGCCTGTCGAGATCTGCTCTCTCACAGGCTCTTAAGTGTAAATCTTTAAAGCAATTTGAATCAGTGAAACTTAGTCGCCGCAGACTTCCTTGTATGTATCATACAGAGTCTTAGCACCATCTTCTACAGAATATTCACCATAGGAGACACCGGAGAAGACATCGATGTATGCAGCGTTGTTGCCCTTGAGCTTGGCGTTATCGAACTTAGGGCTGAAGTACATAGGATCAGCAGCCATGATGGATTCATGAGCACTCTTGACCAGATCGTCAACCATGCCTTCCTTCTGGAGCAGATCATATGCATGCTTGGAAGCAGGAATACCACGTTCAGTCTTCAGAATCTTGATGCCTTCATCTTCATTCAGCAGGAAGTTCAGCAGCATAGCAGCTTCCTTCGGATGCTGAGAAGTCTGAGTAATAGCGAACAGCTGGGAAACCTTTGTGGAAACACCGGATGCCTTGTCGCCAAGTCCTTCGAGTTCCTGACCTACAACAAGCTTCTGACCTTCAGCCAGGTTGCTTGTGTACTTACCTGGAGTGGAATCCCATTCAAATACGCCTGCGTACTTGCCGTTGATGAAGTTAGGATTTTCGTTTAATGCAACGTTGCCGTCGCCAGCCAATGTCTTCAGAGTAGGAATGACATGATTTTCTTCCAGAGACTGGATGAACTTGATGCCGTCAGCCAGATCTTCTTCAGAAACGTTCAGCTTGCCATCTTCAGAGATGATCGGTTCGCCGGACTTAGCCTGCAGATAGAAGCTCATGAACAGAGCACGGTCATATTCGCCAAGAGACAGCGGATAGTAATCATCGCCCAGCTTTTCCTTGAATACCTTGCCGGCATTCATCAGATCGTCGAGTGTCTTAGGTGTATCAATACCTGCCTTCTCGAATGTTGTTTCATTCCAGAAGAATGTACGGCCTGTCATGGATACAGGGATACCGGCTAAGCCGCCCTTGGAATCCTTGCACATATCCAGTGTCTTTTCATCGAACTGAGACAGATCGATTGTGTCCTTCAGTGTGTTCAGGTCAACGAATGTCTGACCCTGCGCATCATAGTCAGGGATCCAGGAGAAGTTGATCTGGACCAGATCAGCAGCTGTGCCGTTCTTGAATTCCAGAGCTCTTGCCTTTTCCCAGTCAGTCCATGCACCGAATGTTGGTTCAACCTTGATGCCCGGATACTTTTCTTCGAATGCCTTGATAGCTTCCTGAGTTGCTTCGTGACGCTTGTCGCCGCCCCACCAGGAGAATGTGATTGTGCAGTCTTCATAGCCCTTGCCATTGTCAGAGGACTTTGCAGAAGCTGCAGTGCTGGATGCCTTCTTGGAAGAACAGCCGGCCAGCATGGATACGACCATGGCAGAAGTCAGGACCGCACCTAAAAAACCTTTTTTCATTATTGTTTCCCTCCTAAATGAAATAGTTTTTTTGTATCTGAAGTACCTGATCAGATTTCATTCCCGTTGTGAAATCTTATCTAAGCGCTTTCATTACAATAACAAAATAAACCGGTTTATTATGTTTTTCTACTTGTTTTTCGTGTACTTTTACCTCGATATTACAGATTTTTTGTTATAATCGTAGCGTGGATATGAAAAATCCGCATAAATAAGCTCTTTTTCGACATAACGACAAAGCACTCCATTTGTAAAAATATTCACAAAAAATCACGGAGAAAGTCATGAGAATATCAGATCAGAACATTGACAGAATCTATATCAGCTCCCAGGCAAGATCTGCCAACTACCACATGGTGGAAAACCACTATCACAACTACTACGAAATTTATTATCTTCAGAAAGGCTCCTGCCGTTTCTTTATCAATAACAACCAGTACACCCTTCATACCGGTGACTTTCTGATTGTGCCGCCGCAGGAAGTCCACTACAATCACTATCTTTCTTCCTGTGTAAGAATCAATATTTATTTCCGGCTTTCTGATTTGTCGGAAGGCGGCAGATTATTTGTCCCGAATTTATTGGATAAATATATTCCTTCTCATGTCATCCATGTACATTCCGGTTTCCAGGCTTTGATCAATACCGTATTGGATGAAATGTTAGCAGAAGAGAAAGTCAATGATGCCAATACCTATAAGATGATGCCTTTACTCTTAAAGCAGCTCTTCTTATTATTTGAAAGACACTGTTCTCCTTCTACTTATCAGGAAAACGAAGATGATGAAATCATCGATGCCGTTCACTTCATCGTTGATCACTACAACTTAGGCATTACCCTGGACGGTCTTGCCAAAAGAGCCAACCTTTCTCCTACCTACTTTTCAAAAAAATTCCGTCACACCACCGGTATGGGCATGAAGGAATTCTTAAGCTATACAAGACTAAAACACGCATCCCTGGAACTCTTGTCTACGAAACACTCCATTACAGAAATAGCCATGAACTGCGGTTTCTCCAATTCCAATTACTTCAAAGACGCTTTCCGCAAGATGTACGGCATCTCTCCCCGTGAATACAGAAACTCACGGAAAACAGACTATATATTGGAGCAGGCTCTCAAGAGAGAACAATCAGAAGCGGAATCTGAAACAGACACCAGGGAAGCAGAATAATTACTAACCGCAATCAGGAAGGACAGCCTCAGTGCTGCCCTTTTTCATCACTAAAAACGCGGGCAAAAGCATCATAGTTTTTATCACTGCCATAGATGGCAAATACAATCTGATCAAAGACAGGCGGGAACACATCCAGTGCACACTTATATGCCTTTGCGACAACAGCCGGATTATTCTGAAAGGCACCGCACCCGAAAGCACCCAACACAAGCACATCTGCCCCTTTGGCAGCAGCAGCTGTTAACATATGGATCGCCCGTTTGACATGATACCCGAACAATTCTGCATCATTCATGGAAACACCGTTTCCTGCCACAGCAGCATACTGATTGCTATCGTGTCTCAGATCCGGCGCAGCCATGGTAATGACATCTACGCTGACCCATTTGTCCTGCGGCAGGCGCTCCGGATAATCCGTATCAGACTTGCACACAATGACACCTTCTGTATAAATTAAAGAATCAGTAGCTTTCGGTGTACCAAGATCCCGATGATGCTTATAGAAAGTATCCCGCAAAGATCTTCTGTAAATTAATGGATACAAAGTAGACGTTCTGCAAAGACTCTCTTCCTGAGCACCGGCTCCCTGGGTTACCCCGCCGCCGGCATGAAATGCATTGGCAAAATTCAATACAGCAATTCTTTTCTCAGGCATTTTCATATGAAGATCCTGTGCTGCTTCATAAGACCTTTGTCTTGTCACTGTAATCTTTTCATCCTTCACTCTGGAAGCATCAAAGACAGGATACTCATCTTCATAGAAGATTTCTGTCCTTTTTTCGCTTTCACTACCGAAGCAGAAAGCTCTGCATTGTGACTGATCCAATATTGTGTGTCTTCAAATACTTCAATTCTTTCCTGTTTTGTGGACATAAGTTATATCTCCTTCTTTCTATGATCATCTTATGACTTAGAGATATGAATGTGGTCGCCTTAGAGGCTACTTAACAGAAAAAATGATTGAAAGTGATTGAATCTGATGATGATTCCTTATCTGACTTTTACCCAGTCAGGACGGGAGGCATTGTCTGCACCTGGTCCATAAGAACCGATTTCTTCAAAGATAGTCGTTGGTTCTGCCGGTCCTTTGCGCCAGCCGATCCAGCCTTCTTTTTTGATGTGTCTGCCAAGTTGGCAGTTTTCGATGGTGACTCTTGCATAATCACGCCAAGGTCTGGCGATGTAGCAGGATTGATCTGGTACATCTTCCTTGCATGTGAATCTGCAGTTCTTTGCGACAAAGCCAATCGTTACATCTTCCGGTGTACATGGTGCAAACACATAACCAGGTTCATTGGAACAGAATTCACAGTTTTCAAAATATGCAGTAGCTCCGCCGAAGATAAAGTCTACCCCGCCTTCAATATAACAATTGCGGAAATACATTGTTCTGTGCGTTCTTGGTTCAAATTGCTTCGGGCCTAAGAAACCGTCCACTTCTCTTTCCTTATCCGGAAGCGGTGCTAAGAAGAGTGTATCCTGGTGGCCGATCAGGCGGCAGTTTTCAAGCGTGATGTTGTCACCATCCAGATACAAAGCAAGAGCCTGGCCGACTGCTTTGCCTTTGCCGGCAGTGTTTTCAAATGTACAGTTTCTGAATGTCATGTTATTGCCGTCAGCTAAGACTGTATAGGTACGGAAAGTGTGATAGGGTCTGCCGTCTTCATGCGGGAGTCTTGCGGAAAGGTTTCCTGTGTATGTTTTGTTTTCAATTGTCGTGTTGTTGTCAGATATGCGTGTTTGTGTCATAGTGTCTCTTTCTTTTGTGTATGATTGTCTGTATTCATTTTATTTCTTTCCTGGTTATTTTATAAGCTTTTCGATAATAGTAAACCGTTTAACTATAGTTTTTGCAGTTTTGTTGTTTTTCGTTATCGTTTTTCTGCTTTTTTCCTGAAATTCCTTATTTTGGCGTTGACATGGTTATTGTGAGAGTGCTAAACTCCAAATGTATCCGGTGAAACGGACAAATTTTTTTAACCAATAGGAAAACCTGTTTACCAGGAAGAAAGGCTTCAAGAAATGAAAGAATATATGGGAAAAGATTTCCTGCTGAAGAGTGAAACAGCCAAGCATCTGTTCCATGATTATGCAGAGAACCTGCCAATCGTTGATTATCATTGCCACATTCCGCCAAAGGAAATTTACGAAAACAGAAGATTTGAAAATATTGCCCAGGTATGGCTCGGCGGTCATCAGGTATTAGCTGACGGCTCCGATTATTACTTCGGTGATCATTATAAGTGGAGATTGATGAGAGCCAATGGTGTTCCGGAAGAATACATCACTGGTGACAAGCCGGACAGAGAAAGATTCCAGAAGTTCGCTGAAACACTGGAAAAGACCATCGGCAACCCGATGAATCATTGGTGCCAGCTGGAACTCAGAAAGTATTTTGGCATTACAAAGCCTCTTACAGGCAAGACTGCTGAAGAAATCTGGAACGTTGCCAACGACAAGCTTCAGAATGATCCGAATTGTACAGTCCGTGGTCTGATTGAGCAGTCCAACGTTGCTTTCATCGGCACAACGGATGATCCGATTGATTCTCTGGAATGGCATATCAAGCTCAAGGAAGATCCGTCCATCAAGTATATAGTCGCTCCTTCTTTCCGTCCTGACAAGGCTTTGAATGTTCAGCTCAAGGGCTTTGCGGATTACATGAAGAAGCTGGCAGAAGTTTCTCATACAGAAATCACAGATGCAGATTCTGCTCTGGCTGCTTTGGAAAACAGACTCGAATTCTTCGTTTCTCTTGGCTGCCGTGCTTCTGACCATGGCATTGAAGCTGTTCCTCATACAGGTGCAGATAATGCAAGAGCTTCCGTTGCTTTCGAAAAGGCAATGAATGGTGAAGAAGTCAGCGCTGATGAAAGAGATGACTGGCAGTCTTATCTGATGACAGGTCTTGGCAGAATGTATGCAACTCATGATGTCGTCATGCAGATTCATTACAATGCCATCAGAAATACAAATGAAAAGTACTTCAAGAAGCTGGGTGCAGATACAGGTTTTGATGCAATGGACGCTCACAATTGCGCACATGGCATTCAGGGTCTCTTATCTGATCTGACTGCTGAAGACAAGTGCCCGAAGGTTATTCTGTATTCTCTGAATCCTTCTGACATGGATATGCTTGCTACATTGGCTGGCTGCTTCCAGGCAGACTCTCCGGTTCCAACAAGAACTCAGTTAGGTGCAGCATGGTGGTTCGTTGATACAAAGGATGGTATGGAAAGACACCTCCACATCCTTGGCAGATTGGGAGTTCTCGGCAACTTCGTTGGTATGTTGACAGACTCCAGAAGCTTCCTGTCCTATACCCGTCATGAATACTTCAGACGTATTGTGTGCAACACAATCGGTGAATGGGTAGAGAACGGTGAATTCGAAAACGATGATGAAATTCTGAAGAAGATCGTCGAAGGCATCTGCTACTACAACGCAGAACAGTATTTCTCCCGGAAGAAGTAATTCTTCGTATATATACTCCTTATTGCAGGAAAAGAGCAGGACATTGGTTCCTGTTCTTTTTCTTTGATTTGATCTGCGCATTCTTTACAAGTTTTCGGGATAATATTAAAATGATGAAAAGAAAACAACTGAGGTGATGATAATGGCTCGTATCGTTTCCGATTCTTCCAGCAACTTATATTCTCTGGATGGTTTTGATTATAAATCTGTACCACTTACAATTGTCACGAAAGAAAAGGAATTCAAGGATGACGGCAATGTCGACATCGATGAATTCCATGAAGTATTAAGAAAAACAAAAGAAAAGACAACAACTTCCTGTCCGAATACTTTCCAATGGCTGGATGCTTTTGAAGGAGCGCATGAAATCTATGCTATCACAATTACATCTGCCCTTTCCGGTTCCTATAATGCCGCAAGCCAGGCAGCGGAACAATACATGCAGGAACACACAGGCGCAAAGGTTCATGTCTTTGATTCTTTGTCTGCTGGTCCTGAGCTTCCGCTTGTAATCGAAAAGATTGCAGAACTGGCAAAGGAAGGCAAAGACTTTGATACGGTTGTCAAAGAAACACAGGACTATCAGAAACACACGCATCTTCTCTTTACGCTGGAATCATTGACAAGTCTCGCAAAGAATGGCAGAGTCAATCCTGCCGTAGCCAAGATTGCTGGATTACTTGGTATTCATATCATCGGCAAAGCTTCCAAAGAAGGAACGCTTGAATTAATTGATAAGTGCAGAGGTTCCAAGAAGGTCGTCAAGCTCATTATGGAAGATCTGGAAAAGAACGGCTTCAACGGCAAGAAACTCAGAATTGCCCATAATGATAATCCGATTGATGCAGATAATATCAAACAGGAAATCCTGAAGAGATATCCTTTCGCAGAAATCGTGATCGAAAGAACCGGTGCCTTGTGTTCCTACTATGCTGAAGAAAAAGGCATCATGATCGGTTATGAAGACGGCCGGGCTGAATAATAGCAGCGAAACTTATTATTACTACAATCAAATTACTTCAGAGGATCCTGAGTTTCTCTGAAGTTTTTTTATTTGTCACAATGCCTTTCCTGACGATTGTATTTCATTGACATTATACAGAGTAAGCCTGCATGCATGATCAGAAGTTTCCAGCTTTGGTTTCAAAGCATCATTTTCATACAATTTATTCAATCGTTCCATGCCTGTATCCTGCTTTTCCACCAGTTTTAATCTGATAAATAATGAAACAAGATCCGGATTACAGGATTCAGAATCCTTCGTAAATGGGTTCCCAACAGAAACAAAGACAATCCTGTTCTGAAAAAGATGAATGATATTACTGGCAGGCAGATCATAGCTTCTACAGGCAATGGAATAAAACACAGCTTCCTTCAAAGCTTCTTCAGGATAGTCCCAGGTGTCATGTCTGAATAAACCGGAGAATTCTGCTTTGACCTGATTGTAGAAACTGATAAATTCATACACATCTTCTGCCTGCCTGATCAGAGAGCCTTTGAATTCTTTCTTTTTCCGGCAGATCCTTGTATCTCTGCCCTGGAAGACATTGACTTGATACGTATACGGGCATTGATCAGATACAAGCAGAGCCAGTTTTGTATATCTGCCTTCTGTATCAAGCAATCCCGATTCGTGCATATCTTCTTCCGTTTCAGCTGAGATGCCGTATCCGGAACATTGTTCTTTTAAGGAATTAAATGTCAGATTCCAGTTATTTGTTTTCAACTCTTTGCCTGCCTCCAATAAAAGGAATTGCCCCATATCTGCCTTGCAGATATCCGTTTCTGATATTTTCTGATTTGCGCGGTAAGAATTCATTCAATATTATAGAGTATATTCTTTATAAAATTGTATTATCTGCATGTTTTCTGCATATTTGCATATTTTATAAATTTTTTACGTGATAAAAAACATGATTCAATCAATATGAACCATGCTTTTCAGTTTTATTCAGTTTCGTACTTTACTTTGGAACCATCTTCCAAAGTAACTGTGATGATCGTCTTTCCATTTGCGGATTGTACTTCATAACCGGTCATCTTTCTGGATTCAACCTTCTTTTCTTCTTCTGAAGTATCGGATCCCATCATCTTTTCATAAGCAGTGATGACATCGCTTCTTGTCTTGCCGGTAACGACATTGGAATAATCCTGCATATCTACCATGGCATAGTTTTTGACAATGTGGTTGGCATCGGTCATGACCATGATATAAACAGGCTTGTCGTTGATATTGATCAGAGAGGGGAAGGAAGCTTTATAACCATATTGCTGAAGCTCACCTTCAGCTGCCCCCATGGCACTGCCTTCATCCGCACCGGCAATCGGGAAGTATTTTCCTTCGCCCGTTCTTTCATTTACCATTAACATGCCCACATTACTTGCATCATTTGCGGCACTGGTGACACCGGTATAGATCCAGATGTCATCATCGATCGTGATATAGCCGTAGTCATTGCCGTTGTAGACCTTGTCACCGTCTTCGTCGTAATAGAAGGTAGAAGTTGTTTCAAGGCAGCCTTTCTTGGTTGTAATGGCATTCCAGAAGCCGTTTCTGAATTTCCAGTGATCGTCATATCTGCTTGTCAGGTAGTCGCCGTTGAAGACAATATCCACCCAGCTAGGTACATCCTGCAAGGCATATTGTTTTGTTTCACCGGTGATGGCATTGACGGTGACAAGTCCGGTGATTTTTTCATTGAGGACAAAATTCAGCTTGGAAATGACCGGAACAGTCCAGTATGGATTTCCCTCTTCATCAACTTCAAAGAAATAACTGCCGTATTTCTGGGTCGGATTGAAGAAATACAGGTGTCTTCTCAGGTCTTTAGAGAATCTGGCAGAAGGCATGTATTTCATTCCTTCTTTGAGCCTGATGAGTTCTGCATCCCCATTGCTTGGATTGATCTTCACGTAGCCTGGCGTACCAGTTTTGTAATTGGAAAGCCATCGCATGAAAGAAGCATATTCCAACGGCGCAACCTTGGCGGGATAGCCGTCAATATTGATGGTCGCATATTCACTTTGGTCAATTTCATACTGAGAGACAAGATCCGTTAAAGATCCGAGTTCTCTTTCTCCGATGACGGCAGATGTGTCTGTATCAATGAGCGCAAGTTTGTCGAATTGTTCTGTTTCCTTGGGAACCGTGTCTTCAAACTTCGCTTCCCGAGGTTCTTCTACAACTGCCGCATAGCTTCCTGCCCGGAAGATCTTTGTATTGAAAACAAACAGAACTGCCGGAATGACAAAAGCTGCCAGAGTTACATAGCCAAGTCTTTTCACTGCTTTGGAATCTGCTGGCACGGCTTTTTTCTTATCCGGCCAATGGTGCAGAACAGCCCATATGACAAAGAGATAAACATCAAGCGCTGTCCAGAAAGCAAGAGATGACAAGCTCAACTGAATCAGAAAGAAATAACAGGCAATAAACCAATACACAACCGAGAAGATGACACATCCTCCTGTCTTATTCCTGATGGATAGTGATTTTGTTTTCTTCATAACCGATCAAAATATTCCTTTCCCCTTTTTCATTGTGTCATTCAGAAAAACACGTGTCAAAGGAACAGACACCTCTGACACGTATCTTTTACAAACTATTTACACAATACATATTCATGCATGTTGTGGAATTCTTCTGACCAGGACAAAGGCAATGAACGCACCCCATATATTTCCAATGATGTTGGCAATCCATAAGCCGTTGAAACCAGCATACTTTGTAAGAAACAAAGTAAAGACAATATTCAAAAGACACGTCGAAATGGAAGAAACCAGATACAGGTGCATCTTTTCGTGTCCTCTCATAACTGCTTCCTGTAAGTTCTGGGGAATTGCCAATAACAGGACAAGAGGCCAGGCATTGAGAATAATACTCCCGTATTGAATCACACTATTATCATCAGCAAACAGGGTCATCATTGCCTGCGGCAGGAAGAAAGAAACAATCGTTACAGGAATGAGATAAACAAGACTGGTCACATAGGAAGCTCTGATCCCGGCTTTGATTCTTTCGGTTCTTTGCAAAGATACATTCTGTGATACATAAACAGTCAGGGCCTGGCACATGCCCCCGACCGGCATCATCATTAAAGTCGTGATTCTGCCGGCAGCAGAATAGCCTGCAATCGCCTGTGTTCCCATGGGTCCTAAGACAGCCTGACGGAAGAGAGACAAGAGAACAAGCGAGCTTTGCTGGAACATATATGGAGGAGCTAATCTTCCTATTTCTCTGACACAGGTCATGTTGAGCATTTCCCTGCCAAGAGGCAGATGCAGAACACTTTTACGCAGGATTCTATAGGTCAGGAAACACCCGAGCATCTGGGCTCCGGCAGTAGCGAAAGCAGCCCCGGCAATACCCCAATGAGGAATGAACAGAACATCACACAGGATATTCAATGCACTGGTTAAAAGAATCATGTGCATAGGTTTCTTTGAATCTCCTGAGCCGATCAATATTTCCCGCATCAGGTCATATTCCATCAGGAAAGGAAGGCCCAGTAAGTAGATTCTTCCATAGACCATTGCCTGGTCCATGATTTCTGCCGGCGTGTTTGTGACCACAAGAAGCCAACGGGTCAGAAACAAGCCTGATCCAGATACAGCAATAGCAATGATCAGATCCGTTACTAACAGGTTCCATATCTTTGCCTGCAGTTCATCTTCAGAAGAAGTCAGGCTTCTTCCGGCAACCAGTAAAGAACCGCCCAGTTCCATTCCCCCGGAAATAATCAGAAAAAAGGACATAACGTTAGCAGCGTTGGAAACAGCTGCCAATGCTTCCTGTCCCATCATTCTGCCGACAATCATCGAGTCTGCTGCCGCATAGAACTGGGTGGCAAACATGCTGAAAATGATCGGCAGGGCAAATTGCAATAATACTCTTGCAGGTTTTCCCTGCGTCAAAGTACTTTCTTTCATACTGGTCAATAAGAAACAAACTGCATCTGGACAAAATAGAGAATCATGACAACGATCATGACCCAGAAATACGGATTCCTCCACTTTCCGGTAAGATCAAAGAAACCATAGAAAAGAGCCAAAGCCCCTAATACCAGAAGACCCTTCCAGAGAACCATGCCGCCCTGCAGCAATACTGTCACCTCAAGACAGATGAATAAGTTCATCCATAATACACAGTGTTCTGCTTTCTTGGAAAATTCTTTTGTTTTCCAATACAGAAAAAGACCTGCGATCAGATAGAAGAACAAACCAGCCAGAATCATTGGGTGAAAGTTGTATCCGATCTCCATGAGTATTAACATGCCTATAAACAAAGCAACATCGATTTTATCTTCAAAGGTCCTGTATTCCCTTTCGTCTTTTTCTCTTTTCATAAAATACTCCCCGTTAATTGAATATGACTAATATACAACATTCCATCTTTGAAAAACAGAGAATAATTTTTCAGTAGTTTTATACTTTTTTATTGTTATGTATGAAAGCGGTAACATTTCTATGAACAAACAGAAAGTTTTGTGCTATTGTAATAACTGTAAATGAGAGAGAAGAAAATACAAGTGAGCACATTGGATTCGATCTCATAGCATTTTCCCAATAAGACAAGGCACAAAAGCCTTGCTTTTTTTTGCAGAACAAGTAGAAGAAAAGCCGGATTTCTCCGGCAATTCTGAGGGATATACAATCAGTGCCTTTATTCTGCACTGTATAAAGCGGTAGAAAGATATCTGGAACCTCCGTCAGGCATTAATGCGACAATGGTCCTGCCGGCGTATTCAGGACGCCTGGCAAGTTCAATTGCACCAGCGGCAGCCGCACCGGAAGAAATACCTACCAGGTAGCCTTCCTTTCTGCCGATGAGTCTGGCAGTTTCGAAGGATACATCATCTTCGATTTCCAGAATTTCATCATAGATCTTTGTATCAAGAACATCCGGAATGAAGCCGGCAGAGATGCCCTGGATCTTATGCGGAGCACCTTTGCCTGTTTTCAGCAATGGTGACCCGGCAGGTTCTACGGCAACAACCTTGAGACCGGGTTTCTTTTCCTTCAGGTATTTTCCTGTGCCGGTAATGGTGCCGCCTGTGCCGACACCTGCAACAAAGACATCTACTTCTCCATCTGTGTCTTCATAAATTTCCGGGCCTGTCGTTGCATAGTGCGCTGCCGGGTTGGCAGGATTGACGAACTGACCAGGAACGAAGGAATTATCGATGGACTGATGGAGTTCATCTGCCTTTGCGATGGCACCCTTCATGCCAAGTCTGCCTTCTGTCAATACAATCTGAGCGCCATACGCAGCCCCAAGTTTTCTTCTTTCTACTGACATGGTTTCCGGCATGACAAGAATCATCTTGTAGCCCTTGGCAGCTGCAACTGCAGCTAAGCCTATACCGGTATTGCCGGAAGTCGGTTCAATGATTGTTGCGCCTTCTTTGATCAGGCCCTTCTTTTCAGCATCTTCAATCATAGACAAGCCGATTCTGTCCTTGACAGAACCTGCCGGGTTCTGTGCTTCCAGCTTGATCAGGACTCTTGCCTTGAGACCCAGTTCCTTTTCAATGTGGGTGAGTTCCAATAATGGTGTGTGACCGATCAGCTGGTCAACAGATGTGTAAATTCTGGACATAGTATTTTTTCCTCTTCTTTCTTTTGTTTATTTCTTTTCTTTGTCTGATTTTATGAGCGATGATGAAGCCGTAACCCAATAAAAACCCGGTGCTTCCTTTTATTCTTCAGGAAACCCGGGCTATCTACAGACTGGAGTGAACACGAAATCTTTTATGCTGTATAACAAAAACCTGTTTCCTGAGTATTGAAACAGCAGCAACATTCCTTTTTCATGTTTGTCTTCGTCATCATCGTTCTCTTTTTTCCTACTCTTTTAGTAGGTCTATAAAGAAGTTAACACATGGGAAAATAAATTACAAGAAATTTCTGTCCGGAAAGTATAAAAAAATGAGAACAACCGAAGTCATTCTCATGCATGGTGGTTCCTGTCGGGCTCGAACCGACGACCCACTGATTAAGAGTCAGTTGCTCTACCAACTGAGCTAAGGAACCATGTGTTTTTCTTAGTGCTCGATTATTATAGGCCAGTCATTTCTGAAATGCAAAGGTTTTTTCAGTTGCGGCGTAATTTTTCATTTTGAGGATCAGAATTGATCCGTCAAAAAAAGAATGACATTTTCTTTCTGCCATTCTTCAAGTCAATCTTATTTGCCGTATTTCTTGCCGTAGCCGTAACCATAGCCATAGCCATATCCATAGCCGTAACCGGCACGTTTTGTATCAACTTTGTTCATGACAACACCGAATACTTTGGCATTGGCATTCTTCAATCTTGCAATGACATCCTGCGCTAACCGATAATCATCTTTGCCGGATTCCATGACAAGAACGGTACCATCCGCAAATGGTGCAATTGCGGAAGCATCTACAACCATGCCGAGCGGTGCTGAGTCAATGATCACAATTTCAAATGTCTTCTTCAAAGCAGTCATCAGCTTTTCAAAACGCGGAGAAGCCAATAATTCAGAAGGATTCGGCGGAATCGGACCAGCCGGCATGACATAGAAATGCTTTTCCGTTGTGGAATAAATAGCATCATTTGCTTCACACTGACCAGACAGGAAATGCGTCAGACCATAGCGGGAAGTACCAGCTTCAATCTTGTCCAGGATGACACTGTTTCTCAAGTCTGTATCCAGCAACAAAGTTTCCTTGCCAAGTTCCGCAAAGGAACGCGCCAGTTCCAGAGAAATCGTTGACTTGCCTTCGTTATCAAGACAGGAAGTTAACAGAACAGACTGTACCTTGTCACCGCAGAACATGATATTGGATCTGAGGCCTTTTAATTCTTCTTTGACTGTATAAGGCAGTTCTTCCTTATGAATAGCTAGTGTTTCCATTACTTCTCCTCCTGATATGGACCATGCATCAGATAATCAGGCATGGTAATCAACAATGCCTGGGCTCTTTCAATGCCGTATTTCTTTGTGAGATATTCATATGCCCTGGCAAGATTCGGTCTTCGGTAATCTATGTGGTGGGCATCGCTTGCAACGATATCGGTGAATCCCTTCTCAATCAGTTCATTGGTCAGTTTTTTCGAATGCTTGCCTTCATCACCAAGGACTGCAGCAGCGTTGTTCTGAATCACTGCCCCTGCTTTTTTCAAAGCAGAGATGACTGTAAACGGATCTTTCTGAACTGGTCTGTATCTTTCCACGTGGGCAATCATCGGAATCCATCCTAATCTTGTAACTAATGAGACAAAGTATTCCATGGTCTCATATTCCAGATGCCCGGTTGTAAATTCAATCAGAAGAACCGGACGCTCTTTGCCAAACGGCAATAAAGCAGGATCACAGACTCTTGTCCTGTTTGTATCCAGAAGAAGCTTTTCCAATCGCTTGTCACAGAAATACTCACGGGACAGACCAAGTTCCATATTTTTCAATACTGGATCTTTCAATGCCCACAAGCCAAGTCTTCTGAATTGACTGACCAGTTCATCTCTCGGCGTATCAAACATGTCTTTCCGATAGTGGGAAGTAATCGTTATGTGTCTGACGCCTTGTTTGTATTCTTCTTTAAGCAAAGCCTTGCTGACTTCCAATGTATCTGCCCCGTCATCTACATACGGTACCAGGTGGCAGTGAATGTCATACAGGCCTTCCAGACGCTTTGCCATAAATCAGGCAGCTGCCCTCTTTCTACGGGACTTCTTTGTTCTGCCTTTGCCTTTTCTATGATGTGTGTCTTCAAACAACATGGAATTTTCCTGCGGGATACTTGCGAGCACATTGACGCCAAGATACTTTCTGACGTCATCTTCATTTTTGATGCTTGTATCAAGAAGGTGTCTGGCAATAACATAGACTGCAGAAAGAAGGAATCCTACCAGAGCACCTATGACCGTATTCTTGCCAAGACTTGGAGAAGAAGGAGATGTCGGTACCTTGCTTTCTTCGACAATGGTCAGCTTGTAATCTTCAACCATGGTCATGGCCAGATCCTGCAGGGACTTGGCAGTCTGGTTGGCAATATCTGCTGCCTGCTTCGGATCCGCATCAGATGCAGAAATCTTCAGGATACGGGAACCGGTCGGGTTTTCAACTGTAATCTGTCCTGCCAATGCAGAAGAATCCATATCCAGTTTCAATTTATCGACAACGTCGTCCATGACAGAACGGGACTTGGCAATGGTCATAAAGTCGGAAGTCAGCTGTGTACCAACCTGCAGGTCGCCGGTTGTAACACTTTGGGAATTGGAAGATTTGTTATAGATATAAACCATGGAAGTTCCTGTATACTTCGGGGTTACAAAGAACTTTGTGAATAACAAAGTAACAGTACCTGCCAGAATCGTACAGATTAACAGGAACATAAATTTTTCCTTCAATGTATGAAGAAGATCCATCAGATCAATTTCTTCTACATCGTTGTTGTTATTAGCAGCTTTATCCATATTCATAAACCCAGACATCCTCCCGCCTACTTCAGCCCATTACAAAAACAGGCAGTGCATCTCAACTATTAAAGTATACCAAAAAAACTGTCAATGAAAAGCTGAAAGCCCGAATTGCAGCACATTGCATGTAAAGAAAAGGTAAATAAAACAAGGGAAAAGAGAAACGAACAGAAACAAAGCAGACATCAGAACCAAAAAGCAGCAACACGCAGAAAACAAACAACAACAAAACAAAAAAAGAGAACAGCCGAAGCCATTCTCATTCATGGTGGTTCCTGTCGGGCTCGAACCGACGACCCACTGATTAAGAGTCAGTTGCTCTACCAACTGAGCTAAGGAACCATGCGCTCATTTCTGTGTGCTTGATTATTATATGACAGACATATCTCATATGCAAGAACTTTTTTTATTGATTTCAGCAGAAAAAGTGTCCTTCAGGCCAGGGACACTTTTGAGGGATGGCGCTTGCTCAGCGCTTGGTAATTGAGGCAGTTGAACGAGTTGTCATGTCTTTCCACTTCAGGAGTGCAAAGTTGTTGGATAAAAGAAAATACAGCTCCTCAGGAGAAACACGATCCGGATCAACGATGGTTGTGCCTTCTCTTTTCTTCGCATGTTTGCATGAGCGATCATATTGGTTCATTGTCTGGTTCCACCTTTCCCGGTCTCTTTCAACCGCACCTGTATACTAGCAGGGAAAAGAAAAAGGGCTGTACATTCAGATGTACAACGGTATCAATTTCTGTATTTTCATATCATGTCATATTTCATACAGGTTTCACCGGAAAGAATCAGGACTTTGGGGTATAATGAACACACGGAGGCTATCATGGCTATTAACGAAAAAACGATTCGTCTTCACAATGATGTTACGATTCCTTCCATCGGATATCGTACCGACTTCAAAACATTCGGCAATATGTATCAGAATGTAATGACTGCTTTGAAAGCAGGCATTCGTCATATTGACATTGCGTGTGATCCCGATGTCGAAAAAGCTGTCGGCAAAGCAATAGCAGATAGTGGTATTCCGCGTTCTGATTTGTTTCTGACTTTCAAGCTGGATAATGAAGACCATGGCTATGATCGTGCTGTGAGGGCTGTCGAAAATTCCATGAAAAGAGCTGGTACAGATTATTGTGACCTGGTATTGATTGACTGGCCGAATCCATTGAAATACAGAAGTACCTATGAAAAAACTGCCATTGAAACATGGAAAGCCCTGGAGACTTTATACAAGAGCGGCAAAGCCCGTGCCATCGGCGTAGCCAATTTTGAATCAAGACACATAGAATTCTGCCTTGAACATTGTGAGATTTCACCAATTGTCAACCAGGCAAGAATTTATCCTGGTTTCCCATTTGATGACAATCTGCATTGTGCTCATGAACATGCCATTCAGACCGAAGGCTTCTTACCGCCGGAATACAAGGATATTCTTGCTTCCAGAGAAGTCGGTATCTTGGCAGAAAAGTATCACCTGTCACCATGGCAGCTGATTATGAGATATCAGCTGGAAAAGAATACGATTGCTTTGACCCAGGCACCGGAAGAAGAATTGAGAAACCTGGATGCTGTGTTCAATGTATCGATTTCCAAAGATGACATGTTGTTCATGGATCATATGAAAAACTACGGCGTAGAAAATATCGATCCGGATACGTGTGATTTCTGAGAGAACGAAAGTTCTCTCTTTTCTTTTGAAAAAAAAATAAAAGGAGACACATTTCTATGTCTCCCGAACAGATCATAACAGCCGAAGGACTGATATGTTCCCTCTTAAGTAGAGGTGGGTGCTCTTGCTTTTCCCTTAGGATTCCCAGCCGTACCGGGCCTTCACACAGAAATTGCGAGTCAGGGCTCCCTGATATCATGATGTAGGAAAAATATTGGTTTCCTCCGGCATCTTTACTATATCATATCCATTTCAAAGAAATAGTCTTGACACAAAGTTTCCTTTCCGCTATTCTTATCGACTTTATTGAATAGTGAAAAGATTTTGAAACAATGAAGGATGATCACTTCTATTTATTTTCTGTTTCTTTCTGATTCATCTCTGTACGTCTTTTTTCATCCACCTTGATCCATTCATCCAAAGTCAGCGGCTGATAGTCAGAAAACATGCAGAAGCAGTTGATCATGTGGCAGGGAATGGGGGTTGGTTCCGGTTCATACTTGGAAGTGACTCTTGTTTGTCTTGTTTCCATAATAAAGTGATTTACCAGTTTTTCATCCTGGGTATTATGGACATGACCATACAGCATATAGGAAAGTTCTTTTCCTTCTTCATTTTTTGCGTATTGGCGGTTATAGCAGAAAACAGGATAATGAGACAAGACAACAAGACGATGATTGTCTTTGATTTCTGCGTATGGTTTGATCCAGCGGAAACGGGTTTTGTCAAATTCCTTGTCTGACAGGAAAGAATCATGATTGCCCTGGATCAGATAGAGTCTGCCGTTCAACTGACGCACAATTTCATTGGTAGCTTTGCCTTTGGCAATGGAAAGGTCGCCCAGGATGTAGACCTCATCCTTTTTGGTTACCTTCTTATTCCATTGTTCAATCATGTATGCATTCATTTCTTCATGGTTCTTAAAGCCTCTGCAGTCCATCTGCTTGTTCAAAGCATTGTGGTAGAAGTGCATGTCAGAAATATAGAGTTTCCGGGAAGGCGTCTTGTCTTTCTGCCGCAGTTTCTGGGAAAGACTTCTTTTTTCTTTCAAAGGAAGTACAGGAAAAGAAACAGAAACTTCCAGTTGATGCAGACCGAAGTTCTGCTTCAATACATCCAGTCTGCCTCTTTCATAAAGGTCTGAAATGGTCATGCACCAGAGGGCACAGCGCTTGTCACCATCATCCATTTCGTTTGTTTCCATATGGGAAAGCAAAGCAGAAATAAAAGCAGCATTCTGTTCATTTGGTTCTGTTATCAATACCTTTTCAGCAAGCGCAGACAGGTATTCTTTTTCTTTATCAGTGAGTATAAATTCCATACCGGGCAAGTGTACCATACTTCAGATGAAAATGGGAAAAGAAAACCCCGGCAGCAGCCGGAGCATATTACTGATTCAATGTCTTCTGATCAATCTGTGCTTTTCTTCTTTCCTGGGGAATGGCAACTTTGTACATATAGATCAGACACAGGATGACCTGCAAGGCAGAAGAAGATGGTGTAGCAAGCCCGATCCGGAATAAGGAAACCGGCTGGACCTTGCTCATGAGGAAGGAAATCGGAACCCGGGCACCAAAAGCACCGATCAATGACTGAATCATGACAAACTTCGTTTTTCCGATGCCGTTGAAATAGCCGTTGAAGTTGAAGAAAATCGATGTCAGGAAGCAGTCAATGGCATAGGCTTTCAGATATTCCCAGCCAGCAGCAGTTACTTCCGGATCCTTGGAGAAGATGCCGCACAGGAAATCTCCGTGGAAGAAAGACAGCCAGGCCATAAAGGCACCAATGGCAAAGGAAACAGTGATGGCATAGCGGAGTCCCTTGTGGGCTCTGTCCATCTTGTCTGCACCATAGTTCTGGGCAACAAAGGCCGCAATGGATTGGGAGAATGCAGAAGGTACCAGCATGATGAAGGCACATACCTTTTCAGCGACACCGACACCGGCAGAAGAAATGACCCCAAGGGAATTGACAATGGAGGCAATGATCAGAAAGGATAAGCCGACCAGGAAGTCACCAAGGGCTAAAGGAAAACCGAAGTTGAATACTTTCTTTGTAATGGCACCGTCAAAACGGATATCCTTCTTGCCCATTTCAAACGGCAGTTTGATATGCCGGATGATGATATAGGAAATCACAACCGAAATTGCCTGGGATAATACTGTCGCAATAGCGGCGCCTGCTGCTCCCATGTGGAATACTGCAACAAACAGCAAATCACCAAAGATATTTATGACTGCCGCAATCGCAACAGACACTAACGGCAATGTTGAATTGCCAAGGCCTCTGAATAAGGAACCAAGGACGTTATAAGCAGTGATAAAGACCAGGCCCCAGGAACAGATCCGGATGTAGTCACAGGTTGCATCAAAGGCTTCTGCCGGTGCCTGCATGATGACCGCAATTCTCTGAATATTCAATAACATGACAGCCGACAATACAACTGCAACAATGGCAAAGAAAACAACCGAAGCTCCCATCGCTTTGCCTGCCTGCTTGTGATTGCCTTCCCCGATCAGCTGACCAATCAGGATCGTTGTGCCCATGGAAAGACCGGCAACAACGTTGGTAATCGTCTGCATGATCTGTGATCCTGTCGCAACTGCAGATACGTCACTGGAAGAAGCGAACTGCCCTACAACAAGTAAATCAACTGCACCATATAAAGACTGCAATACAAGTGCCAATATAACCGGAATGGAGAATGCCATCAATGGTCCCAAGATTTTGCCGCTTGTAAATGTATTTTTCTTTTCACTCATCCTGCAAACCTCCCAAAGCAAAAAAAGAAACCGGATAGCAGCAGGCATTTCAGCCTTCGCTTATCCGGTGATCATTTCTATATGAACGCCTCCGCGCAATTGGTATTTTAGAGGAATTCAGGTCAGGATTCAAGACAGAAGGCAGAATTTTGTGAATTCAGATAAATCGTATAATTTTTTGAATCCATTCATGTTTTTATGCTTAAATATTTGAATGTATTCAAATTTTCATGCAGCATTCTTTCTCTTTAATGAGGAAAATCAATAAAAACCGGCCCCATTTTACTTAAATCTGTAAAAAAAACAAAGAATACAAGTATACAATTGAGAAGAAGCAGGAATAAATGAATATGAGGAATCTGAATAAGAAAAATATTATAATGGCTTTCATTATGGTAGCCTGTCTTGTCATCTGCGCTGTTGTATTCTACATGGACCGCCAGCAGAAAAAAGCCATTGCAGCAGAAAATGCAAACACGAAATCAACCGTAATCGAAACTCTGTACAGCAGTGCAAGACCTGTCACTATTCTCGATTTGTCCGGCAAGGAAACCGCTGATAAAATCACAGTCTCAGAAGCCCTGACCACCAATTGTACAAAAACAAAACTGGAAGACTGGTATTTAAATTACGTACTCAAAAACAACTATAAAGCAGGCATTATAAAATACACAGATAAAGCCGGCTATGGAATATACGCAGATGATCAGAACATCTATGTTGACGCAAAACTGACACAGAATCCAAAGACAAAAGCCTTCACTCAGGAAGAAGCAAAAACAATTTATACATGCGATAAAACAAAGAAAACAATCACAATCTCTCCGCAGCCAACACAGACACCAGATGAAACACCGGAACCAACCGAAACCCCTGAAGAAACACAAGAAACAACAGAAGAAAATAATACTGAGCAGGAAAATACAAGCCGTAATGTAAATCAGAATACCAATGATAATAACAACAGCCAGGACAATGCATCACCTGCTCAACCGCAAGCTCCTGCGCAGAATACAAATACGCAGCACGCGGAAGAACAGCCGAAGCCAGCCCAGGAAGACAATAAAAATACTCCTGTTGAACCAGAAACAAACCCAACCGATAATCAAAGTGAAGATGCAGGAAATGACCAGAATCCTTCAGAAGATAATAATCAATCTGAACCAACAAACACTACACCTGAAGAAAACCCAGAAGAAACACAGGAAACAGAATAATCTATAATCATTTAGTCAACAAATATTCTGGCTTTGGAATCAGAAAAAATCCAAAGTCAGATTTTCGTATACCGCCGCCAGTCCGCGTCCGATCTCGATTGCAGGCGCAAAAACAAATAAAAAAGGCACAGGATAAACTGTACCTTTTAAGTAAACCTGGCAGCGAGCTTGATT
>OMXQ01000045.1 GCA_900315065.1 uncultured Erysipelotrichaceae bacterium
GAGGTAAATGATAAAAAGTCAGAAAAAAAAGCAGCCATACAAATTTGTATGACTACTGAAAGAGCTCGAATGGTCAACGTCTTAATTCAATGACATTGTGTGTTTCTCTCCTTTTTTCATGAGAAAAACAAAGGAGTTTATCAGCGAAAGCGGTTTGAAAATCCGTTTCCTGTAAAAACTGGTATATAATAGTCCCATGACTGATAAAAATAACGAAAACGAAAACAGAAACAACGATAAGGAAGAAGACTTTTTTGAAACTTCCGTGTTTGAAAAACTGACAGATCCTGTTCAGAACAGCAGAACTGCTGAAGAAACCGAACAGCATGATTCCCTCGATGCTACCAGAGTGAAGATGAAGCCGCAGAAACTGCAGCCAAAGGACATGGAGCCGGAAGAAAGCAGTGCCGGCAGGGAAGTCCTTTCCTTTTTCAAGGATCTTTTCATCTGCATGGCTGTGGTCATGGTGATCACCAACTTCATTGTGCGGCCAGTGCAGGTATCCGGCAATTCCATGTATCCGACCCTCAATGACAAAGCACTCGGCTTTTCCAATCTGATCGGCAATCATTTCAGCGAACTTAAGCGCTTTGATATTGTCATTATTCATATTCCCGAGAAGAACGAATATATCGTTAAGCGGGTCATCGGCCTGCCTGGTGAAACTGTTTCTTATCAGGGCGGCCAGCTTTATATCAACGGTTCGCCTATCGAAGAAGATTTTATTGACCAGGACTATGCTTCTACATACGGAGGCAGCTTTATGAGCGATGTCCAGCCGGTTGAACTCGGTAAGGATCAGTATTACTGCCTGGGCGACAATCGTCCGCATTCTTCTGATTCCCGCTACTACGGTCCGTTCAATCGTCAGAATATCGTATCCAAGGGTGTCTTCATTTTCTTCCCGTTCAGTGAAATCGGAGTCCATACATGGTAAAGATCCAGTGGTACCCGGGACATATGGAAAAAGCCCGCAGGGAAATGACGGAAAAACTCAAAGTTGTCGATATGATCATTGAACTGCGCGATGCCCGTATGCCGCAGGCATCCCGGAATCCGATGTTATTGCAGATGGCAGGGAACAAGCCGCGGCTGATTGTGCTGACCAAGATTGATCAGGCGGATGAAGAAGCCACAAAACAATGGGTTTCCTATTTGTCCAAGGCAGAAAACGTTGATTGCATTGCGCTGGATCTTATGCGGGATTCCAAAGCAGGCAAGAAAATTATTGCAAAGTCGCTTGCCCTTATGAAAGAAAAAAGGGAAAAGCAGAAAGCAAGAGGTATTAAGCCAAGAGCGGTCAGAGCGATGGTCTGCGGCATCCCGAATGTGGGCAAATCCACTTTGATCAACCGCATCAATGGAAAGAATACGGTCAAAGCAGCGGACAAGCCGGGGGTTACCAGAAGCCTGACATGGATCCACGCAGATCCGGATCTGGACATGCTGGATACGCCGGGAGTTCTCTGGCCTAAATTTGATGATGAAAAAACAGGTTCCTTATTAGCTGCACTTGGTTCCATCAACGACGATATTCTGGATAAGAAGAATCTGGCTATGGATACGATTCATCTGATTCAGGACCTGTATCCGGGTTTATTGGAAAAGATATATGATACCGAACCGGTAAATCCTAATAAAATGCTGAAAGCAATTGCCTTGAAGAGACAATTGAAAAAAGCAGACGGGGAAGCAGATACAAAACGCGCTGCTGAAGTATTTCTGCAGGAATTAAGAAAAGGAAAACCCGGCAGATTGACATTGGAAAGACCGGTAACAGGAAATGAAGACAAAGACGCTGAAAATCTGTCCGAATGATTATGAACACAAATATTGGCCGGATCATCTGATTGCCGGCATTGATGAAGCCGGCAGGGGTCCGCTGGCAGGTCCTTTATCGGTTGCCGGGGTTATATTCCCGCCAGGTTATGAAAACCCTGAAATCTATGATTCCAAGGCATTGACAGAAAAGAAACGGGATCGTCTTTATGAAGTGATCAAAGAAGATGCTTTGTGGTTTGAAATCATAGAAGTGACGCCCTCTGAGATCGATGCGCTCAATATTCTGGAAGCTGATCGGAAAGCCATGAAGCAGATTGCGGAAGATGCTGAAGGGGCAGATATTGTCTTAACGGATGCAATGAAGTTTTCAATTGCAGGAAAGACGATCATTGATCTGATCAAAGGCGATCAGAAATCTATTTCAATTGCGGCTGCTTCTATTCTTGCCAAAGTAACCAGGGACAGAATCATGCAGGAATATGACAAAATCTATCCTGCCTATGGTTTTGCCAGAAACAAAGGCTATGGCACAAAACAGCACATGGATGCGATCCGTGAAGCCGGCATCACGCCGATTCACCGCCGCTCTTTTGCCCCGGTCAGGGTTGTACAGGAAAAACTCTTTTAGGCAAAGGAAAACATATGGACAAAGAAAGAATGCAGAAGCAGATTGACTTCATTCTGAAAATGGATGAAGAAAAAAATATTCTGAGACAGACCCATCTGACTCATCAGGGCAGACGTGAAAACGATGCGGAACACGCATGGCATATGGCTTTGATGGCCTATCTGTTAAGAGAATACTCCAATAAACCAGTTGATATCAGCCGGGTCATGATCATGTGTCTGATACATGATGTCGTTGAAATCGAAGCAGGCGATACCTACGCCTATGATGAAGAAGGCAAAAAGACCCAGAAGGAAAGAGAAGAAAAAGCTGCTGATCACTTATTTTCTCTGCTGCCGTCTGATCAGGAAGAAGAAATGCGGAGCATTTTTGAAGAATTCGATGCATATCAGACACCCGAATCAAAATTCGCCCATGCAATGGACAATTTCCAGCCGCTTCTGCTCAATGATTCCAACCATGGCAGTGACTGGAAGGAACACAAGGTTTCACGAAAACAGGTAGAAGGCAGACAAAGCCTGACAGCTTTTGGCTCAAAGGAAATCTATGAAAAGATAGAAGAAATCCTTGATGCCCATGAAGCAGACGGCAGTCTGAAACATGAATAAAGTAAAGGAAGGAAGAAATATGGCAAAGTTCGGAAAGAAGAATGGTGACTCTAAAAAGGCACAGACAAAGAAGATTCAGCAGCAGCTGGACGCTCTGGCCAGAAAACAGGCTAAAAAAGCCGGCAAGAAGAAGTGAGGTGTTCTGCAAAGGACATCTTTTTTAGACCTGGTGTTTTCTGCGTGTACATTCAAGCAGGAGGCACTTATGATGCAAAGAAACCAGCTTGCTTCCCTCAGTTATGCCTGCTCTGGCTCCTGGGGTAAAATCAGCAGGGCATTATCAGAACAAACAGAATTTCCCCATCTCAATATCAGCGAAAACTACATTACCATCCTGGATGATGCCTATCCGGATTGTCTCAGAAAACTGAGATATCCGCCCTGGGTGCTTTTCTATCAGGGGGACATTTCTTTATTAAAGACACCGATGATGACCATTGTAGGAAGCCGTAATCTTACGGTGTATGGAGAAGCCTGTACAAAAGAAGCAGCTTCCATATTAAAGAAGCGATTTACGCTGGTGTCAGGGCTGGCAAAAGGGGCTGACGGCATTGTGCATGCATGTGCGCTTGACAAAGGAAAAACGATTGCCGTGATCGGCTCGGGACTTGGTACCCGCTATCCTGCCTGCAACGCATCCTTATATAAAAAGATTGCTGAAAAAGGCCTGATCCTTTCTGAATACCCGTATTCCGTACCGGTCAGAAGAGAACACTTTCCCTGGCGCAACCGGATTCTGGCAGCGTTGGGAGAGAGCGTCATTGTGACGCAGGCGTCAGTTCATTCCGGCACGATGATCACGGTGAATGAAGCGCTTGCTTTGTCCAAAGACATCTATTGTTTTCCGTATCCCTTTGGAACGGAAGAGGGCAGAGGAGCGGATCTTCTGATTGCGGAAGGGGCAGAAATCCTGTATGATTCAGCTCAGCTGAAAGATCTGATACCGCACCAAAAGGTGAAGGGCAGGCCTTGACACGTAATCGCGTCCGGGTCTATCCTTTAACCTGTCACTTTAGTTTGTGAGGTTTTGTTATGAAAAATCTTGTTATAGTAGAATCACCATCCAAATCAAAAACAATCGGAAAATATCTGGGCAGGGATTATGAAGTCGTCTCTTCCAAGGGACACATCAGAGATCTTGCAATCAAAGGCAAGGACGGTTTAGGCGTTGATATTGACAACGATTTCAAGCCGGAATATGTCATTTCCAAAGATAAGACAGATACCGTAAAGGAATTGCAGAAAGCCGCAAAGAACTCTGACAAAGTATATCTTGCAACCGACCCGGATCGTGAAGGAGAAGCTATTTCCTGGCACTTGGCACAGGAGCTGGGTCTTCCGGAAGATGCCGTCGACAGGGTTACTTTCAATGAAATTACAAAAAACGCAGTCAACGAGGCTTTCAGGCAGCCGCGTACCATCGATATGGATCTGGTTCATTCCCAGGAAACCAGACGTATTCTTGACCGTATCATCGGCTTCAAGCTTTCCAAGCTTCTGCACAACAAGATCAAGTCCAAGTCTGCCGGCCGTGTCCAGTCGGTTGCTCTGAAACTGATCGTTGAAAGAGAAAAGGAAATCGCTGCCTTCAAGCCGGAGGAATACTGGACCATTGATGCAAAGTTTGAAAAGGACGGGAAGGAATTCTCCGCTGCCCTTGCCAGATACAACGGCCAGAAGATCAGGCTTTCCAATCAGGAAGAAGCAGACAAGGCATACCAGGCATGTTCCGGTGCTTTTACCATTACGGAAATCAGACAGAGTTCCCGGACCAGAAAAGCCCTGCTGCCTTTCATCACTTCCACCCTTCAGCAGGAAGCTTCCACCAAACTTGGTTTCTCGGCCAAGCGGACCATGTCCATTGCCCAGCGTCTGTATGAAGGCATTGATTTAGGAAACGGCCAGGAGGGTCTTATTACCTATATGCGTACTGACTCTACCCGTCTTTCTGATGTCTTCCGTCATCAGGCACATGATCTGATTGAAGATAAATTCGGTAAGAATTATCTTGGTTCCTATCACGTGAAGAATGATGAAGGCGCGCAGGATGCTCATGAAGCAATCCGTCCTACCACGCTGGATCATGATCCGGAATTGATCAGACAGTATCTGACCAACGAACAATATCGTCTTTACAAGCTCATTTATGCAAGAGCTCTTGCTTCCCAGATGTCTTCTCCTAAATACAACAGTCTGGCGGTAACTTTGTCGCAGAACGGCTATGACTTTACCGCAAATGGTTCCACCCTGACTTTTGATGGTTATCTGGCTGTATATAAAGACTATGATGGTTCCAAGGATGTCATCCTGCCGGCACTTAAAGAAGGAGAAGCTCTTACTGCTAAGGAAGTGAAGCCGAACCAGCACTTCACTGAACCGCCGGCCCGCTATACAGAAGCAAAGCTGATCAAGGCAATGGAAGATGACGGCATCGGCCGCCCTTCTACCTACGCCATGATTATCGATACCATTCAGGCAAGAGGCTATGTCACTTTGGAAAGAGCCGGGGAAGGAAGCCGGACCAAGGTCTTCAAGCCGACTGAGCAGGGCATATTGACTACGGAAAAGCTGGATCAGTATTTCTCTGATATCATCAATGTTGCCTATACTGCCAACATGGAAAAGGAACTGGATGATATTGCGGAAGGCAAGCGGAAGGAAGTTCCTACGCTGCGTGCCTTCTACGACAAGTTCCTGCCGTTATTGAATACTGCTTACGATAACATGGAAAAGATCGAACCGGAAAAGACGGGTGAAAAGTGTCCGGAATGCGGCGGTGATCTGGTTTACAGAACCGGTCGTTTCGGCAAGTTCATTTCCTGTTCCAATTTCCCGAAGTGCAGATATACCCGTCAGATTGACAATCCTGAAAAGGAAAAGCCGGTTCCGACTGGAAAGATCTGTCCGGAATGCGGCGGTGAATTGTTAAAGAGAAAGAGCAGATACGGAACTTACTTCTTAGGCTGTTCCAATTTCCCGACCTGCCATTATATGGAAAACCTGGAAGGGGAAAAGATTGTCTCAAAGCGTGAGTGCACAGAAGCCAAAGCAGAAAAGAAGACATCTGCTAAGAAAACAACGAAGAAAACTGCAGCAAAGAAGACAACCGCAAAGAAAACAACAAAGAAGACAGCGGCAAAGAAAACCACAGCCAGGAAAACAACAAAGAAAAAGGAAAGCGAAGAATGATAGAAGCTACAGTTATCGGAGCAGGGTTAGCAGGGAGTGAAGCAGCCTGGCAGTTAGCCGGGCGCGGCATCCATGTCAGACTGATTGAAATGAAGCCTCTGAAATATACGCCTGCACATCATAGTCAGGATTTTGCCGAACTGGTATGTTCCAACAGCCTGCGTTCAGATGCTCTGACCAATGCAGTAGGCGTATTGAAGAATGAAATGCGGATGCTGAATTCGCTGATCATGAAATGCGCAGATGCGACAAAAGTACCGGCTGGCTCAGCATTGGCTGTCGACAGAGTAAAGTTTGCCTCTATGGTGACGGAAAAGATCCGCAATCATCCCAATATTACCGTTATTTCTGAAGAAGCAGATGCGATTCCTGATACACCGGTCATCATCGCTTCCGGTCCTTTGTCTTCCGATAAAATGATCGCTGCAATTTCAGAGCTGATTCATTCTGATTATTGTTATTTCTATGATGCAGCAGCACCGATTGTAACGGCAGATTCCATCGATATGAATATCGCTTATAAAAAGAGCAGATATGACAAAGGGGAAGCTGATTACATCAACTGCCCGATGACGATGGAAGAATTCAATGCTTTCTATGATGCAGTTGTCAATGCAGAAACGGCAGAAGTCCATGGTTTTGAAAACGACAAGGTCTTTGAAGGCTGCATGCCATTTGAAGTCATGGCAAAGCGGGGCAGAAATACCCTTTTGTTCGGACCGATGAAACCGGTCGGACTTGAAAAACCAGGTCAAAAGAGACCCTATGCCGTTGTCCAGCTGCGTCAGGACAATGCGGAGGCTTCTCTCTATAACATCGTTGGTTTCCAGACCCATCTCAAGTGGGGTGAACAGAAACGCGTTCTGCAGATGGTGCCGGGTCTGGAACATGCGGAATTTGTCAGATACGGCGTCATGCACAGAAATACCTATATCTGTTCCCCGCGCTGCCTGCGGCCTACCTACCAGTACATTGACCGGGATGATCTTTTCTTCGCCGGTCAGATGACAGGCGTTGAAGGTTACGTAGAAAGTGCAGCTTCCGGTTTATTAGCCGGCATCAATCTGGCGCATGTGCTGCATGGGGAAAAACCATGTGCACCTGGTGCTTTGACAATGATCGGTGCCATGTCAGAATACATTACGCATGCGGATCCGGATCATTTCCAGCCGATGAATGCCAACTTCGGCATCATGCATCTGGAAAAGGAAGTGAAGAAGTCAGAAAGAAAGGCTGCTTTCGCCCCGCAATCCGAGCAGAAAATTCATGAATTGATGGATAACCATGAACTTTGATGATACGCTTGAAAAATTTCTCGCCCATGTTTCCCTGAGCGGGACCGGGTCCAAAGATACCCAGGATGCCTACCGGCGGGATGTATCGAGGTTTCTTTCCTTCCTGGAAGAAAAGAAGATCGATGATTTCAATGCGGTCACAAGAGAAGACATATCAGAATATATAACAGAGTTGAGAAGCGGTGACATCGGCGGTGTCCCGCTTTCGAATTATTCTTTTGCCCGTTCTTTATCTTCCCTGAAGAGTTTTTATAAATATCTCAACCGCTATGAAGGTATTCAGGCAAATCCGGTTGTCCTTTTCCATGCCGGCAATCCAAGACGGCATCTGCCGGAAGTTCTGACCTTTGATCAGATGGAAAAGCTGCTGGACAGCTTTGATCTTTCTGATCCGAAAGAAGTTCGTGACCGCTGTATGATTGAAGTGATTTATGCCTGCGGCTTGCGTGTATCCGAGTGTGCAGGTCTTGAAATTGCCAGAATCAATCTCAAGGAAAGGTATCTGTCTGTCATCGGCAAGGAAAGCAAGGAACGCATGGTGCCTTTTTATCCGCGGTGCGGCCAGCTGATTTCCTATTATCTGAAAGAAGTGCGGCCTTTGTTTATGAAAGGAAAAACAGAACACGGCATTCTTTTCGTCAGCCGGAAGGGAAAGCCGATCTCCGTCCGTGCCATTCAGCTGATCCTGGACCAGGCAGCACAGAAAGCCGGTATTCCTTTCCATGTTCATCCGCATATGATCCGCCACTCCTTTGCGACCCATCTGCTGGACAACGGGGCAGATCTCAGAGTTGTACAGGAACTGCTGGGACATGAAAATTTATCAACGACCCAGATCTATACCCATGTATCCCAGGATCGTCTGAAGAAGGCAGTTGAAAAAGCTCATCCGCACGCAAAAGAAATTCAGAAGTAAATCAGGGTGCCTCATCCGTTGTTATCTGCTACAATAGGAGTACAAAGAAACAAGAGGTATCAGATAATGAATGATAATCAGTATTTTTCCAGAACGGAAGTGGATCTGATCAACCGGGTCAAAGCAATGATCAGAAACGGTGTATCCACCGGCAATGTAACGCATGAAGCACATACGTTGATGAACGAAGGGCTGATCAGTGAAGGGGCATACAAGTATATTTATGATCTTGTTGTCCAGTCCCATCTGAAAAAGTAAAATTCAAACTTGATTTCCCGTTGGTCTATGGTATCATGTTCGGGAAGAAAAAAGGTCCGCTAATGTAATTGTCATCTGCAGGCTTTTTTTTAGAAAGAGGAGGCCCTATGAACCAGAATTCATTGCTTTCAATGAGCGATCTCTCCAGAAACGACATCATCCATATTCTCAATGATGCGTCATTATTTAATGTTTCCTATTCAGATTGGCAGCTGCCTTGTCACAAGGCTCTTGTTGCCAATCTTTTTTTTGAAGCATCGACGAGAACGCACTTCAGTTTCGAATCAGCTGAGCTGCAGCTTGGCTGCAAAGTTGCAGATGTACAGACCAGCGTTTCCAGCGTGACCAAAGGGGAAACCCTCTATGACACCTGTAAAACTCTGGAATCTGTCGGCTATGATTGCCTGGTCATCCGCCACAAACAGGATGCGTATTACAAGCAGCTGGAAGGTATCAATATTCCGATTCTGAATGCCGGCGACGGAGCCGGGGATCATCCGACCCAGTGCCTGCTGGATTTACTGACAATGTATCAGGAATTCGGCACATTGACAGGATTGAATGTATTGATCTGCGGTGACATCCAGCATTCAAGAGTAGCAGCTTCCGATAAGACTGCCCTGGAACTCTTCCAGTCCAATGTCCTTTTTGCAGGACCGGAAGAATGGAAACGGGAAGGTTACAAACATGTTGATTTTGATGAATATCTGGAAAAAGCAGATGTTGTCATGATGCTGCGGATCCAGAAGGAACGCGGCGCAGCTCTGGCTGATATGAGCGATGCCGAATATCTGGAACAGTATGGCCTGACTAAGGAAAGGTACGGGCGCATGAAGAAGAATGCGATCATCATGCATCCGGCCCCGGTCAACCGCGGGGTTGAGATTGATACTGATCTTGTCGAAGCAGAAAAAAGCAGAATCTTCAAGCAGATGAGCAACGGCGTCTTAGTCCGCAAGGCAGTCATCAAGCGCGCCTTCGGCTATGCACCTTTTGAGGAGAAAAAATGAAGCGGCTGATCAGAAATGGACAGGTACTGATTGACGGAAGGCTGCAGGCAAAGGAAGTTCTCTTTGATGAAACCGGCATTCTGAAAATTGCGGATCACATTGAAGGAGAATATGAAATTCTGGATGCAGAAGGACTGGCTGTTTTACCTGGCCTGATCGATGTGCATGTCCACTTCCGCCAGCCTGGCAGAGAAACAAAGGAAACCATCCGTACCGGCTCTCTGGCAGCAGCCCATGGCGGCTTTACAACTGTCCTTGCCATGCCGAATGTCATTCCTTCTCCCGATACAGAAGAAATCATGAAATCCTATCTAGATCTTATTCAGAAAGAATCCTTAGTACATACATATCCTTACGGAACAATCTCAAAGCAGGAAGCCGGAAAAGAACTCTCTGATCTGGAAGGTATGAACAAACTTGGCATCAGGTGGTTCTCTGATGACGGCACCGGTCTGAATAATGAGAAAGTCATGAAGCAGGCCCTGGCATTTACAAAGGAGCATAACTGCATCGTTGCCGCCCATACGGAAGATCTGAAATACAGGCCGCAGGGAGCCAGCGTTCATGAAGCACCCTTTGCCAAAGAACACGGCTGGATCGGGATTCCTTCAGCATGTGAAAGCGAACCATTGAAACATGATCTTGCGATCGCAAAGGAAACCGGCGGCAGGTATCACGCCTGTCATATCAGTGCTCAAAGCAGCGTAGAAGCATTGCGGCAGGCAAAAAAAGAAGGCGTTGATTGTTCTGCCGAAGTCACAGCGCATCATCTTTTATTGGAAAACACAGATGTGCGCGGTACCAGCTGGAAGATGAATCCGCCGCTAAGAAGTCATGAAGACAGAATGGCACTGATTGAAGGACTGGAAGAAGGAACATTGGATTTTATTGCCAGCGACCATGCTCCGCATACCTTTGAAGACAAGGACAAGCCTATGTCCAAAGCAGCCTTCGGCATTGTTTCTCTTGAAACCAGCTTCGCTTTGTTATATACAGAGTTTGTATACAGACAGAAACGCTGGACGCTGGGACAATTAGTCAACTGGATGAGTACAGCACCGGCGCAGCGCTTCGGCTTTACAAACAAGGGCAGAATCCAGGAAGGCTATGACAGCGACCTGGTTCTGATCAGGCTCAATCACGAAAACACAATTCACAAAGAAAACTTCCTGAGCAAAGGAAAAAACACACCATTTGACGGCTGGACAGTTATGGCAGAAATTGCGGAAACCATCGTCAATGGAAAAACAATATGGAGGCAGAAATGAAAAGATATCTGGTGTTAGAAGACGGCAGCTGGTATGAAGGCGAAGGATTCGGTTCTGATTCATTCAGAATCGGAGAACTGGTATTCAATACATCAATGACCGGCTATCAGGAAATCCTGACGGATAATTCCTATTGCGGACAGATCGTCATGATGACCTATCCTTTAATCGGCAACTACGGTATCAACCGGGATGACAATGAATCGGTCAAGCCGTCTGTGTTCGGACTGGTTATCAAGGATTATTGCGAAGAGCCGAATAACTGGCGGTGCCGGGAAACATTGGATGAATATCTGAAGAGAGTCGGCATTCCAGGCATATACGGCCTTGATACAAGAGCAGTGACAAGAAAGATCAGATCCCTGGGTACTTTGAAAGCTTCTTTCTGCAGCAGCGAAGAAGAAATTCCGGCTTTGATTGAAAAGCTGAAGAAAGCAGACTTTCTCCATGATCAGGTTGCCCGCGTTTCGACAAAGAACATCTATCCGATTCCAGGCCGCGGCAAGAAGGTTGTCGTCATGGACTTCGGCATCAAGATGAATATTCTGCGGGAACTTTCCAACCGCGATTGTGACCTGCTGGTCGTTCCATATAATACCAGTGCAGAAGAAATCATGAACCTGCATCCGGACGGGGTCATGTTAAGCAATGGTCCTGGTGATCCTGAGGATCTGCCGGAAGTCATTGAAACCATTAAGAAGCTGCTGCCTCAGACGGTTGTCTTCGGGATCTGCTTAGGCTGTCAGCTGATCGCCTTAGCCAGCGGCGCCAAGACATACAAGCTCAAGTTCGGCCACCGCGGCGGCAATCATCCGGTTGTCAATCTTGCAACCGGCAAGGTTGAAATCACCTCCCAGAACCATGGCTTTGCGGTCGATATTGCTTCGCTGCAGAGCACAAGACTGGAAATGACCCACCAGGCTTTGAATGATGGTTCCTGTGAAGGCATCCGCCACCTGGATCTGCCTTGCTTTGCAGTCCAGTATCATCCGGAAGCCAATGCGGGTCCGCAGGATTCCCGTTATCTCTTCGATATCTTTACTAAAATGATGGAGGAAAACAAGAATGCCTAAGCGTACGGATATTCATAAGATTATGGTCATCGGCTCCGGGCCGATCATCATCGGACAAGCTGCTGAATTCGACTATGCCGGTTCCCAGGCTTGTGCTGCTTTGAGAGAAGAAGGTTATGAGGTCATTCTGATCAATTCCAACCCGGCTACCATCATGACTGACTCTGCCATCGCTGACAGGGTCTATATCGAACCATTGACACTTGAATTTGCCAAGCGGGTTATCTTCAAGGAAAGACCAGATGCGATTCTTGGTTCTTTAGGCGGCCAGACCGGCCTGAATCTGGTTGTCCAGTTAGCCAATGACGGTATTCTTGATGACTTCGGTGTCGAAGTATTAGGCACTGACATTGATGCCATCAACAGAGCAGAAGACAGAGAACGCTTCCGTTCCCTGATGCAGGAACTCCATGAACCGATTCCGGAATCTGCCATCTGTCATTCGGTTGAAGATTCCATCGCTTTTGCCAACCGGGAAGGCTATCCGTTAGTCGTCAGACCTGCCTATACTTTAGGCGGTACCGGCGGCGGCTTTGCCCATAATGAAGAAGAATTAAGATTGATCTCCGATTCCGGCCTGAAGATGTCTCCGGTTCATCAGATTCTGGTTGAGCAGTCCATTGCCGGCTACAAGGAAATCGAATATGAAGTCATGCGCGATGCCAGAGACAATGCCATTGTTGTCTGCAACATGGAAAACCTGGATCCGGTCGGCATTCATACCGGCGACTCTATCGTTTGTGCACCTGTGCAGACCCTGACCGACAGAGAAAACCAGATGCTCAGAAATGCATCTTTGAAGATCATCAGAGCCTTAGGGATCTGCGGCGGCTGCAACGTTCAGTTAGCTCTTGATCCGAAGTCCTTCAATTACTATGTCATTGAAGTCAATCCGCGTGTTTCCAGATCTTCTGCCCTGGCTTCCAAAGCGACCGGCTATCCGATCGCAAGAATTTCAGCAAAACTGGCAGTAGGTCTGTGTCTTGATGAAATCATCAATCCGATCACACAGACATCCTATGCCTGCTTTGAACCTGCCCTCGACTATATTGTTACCAAGTTCCCGCGTCTGCCTTTTGACAAGTTCCCGAACGGCGACAGAAAACTGGGGACCCAGATGAAAGCAACCGGCGAAGTCATGGCCATCGGCAGAACCTTTGAAGAATCCTTCCTCAAGGCAGTCAGATCGCTTGAAATCAAAGTTGATCATATTGAAAAGAAGGACTTTGCCAGAATGAGCAGGGAGGATCTGTATAAGAAGATCAAGGCAAGAGACGATGAAAGAATCTTCGCAATTGCCCAATGGATCCGCAACGGCTATGACATGACGGAAATCCAGAAGGTAACCAATATCGACTGGTGGTTCCTGCATCATATTGAAAAGATCATCAAACTTGAAAATGAGATGAAGAATCACAAGGGTGATATGGAAGTCCTGAAGAAAATCAAGAAAGCCGGTTTTGCGGACAGCTATATTGCCAGAAACTGGGGCATGGAAGAACAAGCCTTGTATGAATTGGAAAGAAAAGAAGGCATCACGCCTGTCTACAAGATGGTAGATACCTGTGCAGGTGAATTCGTTTCTGAAACCCCGTATTTCTATTCCACCTATGAAAAGGAAAATGAATCTCTCAGATCTGACAAGAAGAAGATCATCGTTCTTGGTTCCGGTCCGATCCGGATCGGCCAGGGCGTTGAATTCGATTATGCTACGGTGCATTGCATCCAGACCCTGCACGATGAAGGATATGAGGCAATCATCATCAACAACAACCCGGAAACCGTTTCTACCGACTTCTCCATTTCTGACAAGCTGTATTTTGAACCATTGACAACGGAAGATGTCATGCATGTCATCGATCTTGAACAGCCGGAAGGCGTTGTCGTTCAGTTCGGCGGTCAGACTGCCATCAATCTGGCAGAAAGCCTAGTCAGCCATGGCGTAAAGATTCTGGGTACGTCACTGGAAGGCATCAACAAAGCTGAAGACAGACACGAGTTTGAAACCATGCTCAACAAGCTCAACATCCCGCAGCCGGAAGGCATGACTGCTTTCACGGTTGAGGAAGCTTTGAAGATCGCCCATAAGATTACCTATCCGGTATTGGTCAGACCTTCTTATGTCCTTGGCGGCAGAGCAATGGAAATTGTCCATAGTGATGATGAATTGCGCGTTTATATGAAAACAGCCGTCAAGGAAATTTCCCATGATTCCCCGATTCTGGTTGACAGATATGTATTAGGCAAAGAGTGCGAAATCGATGCAATCGCAGACGGTAAGAACGTCTATATTCCTGGTGTCATGGAACATGTCGAAAGAGCCGGCATTCATTCCGGCGACTCCATCTCCGTATATCCGACCCAGACGCTGAGTAAGAAAGTCAAGGATACGATCATTGATTACGCTGAAAAGATCGGCAGAGGTTTTGAATTCGTCGGTCTCTATAACATCCAGTTCATCGTTGATCATAACCAGAAAGTATATGTACTTGAAGTTAATCCGAGATCTTCCAGAACGGTACCGTTCCTTTCCAAGATCACCGGCGTGCCGATGTGCACAGTCGCAACCAAGGCGCTGCTTGGTGAGTCTTTGGAAGAGCAGGGATACAAGCCTGGCTATCATCCGGAAGAACCAGGCCATGTGTATTGCAAGGCACCGGTCTTCTCCTTTGCCAAGCTGCGTTCCGTCGATACAGTCTTAGGGCCGGAGATGAAATCAACCGGTGAAGCTTTAGGCTGTGATACAACTTTTGAAAAGGCTTTGTATAAGGGACTGATCGCTTCCGGTGTTCAGATTCCGATGTATGGTTCTGTCTTAATGACCATTGCGGATCAGGACAAGGATGAAGCCATGAAACTTGCGAAGCGTTTCTATGCCATCGGCTATGGTCTGTATGCAACGGAAGGCACCGCAAGGTTCCTGCGTGACAATGGTCTCTTCGTGCATCAGGTAGCCAAGATTTCTGAAAATGCACAGGAAAACGTTCTGGATATCATCCAGAAGGGCAAGGTCAGCTTTGTGGTCAATACCATGCCGAACCAGGATAAAAACACATCGCTTGATGGTTTCCTGATCAGACGTGTGTCGGCTGAAAACAATATCTCCTGCATGACTTCTCTGGATACTGCCGAAGCATTGATCAGAGTCCTGGAAGCCCGCTCCTTCTCGCTGGAATCCCTGAATGAAATGGGAAAGTAAGTAAAAATATGATCAGAGAAAACAAGTGTCAGACGGCATTGATTCTTGAAAACAGGAAACTGAGTGATGATGTATATCGGCTTGCCATGCAGGTTGACATGAAGGCAGAGCCGGGCCAGTTTGTCCAGGTGCAGATTCCCGGTTTCTATCTCAGACGTCCGATATCCGTTCATGATGTAACAGAAGATGGTCTTGTACTCATCTATAAGACAGTTGGTCAGGGAACGGAAAGACTTGCAAACATGAAAGAAGGAGAAAGGCTGAATCTGTTCGGACCGCTGGGAACCGGCTTCCCGGTGGAAGCCAGGGATGTTGTCCTGATCGGCGGCGGGGTCGGCGTACCGCCTCTCTACTACACGGCAAAGAAGTATCTGGAAAATCAGAACAAGGTAACGGTTGTACTTGGCTTCAATACAAAGAATCAGATTTTCCTGGAAGAGGATTTCAGAAAACTTGGGTGTGAGACGATCACTGCAACCATGGACGGCTCCTATGGCATCAAAGGAACCGTCATCGATGCACTGAAAGTGAAAAACATCAGCACTGATTTTGTCCTGGCATGCGGGCCGAAACCGATGCTGAAGGCAGTATCAGAAACATGCCGGGGCTACATCTCGCTGGAAAGCAGAATGGCATGCGGCATAGGTGCCTGCATGGGCTGTGTTGTCAAAGACAGAAAAGGTGAAAGCAGAAGAGTATGCAAGGACGGTCCGGTCTTTGCGATCGGTGAGGTGGAATTATGATCGATTTATCTGTGAAGCTTCCTGGTCTCAATCTCAAAAATCCGATTATTCCTGCTTCCGGGTGCTTTGGCTACGGGAGAGAATTTGCGGAATTATATGATCTTTCCCTGCTTGGCGGGATTGCAATCAAATCTGCTACGCCGGCAGAAAGATATGGCAATCCGACTCCGAGAATTGCCGAAACCCCGATGGGCATGTTAAATGCAATCGGTCTGCAGAACCATGGCGTGGATTACATCATAGAACATGAACTTCCTTTCTTAGCACAATTTGATACGGAAATCATTGCCAATGTGGCAGGTGCCAATGAAGAAGATTATGTTGAAGTGATCAGAAAGATGAATGCTTCGCCAGTAGTCAAAGCATATGAATTGAATATATCGTGTCCGAATGTCAAGCACGGAGGAATTGGCCTCGGCACAGATCCAGAGCTTGCTGCCCATGTCACAAAATTGTGCAGGGAAGCAGCAGAGAAACCTGTCTATGTCAAATTATCCCCGAATGTAACGGATATCGTCTCCATTGCAAAAGCAGTTGAAGAAGCAGGTGCAGACGGGCTGGTTCTGATCAATACCCTGATGGGCATGCGGATCGATCTGAAAACAGGAAAGCCACTGTTAGCTAATGTTACCGGCGGCTTATCCGGACCGGCTATTCATCCGGTAGCAGTCAGAATGGTTTATCAGTGTGCAAAAGCAGTAAAGATTCCGATTATCGGGGTCGGCGGCATCACATGTGCAGAAGATGTTCTGGAATTTCTCAATGCCGGGGCAGCTGCTGTAGAAGTAGGAGCACAGAATTTTGTCAATCCTTATATCTGTCCGGAAATTATCGATGCTTTGCCGGCAGTATTGGAAAAATATGGTTACGCTTCCGTAAAGGAAGCCACAGGAAGGAGCTTAAGATGAGCAGAACAATTGTAGCGCTGGATTTTTCAAACAGAGAACAGGTACTGGATTTTCTTGATCAATTCAAAGAACCGGTCTATGTCAAGATCGGCATGGAACTCACCTATGCCTGCGGACTGGATCTGATTAAGGAGATCAAGGCAAGAGGATATCATATCTTCCTCGATCTCAAGCTTCACGATATTCCGAATACTGTAAAGGGCGGCATGAAGAACCTGGCCAAACTTGGCGTTGATATCATCAATTGTCATTGTGAAGGCGGCATTGAAATGATGAAGGCAGCCAAAGAAGGAATTCTGGAAGGAACGCCGGAGGGTGTTACACCAGCCAAAGTCATCGGTGTTACTGTCCTGACTTCTATTTCCAAAGAAGTATTGAATAATGAACTCGGGGTTGAAGGAGAAGTGATCGATGCGGTCGTAAAATATGCAAAGAATGCCAAAGCGGCCGGATTAGACGGGGTTGTCTGCTCTGTGCATGAAGCCAAAGCAATTCATGAAGCATGCGGCGATGATTTCCTGACCGTCACACCTGGCATCCGTCTGGCTGGAAACAGTGCTGATGATCAGAAGAGAGTTGCAACCCCTGAATATGCCAATGAACAGGGCTGCGATATGATTGTCGTCGGCCGTTCCATTACCAGGGCTGCTGATCCGGTGGCTGCATATCATCAGATTGAGGAGGCAGTTTCCCATGGAAGAGTATAAGAAGAAGTTTGTCAGCTTCATGCTGCAGTGCAACGCTCTCAAATTCGGTGATTTCACCTTGAAGAGCGGCAGAAAATCTCCTTTCTTCATGAATGCAGGTGCGTATGTTACCGGGTCCCAGCTGAGTGAACTGGGCAGATATTATGCCGAAGCCATTCATGATAACTTCGGGCTTGAGTTTGATGTTCTTTTCGGACCTGCTTACAAGGGCATCCCGTTAGCAGTTGCAACTGCTATGAGTCTGCATGAAATGTATGGCAAGGAAGTACGCTATTGTTCCAACCGCAAGGAAATCAAGGACCATGGCGACAAGGGTATTCTGTTAGGTTCCAAGCTGGAAGACGGCGACAGAATCATCATGATTGAAGATGTGACAACTTCCGGCAAGTCCATGGAAGAAACCGTACCGATTGTCAAAGCACAGGCAGATGTAACAATTAAAGGTCTGATCGTTTCCCTGAACAGAAATGAAAAAGGAAAGGGTGATAAAACCGCTCTGACGGAGATTTCGGATCTCTATGGTTTCCCGACGGCTGCGATTGTGTCCATGTCTGAAGTGATTGAAATTCTCAAGGAAAGAGATGCTTTGAGCAAAGACATGCAGGAAAGAATCAGCGCCTACTACGAACAATATGGTGCCAAAGCCTGAAAAAGTGCATAAAAACGCAATAATCTGATTGAAGAGGACGTCACGGTATGCTAATATATCTCATGGCGTCTTTTTTATGTGCGTTAAAACACTGGACGTACTTCACACACAATGGATTCCTGGTCCCGTGTGCACGGACCTCTTAAGCAAAGGTTATGCGTGTATTGATCAGGTTCGAAATTGTGGAGGAAACAACGGAAAGGTAGGTAAATCAAAAAATTATGGCTGTTGTTACATTGAAGAAAATGCTTGAAAACGGTGTCCATTTCGGTCATCAGACACGTAAGTGGAACCCAAACATGAAGCAGTATATCTATACTGCAAAGAATGGTGTTTACATCATCGATCTGAACAAGACTCAGGCTCAGCTGGATGCTGCGTATGAAGCTCTGAAGAAGATTACTGAAGACGGCGGCAAGGTCCTGTTTGTAGGTACAAAGAAGCAGGCTCAGGCTACAGTTCTGGAAGAAGCTCTGCGCTGCGGTTCTTTCTATGTCAATCAGAGATGGTTAGGCGGCACTCTGACAAACTTCCGTACTATTCAGAAGTCTGTCAAGCAGCTTGTTGACATTGAAGAAATGGAAAACAACGGAACACTGGCTGTTTACACAAAGAAGGAACAGGCAGTCATGCTGAAGAAGAAGGAAAGACTCGATAACTTCTTAGGCGGCATCAAGGAAATGAAGAAGCTGCCGGATGCTTTGTTTGTAGTTGATCCGCTGGAAGAACACAATGCTGTTGCTGAAGCAAAGAAGCTGAATATTCCTGTATTTGCCCTGATCGATACAAATGCTGATCCTAGAACAGTTGATTATCCGATTCCTGCAAATGACGATGCAGTTCGTTCCATCAAGCTGATGGTTTCCCTGATCGCTGATGCAATCTGCGAAGGCAAGAATCTGCCTCTTGAAAATGTTGCTGAAGAAGATGAAGGCGAAGACATCACAATGAAGGATGTCATCAAGAAGGTTGAAGAAGACGCTGCTGAATACGAGAGAAGAAGAAGAGCTAAGTATGAAGAACGCCGCCAGCAGATGATGCAGAGAAGAAACAACTACAATGGTGAAAGACGTGTATTCCGCAGAGATGCACAGGGCAACCGTGTCAACGCCAAGGCTGCTCCGGCTGCAGCTCCAGCAGAAGCAAAGGGAGAAGAAAAGTAATGGCTACAACAATTACAGCTAAGCAGGTCAAGGAACTCCGTGATCTGACAAATGCCGGCATGATGGATTGCAAGAAGGCATTGGTCGCAACTGACGGCGACATGAAGGCCGCTGTTGACTGGCTCCGTGAAAAGGGCATTGCCAAGGCTGCCAAGAAGCAGTCCCGGATCGCTGCTGAAGGTCTGTCTACAATCGTAGTAGAGGGCAACAAGGCAGTTGTTGTTGAAGTCAATTCTGAAACAGACTTCGTTGCTAAGAACGAAAAGTTCCTGGCTTTGCTTGATGAAATTGCCAAGACTCTCATCAAGTCTGATGTAAAGACTGTTGAAGAAGCTCTGGCTCTCAAGACAGAAGATGGTGAAACTCTGAATGACAAGGTTGTCAATGCAACTGCAATCATCGGTGAAAAGATCACGCTGAGACGCTTTGCAATCGTTGAAAAGGCTGATGACGAAGTCTTCGGTGTTTACAAGCACCAGGGCGGCAGAATTTCTGCTCTGACAGTTCTGAAGGGAACTCAGGATGCACAGATTGCAAAGAATATTGCAATGCAGGTTGCTTCCATGAATCCTACATATGTCTCCAGAAATGATATGCCTGCAGATGTCATCGCACATGAGCGTGAAATCCAGACAGCTCTTCTGAACAATGATCCAAAGCTTGCTTCCAAGCCTGATAAGGTCAAGGCTGGCATCGTTGAAGGCAGATTGTCCAAGTCTCTGGAAGATATGTGCCTGGTAGATCAGGAATACTTCCTGGATTCTGACAAGAAGGTCGGCCAGTTCCTCAAGGAAAACGGCGCTTCCTGCACAACATTCGTCAAGTATCTGGTTGGCGAAGGCATTGAAAAGAGAGAAGACGACTTTGCTGCTGAAGTAGCAGCAATGGCTAAGTAATCAATCTTACCGGAAATGACTCATCCACCTCGGATGGGTCTTTTTTTTTCGCTATGTTCGAGCTAAGTGTTGGTCCCGGTATCTGAATTAGTCTCCGCAAATATGCCATAGTGGTATTCCTCGTAGGCCGTGCGGAGATCT
>OMXQ01000005.1 GCA_900315065.1 uncultured Erysipelotrichaceae bacterium
ATAGATCTCCGCACGGCCTACGAGGAATACCACTATGGCATATTTGCGGAGACTAATTCAGATACCGGGACCAACACTTAGCTCGAACATAGCGTTTTTTATTCAGGTTTTGTTAAATCGAAGGGAAAAATGATTTTTTCAATGCAAAAATAAATACGACTGGTTTATAATGTAAACGGATACAATTCTAATCAGGAGGCAATATAATGAGAGCTAACAACATGGCCGCTATGATTCTGGCTGGCGGCAGAGGAAGTCGGTTGCATGAACTTACCAAAAAGGTTGCAAAGCCTGCAGTTCATTTTGGCGGTAAGTATCGTATCATTGACTTCCCTCTTTCCAATTGTGCCAACAGCGGCATTTCCACAGTAGGTGTTCTGACCCAGTATGAATCCGTATTGCTGAACGCTTATGTAGCGAAGGATCAGTTCTGGGGTCTGGATGTCAACGACGGCGGTGTTTATGTACTGACACCTCGTGAAAGAGATCAGAGAGGTTTCGAAGTTTACAGAGGAACCGCAGACGCGATTACCCAGAATATAGATTTCCTGGATTCTATCGATCCTGAATATGTGCTGATTCTTTCCGGCGACCATATTTACAAGATGAATTACGATCGTATGCTTGCATTTCATAAGAAGCAGAATGCTGATGCAACGATTGCAGTTCTGCAGGTCACTTTGAAGGAAGCAACGCGTTTTGGCATCATGAATTGCGACAGCAACGACATGATTCAGGAATTCGAGGAAAAGCCTGCTCACCCGAAGAGCAACCTGGCTTCCATGGGTATTTACATTTTCAACTACAAGACATTGCGCAAGTATCTGATCGCAGATGACAAGAATCCGAATTCTACGCATGACTTCGGCAAGGACATCATTCCTACTTATCTGAATGATCATAGAAGACTGGCTGCTTACAGATTCAAGGGCTATTGGAAGGATGTAGGTACAGTTGATTCTCTGTGGGAATCCAACATGGATCTGCTCAAGGCCAACAACGAACTGGATCTGGGTGACAAGTCATGGAAGATCTATACCGAAGATGTCAATGCTCTGCCGCAGTATATCGGTGAAGAAGCAAAGGTAGAAAATTCTTATATTACCCAGGGTGCAGTTGTCATGGGCGAAGTAAAGAATTCCGTCATCGGTACAAATTGTGTCATTGCCAAGGGTGCTCAGGTTGTTGATTCTGTCATTCAGCCGGGTGCAGTCATTGGTGAAGGTGCAAAGGTCACAAGATGCATCGTTGCTGATAATGTTGAAGTAGCTCCGGGTGCCGTTCTCGGCAGCGCAAAGAGCGATCATATTGATCTGGTCGCTGACAAGTACGTTGAATAAGGGAGGGCATGAAGATGAAAGTATTAGGTATTATCAATTTTGAAAACAGCAATGCACATGTCGAAGGTCTGGGAGATTTCAGACCGGTTCCGGCAATGGCATTCATGGGCAGATACAGAATCATCGATTTTGTCCTTTCCAATATGACCAATTCCGGTATTTCTTCCGTTCAGGTTTATCTGAAGGAAAAGCCGCGCAACCTGATTGAACACCTCGGCTCCGGTGCTCATTACAATATCAACTCCAAGCGGGGCAAGCTGAGAATTCTTTATGGTGAAAAGACTTTCTCTTCACCTGTTTACAATACTGATGTTGCCAACTTCATGCTGAACATGCAGTACATTGAAGAAGACAATAATCCGTATGTCATCATTGCTCCGTCCTATTTCCTGTATTCTTTGGACTACAGTGTTGTTCTGCAGCAGCATATTGAGTCTCATGCAGATGTTACCTGCCTGTATTACAACACAAGCAATGCCAAGGAAGAATTCCTGGGCTGCGATACATTGACGCTTGACAAGGACAAGAAGGTTACCGAAATGGGTACCAACCGCGGCAAGAGAAAGACTGCTACTGTTTCGCTTGAGTGCTATGTCATGGAAAAGAAGCTGTTCATTGAATTGACAAAGAAGGCTGTTGAAACTTCTTCTCTGTATTGGTTCAAGGATATCCTGCGTGATTCTGTCGGCGAACTCGATATCAGAGGCTACGGTATCAAGGGCTTCGTTGCCTGCATCAATTCTCTGCCGGAGTATTATCGTGTATCCATGGTTCTGAGAGACAGAAAAGTTGCCAACGATTTGTTCAAGCCGGGCTGGCCGATTTATACACAGACCAACGATTCTTCTCCTTCCAGATATACAGAAGGTTCCAGTGTCAGGGGTTCTGTCGTTGCTAACGGGTGTGTCATTGAAGGTACTGTTGAAAATTCTGTGATTTCCCGTAATGTTACTGTCCGCAAGGGCGCAATTGTCAAAGACAGCATCATCCTGCCGGGTTCCTACATTGGTGAGGACGCAAAGCTGGATCATGTCATTGTCGATAAGTATGCGATCGTTCATCATGTCAAGTCCCTCAAGGGAACAGATGAAGAGCCTGTATACGTCAAGAGAAGAGATCGTATCTGAGGAGGTACAATGTCCAGAAGTATTTTGTTTGTAGCAGCGGAAGGACTGCCGTTTATCAAGACAGGCGGCCTGGCTGATGTAGTTGGTTCTTTGCCGAAGGCATTGGCTAAGCGCGGCCACGATGTTCGTGTCGTTCTTCCTTTGTACAAGAAGATTATTGAAAAGCATTACGATGAACTGGAGCGTCTTGGCACAATCCAGGTCCACAGCGGCTGGATTGATCAGCCGGCAACGTATTACAAGGCTGAAGTAGACGGCGTCGTTTATTACTTCATCGAACACCAGCATTATTTTGAAAGAGACGGTTTGTACGGCTATGATGATGACGGCGAGAGATTCGCTTTCTTCCAGAGAGCTGTACTGGATATGATCTATTTCATCGACTGGTGGCCGAATATCATCCATTCCAATGACTGGCAGACCGGCATGATTCCGCTGCTTTGCCATGCAATCTATGCGGATGATTATCGTTATCAGAATATCAAGCATGTTTATACTATCCATAACATGGCTTTCCAGGGCAACTTCGGCGTAGATATGCTGCCTAGCTGCTTAGGTCTCAGCTATAGTTATTTCGATGATGGTTCCATCAAGTTCGATACCGGCATTTCCTTTATGAAAGCAGGTATTGTGTATGCCGATAAGGTAACGACTGTTTCTCCTACTTACGCAAATGAAATCCTGACCGAAGCATATGGCGAAAGAATGGATGAAGTCCTGCGTTACAGAAGAGGCGATCTCTGGGGCATTGTCAACGGCATTGATACAACCGTATGGAATCCGAAGACAGATCCGCGTCTGGCTAAGAATTACGATGTCAGAAGCTGGGTCGGCGGCAAGAAAGCCAACAAGCTTGCTTTGCAGAAGGAACTGGGTCTTGAAGAGAAGGAAGATGTCTGCGTGCTCGGTATCGTTTCCCGTCTGACCAACCAGAAGGGCATCTACATGATCACTGACAAGCTGCGTGAGATCATGGGCATGGATGTTCAGTTCGTTGTTCTGGGAACAGGTGAAGCAAATGCCGAAAATGCCTTCAAGTGGATGGAATCCGAATATAAGGGCAAGGGCGTTTATTATTGCGGCTACAATGAAGATCTGGCTCATAAGGTTTATGCCGGCTGTGATCTGTTCCTGATGCCTTCTTTGTATGAACCATGCGGCATCGGTCAGCTGATTGCCATGCATTATGGTGCATTGCCGTTAGTCAGAGAGACCGGCGGTCTGAAGGATACCGTACATCCGTTCAACCAGTATACTGGCGAAGGCAACGGCTTCAGTTTCTGGGCTGCCAACGCGGATGACATGCTTTATACAATCAGATGGGCTGTTGATCAGTACTACAGCAATCGTCCGGGCTGGAAGGGGCTGGTCAAGTCTGCCATGACTTCCGACGTTTCCTGGGAAAACAGTGCTTCCATTTATGAAGAGCTGTATTACACCATCTGCAACTGGCCGGATAATTGATTGAAAAAAGTGAAGGGGGGAAAACCGGCATGCATGCCGTCCCCTTTCTTTTCGTATCAGGAAATAACGTCCATATTTTCCAGTGTGAATGACTCGTAAAAAATGATGTAATCGGATACATTCTGCTGGTCAGAAAAAGCGTGAAAAAAACTGTGAAAACATGCACAAAATAGCATTGTAGTCGTTTACCGGAAGATTCATAGGGTGTTATAATATTCGAGGCAATAAGGAGGAAATATCTTAAAATGTCAAAAGTAACTGTTAAGGATCTGGACGTCAGAGGAAAGCACGTTATTGTCCGTGTTGACTTCAACGTTCCGCACAAGGGAGAGACAATCACAGACGATAATCGTGTCCGTGCAGCTCTGCCTACAATTAATTATTTAACTGAAAATGGAGCCAAGGTCTTATTACTGTCCCATCTGGGCAAGATCAAGACTGAAGAAGACAAGGCTAAGAACGATATGTCTATCGTTGCCAAGAGACTTGCTGAAGTACAGAGTGCTCCTGTACAGTTCGTCAACGCTACCCGCGGTGCTGAACTGGAAGATGCAGTAAAGGCACAGAAGGACGGCACAATCATTCTGATGCAGAACACCCGTTATGAAAAGGGTGAAACAAAGAACGATCCTGAACTGGGCAAGTATTGGGCAAGCCTGGGCGATCTGTTCGTCGAAGATGCATTCGGTTCTGTTCATAGAGCTCATGCTTCTACAGTAGGTATTCCTAGCAACCTGCCTGCAGGTTGTGCAGCCGTAGGTTTCCTGGTTGAAAAGGAACTGAAGGTATTAGGCGGTGCTCTGAACAATCCGCAGAGACCGTTCGTTGCAATCCTGGGCGGTGCCAAGGTTTCTGATAAGATCGGTGTCATTGAAAACCTGCTCAAGATCGCTGACAAGGTTCTGATCGGCGGCGGCATGTCTTATACATTCTCCGCAGCTACAGGCGGCAAGATCGGTAATTCTCTGCTGGAAGCAGATAAGGAAGATCTGGCAAGAGAATTCCTCGAAAAGGGCAAGGGCAAGCTGTTCCTGCCGGTAGATACAGTTGAAGCTAACGCATTCGACAATGCTACAGAAATCAAGACTGTCAAGGCTGGCGAAGTTGATGACGGCTTCCAGGGTCTCGATATTGGTCCGGAAACAGTTAAGTTATTCCAGAAGGAACTGGAAGGCGCAAAGACTGTATTCTGGAATGGTCCTATGGGCGTATTTGAAAAGCCTGAATATGCTAAGGGCACAGAAGCTGTCTGTGAAACATTGGCACACCTGGAAGGTGCTACCACAATCATCGGCGGCGGTGACTCTGCTTCTGCAGCCAAGAACCTGGGTTACGCTGACAAGTTCAGCCACATCTCCACAGGCGGCGGCGCTTCCCTGGAATTCATGGAAGGCAAGGAACTGCCAGGCGTAGCAGTTATTCCTGAAAAGTAAGAAGAAGAGGTCAAAATATAATTATGGCAAGAAAACCAATTATTTTCGGCAACTGGAAGATGAACAAGACACCGAAGGAAGCTAAGGAATTCTTCGATGGCATCGCTGGTTATGTAACAGGCAATGAAGCAGCTGATTATGGTATCGGTGCTCCGTATGTTGATTTGGCTGTCGCAGTTGAAAATGCAGGTGCTGTCAAGGTAGCTGCTGAAAACTGCAACGAAGTAGATGCTGGTGCATTTACTGGTGAAGTTTCTGTTCCAATGCTGAAGGAAGTAGGTATCACATACTGCATTATCGGTCATTCCGAAAGAAGAACATATTATGCTGAGACAAGTGCTCATTGTGCTGCCAAGGCTAAGAGATTGTTCGAAGCCGGCATTGTTCCGATTCTGTGCGTAGGTGAAACTGAAGCTGAATATGATGCAGGCAAGACAGCTGATGTCCTGAAGACAGAGCTGAAGGAATCCCTGGAAGGTCTGACTGCTGATGAAGTAGGCCGTATGGTTATTGCTTATGAACCAATCTGGGCTATCGGCACAGGCAAGTCTGCTGATGTCAATACAGCTGAATCCTGCTGCAAGCTCGTTCGTGAAACAGTCAAGAGTCTGTATGGCGAAGAAGCTGCAGAAGCAGTCCGCATCCAGTATGGCGGATCTGTAAAGCCAACCAATATCAAGGAATACATGGCTTGTGCAGATATTGACGGCGCTCTGATCGGCGGCGCTTCCCTGAAGGTTGATTCCTTCAAGGCATTAGTCGACGCAACAAAGTAAGTTTTCTAACGGAAAATACCGTAGAAATATCTAGGTAATCATAGGAGGAAATAAGAGATGCCTAATTTTATTGATCCAATTGCTGAAGTTCATGCTCGTGAAGTTCTGGACTCCCGCGGTAACCCAACTGTAGAATGTGAAATCTACACAGAATCCGGTGCATGGGGACGTGCAATCGTTCCATCAGGTGCTTCTACTGGTGAAAGAGAAGCTCTTGAGCTCCGTGATGGTGATAAGGATAGATTTGACGGCAAGGGCGTTCTGAAGGCTGTTGCTAATGTCAATGAAAAGATCGCTCCGAAGGTTGTTGGTCTGAACGTCTTCGACCAGACAGTTATTGATAAGACAATGCTGGATCTCGATGGTACAGAATTCAAGTCCAACCTGGGTGCTAATGCTACATTGGCTGTTTCTCTTGCTGCTGCAAGAGCTGCTGCTGATTCCTGCGGTCTGCCTCTGTACAAGTACATCGGCGGTGCAAACGCAAAGGTTCTGCCAGTTCCAATGATGAACGTATTGAACGGCGGCAAGCATGCAGATTCTGCTGCTGACTGCCAGGAATACATGATCATGCCTGTAGGTGCTAAGAGCCTGCATGAAGCAGTTCGTATGGGTGCTCAGACATTCCATGCTCTGAAGAAGGTTCTGAAGAAGTATGGTTACAACACAGGTGTTGGTGATGAAGGCGGCTACGCTCCAGACTCTGTCAAGGGCGGCAATGGTCCTCTGGAAACACTCGGCAACGAAGGTCCTCTGGCTCTGATGGCTGAAGCTGTTGAAGCTGCAGGCTTCAAGCTTGGTGAAGATATCTGCTTCGCTATGGACCCGGCTTCTTCTGAATTCTACAATGAAGAAACAGGCAAGTATGAACTGAAGAGATCTGGTGAAGGCGAAAAGACTTCCGAAGAAATGATCGATATGTATGAGAAGTGGACTGAAAAGTATCCGCTGATCTCCCTCGAAGACGGCCTTGCTGAAAATGACTGGGAAGGCTGGCAGAAGCTGAGAGCTCGTCTTGGTGACAAGATTCAGCTCGTTGGTGATGACCTGTTTGTTACAAACACAACATTCATCAAGAAGGGTATCGAACTCAAGGCTGCTAACGCAGTTCTGATCAAGCTGAACCAGATTGGTACATTGACAGAAACACTGGATGCTATTGAAATGGCTAAGGAAGCTGGCTGGACAGCTGTTGTTTCCCACAGATCCGGTGAATCTGAAGACAGCACAATCGCTGACCTGGTTGTCGGTGTCAATGCCGGCCAGATCAAGACTGGTTCTATGAGCCGTACAGATCGTATCGCTAAGTACAACCAGCTGATGAGAATTGAAGAAGAACTTGGTGATGTTGCTGAATACCGTGGAAGAAAGGCATTCTACAACGTCAAGGCAGTTTCCTCCAAGTAATTAATCATCTGATTACGAATGAGACCGTGGTGTAAAAGCTGCGGTCTTTTTCTTTTTCACATTCCGGGTAATATTAGTAGTATTTTATAATCACTATATTGCATAACATGCTAGATAGCATTAATATGTAATCAGGAGGAAGTATATGGACGCCCAATATAAAAAAGGTGTACTGGATCTGGTTGTTCTTTCTCAATTGAAAGATACCGATGCTTACGGCTATGAACTTACCGATCGCATTTCCAGGGAAATGTCGATCAAAGCAGGAACTTTATACCTGGTTCTCAAAAGATTGAAAGACAACGGCTATCTCAGTACGTATCTCAAAGAATCAAGCGACGGTCCGGCCCGCAAATATTATCACCTGACGGAAGCAGGGGATCAGTACCGGAACGGGCAGAAAGAAGAATGGCAGTCATTTGTTGAAAAGGTAGGCAGACTAATATGAGAAAGAGAGAATATTTACACCAGCTTTATGCAGCCCTTCATGACTATTCTGATGATGACAAAGATGAAATCATGGAGGAATTTGAAGAACACTTCGCAGATGGAGAAAAACAGGGAAAAAGTGATGAAGAAATCATTGAAGAACTTGGCTCTGTTCAGGATATGATTGATTCTTTTTCTTCTCAGACAGATCATCATGAAGAAAAACATGCTTCAGATTACATGGAAGAAAGTTATGAAGATATTACCGGAATTGCAGTAGATGGGAAAAATGCACGACTTGATGTGACAATGCAGAAAGGGGATGCTCTTCAGGTAGAGTTTGAACCGCATGCAGTTTTGTTTGGCAGACAAGCTGTATTGCAGAAAGAACGCAAAGACAATACTTTGTATCTTACTGTGAAGGAAGGCAATGCAGAATTGATCATCACTGTGCCGGATCAGGTCAGGGAAACTGTGGTGCAGGGTAAATCTCTCGATCTGAATGCGCAGGATATCCATCTTGACAATGTGAAGATTGATACTGTTTCCGGTGATGTTGAATTGAATGATACAGACTTCAGAAATCTGAAATTCAATACCGTCAGCGGTGATTTTGAAAGCAGCAGTCTGAAAGCAGAACTTGTGACAATCGATACTTTGTCAGGAGATGCAGAATTTAATGACAGTACCATCGATTTCCTGCATTTTTCAACCAAGTCTGGCGATGTTGAATTTGCAGGTCATGTTAAGAAAGCTGCTTTTGATCTTGTATCAGGTGATGTGGATCTGAAGCTGGCATCAGCGCCGGATGCTATTGAAGTTTCTGCAGTATCAGGAGATATCGAAATCTGGTTCGCCAATGATGACTGGCATGCGTCTCTTTCGACATTGACAGGAGATCTTGAAAGTGAAGAAATTGAACCTTCCTATCGTCGGAAAAATTGCCTGGAAGCAGGAAAAGGTCACACGAAGGTAACCTGTAGCACAGTCAGCGGAGATATTGACCTGCATTAAGGATGGCAGAGGCCAGATTTACATGGAAAACAGGAGAATTCTACTTGATTAACCTTCAAATCATGTTATATTGAAATTGATCTCATTGAAAGAAAATTCAATGAAACAATAATCAATGAAAAGGTAATCAAATGGAAAAATTTATTGGCCGTGAGCAGGAATTGAAAGCTTTAAATGAAATGTATCATAAAAATGGATTCCAGATGGCTGTAATCTATGGCAGAAGAAGAGTAGGGAAATCTACTTTGATTAACGAATTCATAAAGGACAAAAAGAATGTATTCTGGCCTGCAATAAAAACTAACAGAGAAAGAAATCTTGAATTATTTACACAGCAGGTGATTCAGACGTTGGCTCCGGACATGCAGAATTTCAGTGCAGAGCATCCGGAAAATCTTTTCGCTTTTCTTGGCAGTAAATGCCGAAATGAGAGAATTGTCGTTGTTATCGATGAATTGCCATATTGGGCTGATAAAGATCCGGAGATTCTTTCCATCATGCAGAATGCCATTGATAATGACTGGCTCAAAGGAAAGATGTTCCTGATTCTCTGCGGTTCATCTGTCAGCTTCATGGAAAAGGAAGTGCTGAGTGAGAAGAGCCCGCTGTATGGCAGAAGAACAGCTCAATTCAGAATTGAACCTTTCAAGTACTGGGATGCCGCAAAGTTTACGCCAAACTACACATATGAAGAAAAGGCAATTTGTTATGGCGTAACAGGCGGGATTCCATATTATCTTTCCCTGATAGATGACTCTATGTCTCTGATGGATAATTTGTATTCTTTGTTTTTTACAAAGAATGGTTATCTTTTTGGTGAAGTGAATTATCTGCTTGAAGAAGAATTCAGTGATGTTGCAAATTATAGTGCCATTATTGATGCAATTGCCCGCGGCAGCAGCAAGCCGAATGAAATTGCGGATAAATCTCATATTGAGGTGACCGCGGTTTCTCATAAGCTGAATACCCTGGTAGAAACAGGAATTGTAGAAAAAAGATCAGCAGTTACAGATGAAAAAAACAGGAAGAAAGTAATGTATGTACTGAAAGACGGCATGTTCCGCTTCTGGTATAAATTTGTCCCGAATGGGTTTGCATTGATTGAACTTGGTAAATCACGGCCGTATTTTGACAAAGTAGTTCAGCCAAAAATTTCTGAATACATGGGAGATATCTTTGAAGATATGTGCAGAGATTATACACTGCTTGTTGGAGCAGAAGGCATGCTGAAGTGTTTTGTAACGAAAACAGGAAAATGGTGGGGAACCAATCCGGTACTTAAAGAAACAACGGATATTGACGTTGTCGGCCTTGACCAGATGGATAAGACAGCAGTTATAGGTGAGTGTAAATTCAAGAATGAGGCTTGCGGCAAAGCTGAATATGATGCCCTGATTGGCAGAACGAATCTGATTCACAATGAGTATTCGGTTGTTCAATATCTGATCTTTTCAAAGTCTGGTTTCTCTGACTGGCTTCTGCAGAATAAGCCGGATAACACAAAATTAGTCAGTTTGGAAGAAATGTATCAGATTACAGGCTGAAAAATTTATTTCAGGATGTGATCTCATATCCTTTTTCAGTGTGAAGATTGTCTGAACTTTTGTAAGAAAAGGTCGTCTCAGTTTGCACATCAATTTTGTTTGTGTTTAAATTCTTGTGCGAGGTATTTACATGAAAAAGTTATTGGTCTGCGTCTGCAGTGTTTTATTATTGGTCAGCGGGTGTACAAAGAAGCCTGCTTCTTCTGCTCCGGTTTCTTCTGCTGAAGTCACAACAGAAAAGAATCTGAGTGATGAATACACAGGTCTGGAAAAGGATAATGCTTTCTATTATCTGGACAAGGAAAACGTGCAGACATTTATTGAACACGGAACCGGTGTTCTCTTTCTTGGCTTCCCTGAGTGTCAGTGGTGCCAAGCTTATGTCCCGCAGCTGAATGAAGTTCTGCAGGAAAATGATATGAAGGCTGCTTATTATAATATTTACACAGACAAGAAAGAAGACAGAGACTTCTATGACAAGATTGCTTCGTTACTGAAGGATCAGAACGGAAAGGAAATCTTCTCCTATGATAATGACGGAAAGCAGGTTATCTATATGCCGTTAGTTCTGTTTATTGAAAACGGGAAAATCGTTGCTTACGATAATGAAACCAGTACGGAAGATGCTTCCGTCATTACCCCTGACAAGTACTGGACAGACGCAAAGATGGCGGATCTGCATGACAGATTGTCTTCCTATGCTGCTGAAAACAAGGCTGCACAGGCTGAAAATGATTCCAAAGGCTGTGACAGCGGCTGTAAAGTTGGTTGATTCACTTGTTTGCGGATGGTATAATATTTACCGCATAGGCGAAAGGAGCTTGAGATGCTTAACGCATTATTAATGGTCGTTTCGGCGATGATGATTATCCTGTCATTGCTGCAGAGTGGTAAAACTGATGGTATGTCAGGTGCATTCACCGGCAACGGTGGCTTGAACCTGTTCGCAAACGTAAAGGAAAGAGGATCTGAAAAGGTCATTTCCAATCTGACCTTGATCATGGGCATTTTATTCTTTGTCCTGGTCATTGCAATCAGAATCACAGGATAATGATGAAAGCCGGTGCATTTGTACCGGTTTTTCTTTGAGAGTTAATAGAGATTTAACATAAGCGTTGTAAATTATTATGAGGAGGAATCCTGTATATGAATAGTGAATTAAGAGATCAGATCCTTGCATATCTGGAAGCTCATCCGAAGGGAAAGCGTAAACTGGAAGATATCCAGGCAGTCCTCGGCATGACTTCCTCTCTGGATTTTGTATCATTGAGCAAAGAACTGGAAGAAATGGAAGCGGAATATCTGGTATTCCGTTCTGATGAAAATCAATACCAGACGCGTGAAGAAGCAGGCATCGTAGAAGGCAGACTTTCCATCAATCGGGCCGGCATGGGCTTTGTGGATAGGGAAGACGCCGAAAGCATCCGCATCGATGCCAGAGACCAGATGGATGCCCTGAGTGGAGATACAGTTCTGGTTAAGTGTCTGCCGTGGCAGATTTACGGCCAGGTAGTAGCAGTTACAAAAAGAAGCAGAAATCACGTCATCGGTGTATTTGAAAATACAGGCCATGGTCTGCATTTTGTCCCGGATGACAGCAAGCTGAGGTCCATTCTTCTCAGGGTAGAGTATGCAAAGGACTTCACCCCGATTGAAGGCATGAAGGTGCTTTGCGATATCACAAAGTACGGCAAGCCGTTAGTATTGAAGGTTGTAAAGACCATTGGTTATAAAGATGATCCGGGTGTGGATATTTCTTCTATTCTGCTGGATTATGATATTGTTTCCGAGTTTCCGGATGAAGTGATGGAACAGGTGCATTCGATTCCGCAGGAAGTGCCGGAAAGTGATCTTATTGGCAGAAAAGATCTGACTAATGATATTACGGTTACCATCGATGGCGATGATTCCAAGGACTTTGATGATGCCGTTTCCGTTGTCCCGAATGAAAAGGGATGGACGCTGAAGGTATCGATTGCGGATGTTTCCCATTATGTAACGGAAAACAGTCCGCTTGACGTAGAAGCTTTGAAGAGAGGCTGTTCTACTTATGTTGTCGACAGAGTTGTACCGATGCTGCCGCATGAATTGTCCAACGGCATCTGTTCATTGAATCCGTATGTTGTGCGTCTTACATTAACTGCAGAAATGCAGGTAACGCCGGAAGGAAAGATTGACAGTTATACCATTTATCCTTCTTACATCCGCTCTACTGAACGTATGACTTACAACAACGTCAACAAGATTCTGAATGGTGACAAAGAAGTACAGGAAAAGTTCAAGCATCTTGGAAACATGTTGTTTGACCTGAGAGATTGTGCGGATGCAATCCGTAAGGAAAGACACCGGAAAGGTGCGATTGACTTTGCTTCGACGGAAGCTGAAATCAAGGTCGATGAAAATGGTCATCCGATTGCGATTGAGCCAAAGCACACAGGCCACGCCGAAGAGATTATTGAGGATTGCATGATCGCTGCCAATGTGTCGGTTGCCAACTTCCTGAAGTGGCAGGAAATCCCGGCTGTTTACAGAATTCATGAAGAACCGTCAGCTAAGAGAATCCGCACATTCGTCAATGTTTCCGAACAGATGGGTCATAAGCTTGTCATCGGCAAGTCCAATATCTATCCGAATGAATTGCAGAGGTATCTGGAATCCATCAGGGATACGGATGAATATCCGGTGCTTTCCATGATGTTGTTACGATGCATGCAAAGGGCCAGATACGATGCCCGCTGCTTAGGGCATTTCGGCTTGGCAGAAGAGGATTATCTGCACTTTACTTCACCGATCCGCCGTTATCCGGATCTGGTTGTGCATAGAATGCTGCGCAAGTACAGCTTTGAACACAGCACGGAAGATCGCAGCAAGGATGACAAGAAGTGTCAGGAATATGCTGAGCAGTCTTCCATTCGTGAAAGAGCGAGTGCAGATGCAGAGTTTGCAGTAGATGATATGAAGAAAGCAGAATACATGCTGGATCATATCGGTGAGAAATTTGATGGTATCATTACTGGTGTGCAGGGCTATGGTTTCTATGTAGAACTGCCGGATACCGTAGAAGGTCTGGTCAGAATTGCAGATCTTCATGATGATTATTATTCCTACAACGCTGACAGAATGGAATTGATCGGTCAGCGTACAAAGCGCGTTTATCAATTAGGCATGAAGGTTCATGTTGTTGTATTAGGCGCCAATAAGGAAGAAAAGACCGTTGACTTCGGCCTGGTCGGCAAGAACGGCAGAGTCATGGCCAGAGAAAAGGATCGCCGCGAAAGAATGAAGGAAGCACGGAAGAGACATCGCCGTGCCGTGAAGGATACCAGAAGCAGAGATGGCAGAAAAAAAAAGCACAGGTAACAAACAGGTCGCCGAAAACAGAAGAGCCCGTCATGATTATTTCCTGGATGAGAAATTTGAATGCGGGATTGTATTGACCGGGACCGAAATCAAATCGATCCGTCAGGGAAAGGTACAGTTCCGTGATGCCTATATTTCCATTTACAAGGGAGAAGCATGGATCAAGGGCATGCATATTTCGCCTTACAAGCAGGGCAACATCTTCAATGTCGATGAGACAAGAGACAGAAAGCTCCTGCTGCATAAGGAAGAAATCCGCAAGCTTCTGATGAAGGTGAAGACCAAAGGCTATACGCTGATCCCAGTCAGAATGTATCTCAAAGACGGCCGGGCAAAACTGGAAATTGCCCTGGCTCATGGCAAGAATCTTTTTGACAAGAGACAGGATTCCAAGATCCGGGATGCCAATCGTGAAATGGCCAAAGCGCTCAAATTTCACCGATAACAAATCAGAAAATTTGAATCATACCGGAATGCATGGCATAATATCCATGCATCTTATGGGGCTGTCATGGTTTCGACAGGTTATTGTTTGATTCAGGCTGCAGTGGAGTGATGACCATATCATCAACAAATTTAAACGCAAACAACTATAACAGAAGCGCAAGCTTCGCTTTCGCTGCTTAATTGACGCTTGACGCGTCGCAGCGACCCGATGAACAGTTGAGTTACCTGCTGTTCATTGTGTAATCAGGTAAATACGGAAAAGCCCATGTCTGTAAGCTGATCCCGACAATTTTACAGGCAGATTCAGAGGACGGGTGGTTCGTTGTCATGTCCTTTGTCTTATTCAATCAATGAACTAAACTGTAGACGCCTGAATGTGGGACGTTTCTTGGACACGGGTTCGACTCCCGTCAGCTCCACCAAACAAGTATTGGGTGAACACCTGCTTTTTCAGCGGCGGATTTGCCGTCAGGTGTGTCCTCTGATACAACAACAGAACGCCGTTTCAGTGTAAAAAGCCGGAACGGCGTTTTTGCTGATTTTTTTGGTAATAGTAGAAAATCAGTTTAGAATATGATATAATTGATTTACTACCTATTATTTTATAACACAGCAGAAAGGAAAGTATTTTTGAAAAAGTACGTGTCTATTTTCGGCGATTCAATCAGCACACTATCCGGGTGGAATCCAAAGGATTATAACGTCTTTTATGAAGGCGAGAATTGCGAACGTTCCGGCGTCAAAGAATATTCTGATACTTGGTGGGGACAGATGATCGATTATCTCGGAGCAAGTTTATTGGTTAATGATTCTTGGTCAGGCAGTCGAGTAACAAAGCTGCCGAATTATTATCGAATATTCCCATCAGGAATCAGCGACGAAAGGATCAATAATCTAAAAAAATTGCACAGAAATCCCGATATTATTGTTATTCAATTGGGAGTAAACGATTGGGGGTTCGGAGTCGATCTGTCAGCTCAAAACCTTAACGACAATGAACGAAATAAATTTGTGTTCCGCGACGCATACAGCATGATGCTTGAAAAATTAAGATCAAAGTATCCGAAGGCGCAGATTTATTGCGTTACTCTGTTTTCGACATATACGCCAACGGAGCCGGTAATTCATTTTCCCAAGGTGCTGTACGGAAACAGTATCGAGTCCTATAACAAAGTAATAGGTGAAGTTGCGAGCGAATATCAATGCGAAGTAATAGATTTACATGCAGATAAAATCTCGATCCCGACAATTGACGGCTCGCATCCTAATAAAGATGGTATGACGATCCTGGCAAAGCTTATTGCCAGAGGAATATTGAGCGGAGATTGCTTACACTTGGATTGTCAAACCGATCACCAATATGTGCAAATCGGCGGGGATCCTCGCAAGAGAGTGTTGATGTGTTCACAATGCGGGAAAATAAAAGAAGAGGAATTATCCTGACGTGGTGGATCATTGACGAAAAAAGAAATCCGTTGTAGAATAAAGTGAAAAGGCGGGAAAGGGGAGATGCCGCTGATGAAACACAAAAAGCTAAAAACACCCGTGATATATTATGTTTTCGCGGGCATACTGCTTTTGATACTTGCCTTTGCGGGTTATCAGGCGCTGAAAATATATCTTCCCCAGTCAGAGGAATCAAAAGAATTTGAGTCGATCAAGGAAGAAGCAGGGATAAAAGATATCAGCGCGCAGGAGATCATCGGCAGCACGGAACCGTCGCAGTCCGGTGAAACTGACAAGAAAACGGAAAACGCCGCGGACAACACGCCCGTCTTAACCTTGACTCAGAAGAACAGCGACTTCGTCGGCTGGCTCAGCATCGAAGACACCGTGATAGATTATCCCGTGATGAAATCCGATGAGAGCGATCCCGAGTTTTATCTGCACCGTGATTTTGACAAGAACTATTCGTATTCGGGTACGCTGTTCATCGGCGAGGGCTGCGACGCCGATTCAGACGCCTTTGTGATCTACGGTCACAACATGAACTCCGGTTCTATGTTCGGCAGTCTCGACAGCTACAAAAGCGGCAGCTTTGCGCTGGAGCATAAGGATATCGTATTTCGGACGGTAAAAGAAAACCGTGTCTATCGCGTCTTTGCCGCGTTTCAGACAAAGCTGCTCCCCGAGGATTCAAAGGAATTTGCGTATTACCGGTCGGTGGGCGAGCTGAGCAAGGACGAATATGAAGGTGTACTGGAAAACGTCCGGAATATGTCGCTGATCTCTCTGAACGAAGCTCCAAAGTATCCGGAGCAGATAATGTTTTTGTCTACCTGCTACTATCATACCGATGAAGGAAGGTTCGTAGTCGCCGCATACCGTATCAAATGATGAAATAACGTCTTAACATACCGCCGTTTTGCTAAACGGCGGTTGTTTTATGTTTATGGATATAAAGCAAGTTGTTCTCGTACACACTGTAAGACTTTTGTAACGAATTTAAAGAAAAACGCACAAAAATACTTGAAATATGCAAAAAATTGTGTTAGTATAAATAAGTATGTTCAATTAGACTGGAGGAGTGTGTATTGGAAGAAGAAAATGCTCCTAACAGTATGCCGGATGAAGTGGTGTTATCGGCGGATGATGACAAAAAGGGAACGGAATCAAAAGCTTCGGAATCCGAAAAAAACTCAAAGCCCGATCAAAAAAATCCGTCGAAGAAAAAGCCCAAGGGCAAGCCGCAAAAAAAGAAAAAAACAACCAAGCAGCTTCTTATCGGATTGCTGATCAAGATAGCGGTGATCGCATTGGTCGTATGGGGAGTTTTCACCTTTGTATTGGGGATCACGATCCATTACGGCAACAATATGCATCCTATGGTGCGCGACGGCGATCTTGTGATAACCCTCCGGCTGCAAAAGCCGTATATCAACGCGGCGGTGATGTACGGGTACGACGGCAAGACGACCGTCGGCAGGGTCATCGCGATGGAGGGCAGCGTTGTCGATATCGCCGAAAACGGCGGTATCACCGTCAACGGCAATACCCCTACCGAGGAAGTGTTTTATCCGACCTATCCCGCGAACGGCTCCGAGATACAGTATCCGTATACCGTACCGAAGGGAAAGGTATTCATCCTCAACGATTTTCGCGAGGATACAAACGACAGCCGCAGCTTCGGCGCGGTCGATATCGGCGATCTCAAGGGAACGCTGCTGCTGACCATGCGCCGCAGAGGCTTTTGATATGCCTCATAAACTTTACCGTTATCCTTTAGGATGACGATTTCCCGCCATACGCGGGTCATAAACAGTCAGCAATTTATTTGCATATAAAATCTTTTCAATTTCAATAAAAGGAGGAAAAACAATGAAGAGATTTACAAAAATCATGGCATTACTCATGGTAACCGCGCTGATCATGGGCATTGCCGCAATTTCCGCTTCGGCGGCAGGCTATACGCCCATCCCCGGTACTTCAACTGCCTTTACCAAAGACGTAGTTGTTGACGCCGACGCAAACATCCCCCATGAAACTTTCAGCTTCACTATTGAATCCGGTACCGCTCAGGTTGCTACAGCTTCTACTGTAGCTATTCACGCAGGTCCCAATCCTACTGCTGTATCAGTCGGTACGGCTTCATTTACTTCAAACCATGCCACTACACCCGGAACTCCCGGTGACAGTACTGCAACAGATAAAAAGTATGCTGAGGAAACTGTTACTATCAATTTCAGCGGCGTTACATTCAACGAACCCGGCATCTACCGTTATCTGCTTAAGGAAACTGCGGGCACAACAACCGGTATGACCTACGACAACAGGATTTTATCTCTTGACGTCTATGTAATTGATAACAACGGAACTCTTCAAGTCACGGAACATGTGCTCCACGAAGGACAGGGCACTATCAGCTCAAACAGCACAAGCGGTTCTGACGGTACTGATGTAAAGGTAAACGGTTTTATTAATACTTCCGCTTCACATCAAATTGAATTCGGTAAGGAAGTCACCGGTAACCAGGGTTCCAAGGACAAATACTTTGCTGTAAAGATCCAGTTGAACCCAACTAACGGTTATGTCATCAACGACGCCAGCACATTCCCCGTTATTATGACAAGCGCTGAAATGCATCCTACTCCCTCAGCTGCAACCAATCCTTCCTACACCGCTGAGCTTATGGCTGAGAAAAACGCCGTTGATTATCTCACTGGCGGCCAGCTCAAGGGCGGTCACACATTCTATCTCAAGGACGGTCAGTATATTACGATCCAGGGACTTCCCGACGGCGTTACATACACTGTTACCGAGGCTCCCGAGGATTATAAACAGATCAACGGAATCACTGCCGAAGTTTCCGGAAAAGTTGATGATGAAAATAATCCTGTTAACTATACTGATCCGATTACCGGCACATTGTCGAATGATATCAAGACCGGTTTTACCAACAACAAGCAAGGCGCTATCCCCACAGGCGTTCTGCTGACCATCGCACCGTTCGCTGTCGGCATCCTGCTGTTCGGCGCGCTGATCATCTTCTTCATCGCTAAGCGCAGAAGAGAGAATTATTGAAAGAATCATCGGCAAGATGATGATGACGAACCGGAGAGCGGCGAAGACTCATAATCTCCGTTAGATCGGCATTACCGCGCGGATCTTGCCGATCCATAAATCCGGAAACCTAAATCCTCTGCTACGGCAGAGGTATGCTCTTGACAAGATTCGGGAAAACATAGTACTATGAAGAAGGGAGAGATACGATGCTGCGTAAAACGATCAGGATCGTCAACAAAGGTATCGATCGTATCATCCTCATTGTATCTCTCCTGATTTTTCTCATTTGCATTTACGCGATGATCGACGCCGTTATGGTGTTCTACAACGCAAACGACCAGAGCGTGCTAAAGTTTAAGCCCCAAGGCAAAGAGGAAGCCGCGGTTTTGCGCGAGCTCTCCGATGACGCCGTAGCGTGGCTTACGATTGACGGCACGCACATTGATTACCCTGTTATGCAGGGAAAAGACAACTTTGAATATCTTAACAAGGACCCTTACGGAGACTATGCTCTCTCGGGAAGTATTTTTCTTGACAGCCGTTGCGACGGCGAATTTAAGGACGCGTACTCCCTTTTGTACGGTCATCATATGGATTACGGCGCCATGTTCGGGGCGCTGGACGAATTTATCAAGCCGGAGTATTTTTCCTCACACCGGACGGGCACGTTGCTCACTGTCGGCGGGGAAGAATACAAAATCACCTTCTTTGCGGCGCTCAAAGCGCCGGCGGATGAGGACGTCATCTTTGATCCGTCGAATACCGCTAACGATAAGCTGCTGGATTATATCAAAACGAACGCGGCTATCTACGAAGAGTCGACAGGGCAAGATCATATTATCGCTCTGTCGACCTGCCAGTCCGCCGAAAACATCGAGCGTATGCTCGTGTTCGGCATATTGAGTCACTGAGCAGAAAAACAATCATAAAACCGAACACCGATCAACAATCGGTTCGAACGCCACGGGCAGAAGCCCATCACGACGACTGTTTCGGATAAAAGAAATCTTATTCGACTATCGATCGGTGTTTAATATAAGAAAGTGAGTTTATCTTGAAGAAAACCACCCTTTCCCTTTTGACAGGCGTCATCATGCTTGTCATGCTGTGCATGTTTCCGTTATCAGCCTCCGCGGCTCAAACGGTATCCGCCGCGATCCCCGTAGAGATCGAAGGCGGCGGCACGGCGATAGTGATCTCCGAAGTCAACTGTCCGCTGCCTGAGTCATCCTCTGTCGAGGTTCAGGACGGCATGACAGAAAATATAAATATCAAGTTTACCGAACAGGGGAATTATTTCTATACGATCCAAGCCGACGCGCAGAATGAGTCGTATTATTCGCCTGAGTATTATACTGCCTCTGTAGACGTCAAAAAAGACGTCAGCGGTTGGCTGACCGCGACAGTCGTTCTGGCGAAAGCCAACAGCGACTATAAGCCCGACAAGTGTCTGTTCACGATTGCCGATGAACCGTCGGAAGCGACCGAAACCGTCGAGACACAGCCTACGGACACAGACACAGATACGGACACAGACGCCGGGCAAACTCCGAAGAATCCGCCTACCTCACGTCCCCAAACAGGCGACGACAGTATGCTGGATATCTATCTTTTGATCTGTATCGCGGCAGCGGGCGGTCTGTTCGCGCTCTCCGTTATCTACTCTGTTTCGACCGAGCGGCTGATCGGCAGAAAGTAAAACAGCAGAAAACGTTAAGCTTTATCAACAGAATCATTAAAACAATCAGCAAAATCTATTAAACAATAAAAACCGAAGGGAGGGTTTGCATATGAATATGCTTCGGAAGCGTTTTTCTGCGGCAGTAGTATGCCTGCTCTCCTTTTTCAGCTGTGTTCCGCAGCTCTTCAAGCGCGCGATGTGCGTCATTTGCGTGGCTGCGATCCTGTTCTCTGTGACGCTGCTGTCGATCTCGGCGGCTGTCAACACCGAACCGGAGCTTCATCAGACGAGCTTGGAGCTCACCCCGAATGACTCGAACCCCGACGTCACGATCACCCTGAACGGTATGATGCCCAAGAATGCCGCCGCAGAAGCGACGGACGTGACCGATAACATGGAATCCCCCGCTGATGACTCAGCCGTGCTCGCCGCTTATGATATATCGATCAACAGCGGAGCCGGTGATTTCCAGCCGGCGGAGGGACATCCGATCCATGTCGAGATCTGCGATCCCGCGATATATGACAGCGGAAGCATCTCGATCATACATATCGCCGACGACGGAACGACCGAGCCGGTCGAGCGCTTTACCGTTGAGGACGGAAAGGTCAGCTTCTACGCGACCGGCTTCAGTATCTATGAGATCGTTGAGATCACCGGCGGAAGCGCAACAGACTTAGCGCAGACAGTAGATGATCTCACCTCAGAGAGAGCACAGGGCTCCGGCTTTTATCTCTATTACGGATCACCTCCGATATTTTTTACCGCCGAATTGAATAAGAACAATGCTTTGGTAGAAACGACTGACAGATCCGCTGCCGCAACATGGTTCTTTGAGGAGTCCGGTGGTTTTCTCAAGCTTTATACCTATGTAGACAATCAAAAGATGTATCTGCGTAATAAAAGCGGAAATCTCGTGGAATTGACCACCAACGCCAATGCAGCAGATCTGCTTGATATCAGCGAAGTCAACAGCAGTACCCCGTCATTCAATATCAAGCTGAAAAATCAGAACAAGTGGCTCCAGCACTCGGGAAGCGGTTCAGGTATTCGTTACTACACAGATAAAAATAACACAACAAATTCAAGAATCTTTATTGAATACACTATCCCTGTGACGGATCAGAGCGTAGTGAACCAGCTTGACGGCAAATCCTACGGTATTTTCCACTATGCGGAGGGATCTACTGTCGGCAACGCGTTTATGGCTGAGGGTGATACCCATTCGCTGGTCAAGATGGTTTTGACCGCAAACAACAAAAACCGTATCCTTTATGTCGATGAGAATAACGAGATCGATCAGTGGAAGTTTGAATATGACGAACATAAAGGAGGTTTTATACTGTCGACAGACGACGGATATCTTGTCGTCGATGAAAACGGTATCTCGCTTGCGGCATCATCCGGTGAAGCAAGCACATTCACGATAGATGCCGGCAGACAGAATACCGTGCGTCTCAAATCCGGCGCTTATTACCTTACCTATGAACCGAGAACCGAACAAAACGGCGGAGGTGTTTTCAACGTAACGACCAACCCCTCCAATGCCTTTGCGTGGCTGAATCTTCTTGACCGCGCTTCGCTCGATGATCAAGAATATATCACCTTCTCGGCGGATCGTATCAGTGTATCCGATGTTCCCGACGGCACTAAGGTAATCGTTTACGTGCGTATCTGGAACGAAACTGAGCTTCGCTATGATATGTACGCGGTCGATCGCGACGGTTCGCTCTACCCGTGCTTTGCTTCGGGCGGCAAGATCATGTGGCTCGGCGACGCGTCGGAATCGCTTGAATGGGAGTTTACCGAGTATCTGGACGAGGTCACCAAGCAGCCGAACTATTACTACGAGCTGTACAATCCGTACTCCGAAAAATATCTCGCGCCTCAGCTGACAGGTAATCAGGTTCTGTCCGAGAACCCGATCGGTATCAATTTGCCCGGCAGAAGAGACGGAAACTTCTACAGTAACGCTATCGCGTGGGATAACACCAGATATGCATATATCGGTTTGCGACCCAACGCTGACAAAACAGCGCTTGAACCGTGCGCTGAGTCAGCGGCGCTGCCGATATACTTCGCGACCCGTGAAGAATTGAACCTCAGCGACAGGCTTCATGAGGTGCCGACGCTCGACAACAACCAGTTCGGCATCAAAATGAAGATGGTCGATATTGGAACGGATCCGAATCACGCCTCTGATCGCGCTAAGGGTTCTTCCGTAACTTGGGATTACCTTGGCGGTGAATATGGTCTGAACAACCTGAAAACAGGTCTGCTAAGCAAATTCCTGAACGAAAGCGGATATCCTACTGCAACACAATCAAACAAGGACTTCGGCGGGGTCTATGAGAACGCGATCCCGGTCAACCACTTGTTCCTGCAAAGTGTTCATGAATCGAGCGGTTACTTTGAATTCGACAGTACCCAGAACTTTGCGACTCTAAAGCGTGAGGACGAAAACGGAAATATCGTTTTCAATACAAAAGAAAACGGAGAGACAGACTTTACCCTGTATCACGAGCTGGGTACGCATACTCAGAGTTTAAACGCTTATTCGCTAAAGCACGGTCAGTTCTTCCCTTATGATACTATCAAGCCCGGCGTATATCCGCCTGAAGGCAGCCATACACAGAATCTGTATTCATCGCTTACATCGCCCAGAGACGGTACGATGGGAGAGCTGCCTGAGACCGATCCCAGAAAATACGAACAGCTTCATCTCATCCAGACTCAAGACCCCAGCGGAAAAGCAAACTACTACTTCGGTATGGAGATGGAGGCGGCGTTCGTACAGACGCCGTCCGGTCTGGACGCATGGGGACACGATATCATCTTCGAGTTCACCGGTGACGACGACTTCTGGCTGTATGTTGACGGTCAGCTGGTTCTTGACCTCGGCGGCGTTCACTCCGCCCAGATGGGTACAATCAACTTCCGTACCGGCGACGTTTACTTTGATAGAAACGGAACCAGCGTTCACAGTGAAAATATGGAGCATACCACTCTGCGACAGATCTTCTACGATAATTACAAGAGTAAGTATCCCACTGCCACCGATGAAGAGGTCAACGAGTATCTGTCATTATTCCACTCACAAGATGAAGATGTTCTATATGGAGCGCGGCGCTAACGCTTCTAACCTGCATATGCGCTTCAATATCGCGGCGGTTACTCCCGGAAACGTTGTCGTTTCCAAAACTGTCAGCGGTGAAGGTTCGGATACGCTCGACACAGACTTTCTCGAGTATCCGTTCCAGATATTCTATAAATATTCTACAGACATCGACGATCAAGGTAATGATGTGCTCAGTGATTGGGTTCCGCTCGGAAACGAAGACGAAAACGTTCGAGTGACCTATCAGAACTCCAACCAGCCTGTCAACTTTGTCCGACGGTACCGGCCTCCGGGCTTTGCGGAAGAAGATGCGTATGAGAATATTTACTTTATCAATCCTTCAAGGAGCGCGGAGATTGCCTTCCCTGATAATGCGATTGAATACAAAATCGTCGAATGTGCCGTCGATTCCTCTGTTTACGGTAATGTTACGATCAACGGCGAAGAGGTTCCCGAAGATAGGATTGAACTCAAAGGCAATCTGAAAAGCTATCAATCTGAATCAGGTTCTGCATTGGAGCGACCGAGTATCGCCTTTGACAACCACGTTAACAATAACGTTATCAAGGATCTCATGATTACAAAAAAGCTCCTTGACGAGAATGATCAAGAAGTCACGGACGATCCTGCTACTTTTAACTTCAGACTGTCTATATCGTCAGTTAAGGTTTCGCCGGATCAGATCCCGCTCGCGAATATGTACAGCTACCTTCATCATTTGCCGAAACATCGGTGGTATATACCCGAGCTCACTATAAAGCCATTCAAGACGGTCAAGTTCCCGGAGTCAGCACTGAAGACGTTACGTTCAAAACCTCGGGCTTCGGCTCGATCGCGGGTATCCCGGCGGGCTACACGATTTGCGTCCCGGGACTTCCGGTCGGCTCTGTCTTTAAGGTGACAGAGGATCCCAAAACAGGCTATGGTCTTATGGGATATGAACGTGTTATGGGTTCCAAGACTCACGAGGATGGTACGGTAGAGCCGATCGCGTCCTATATGGTGGATGCAGGCAATCCCGAGAATATCGGCACGGTCATTGCGGATGAGAATCCTCAAATGGAAGTACACAACCGCAAGGGCTACGGCATTTCGGCTAAGAAGTCTTGGAGCGACCTAAGCATAACTACCGGTCATTCCGAAATCTATACGGCGGTATATGTGGACGGAACGCTGCTTGAAGGTTCCGTTAAACAGATCAAATCACCCTCGACTACAGCCAATTATTTCTGGACAAGGCTGCAGCCTAATTCAAACGGCACCGAACGAACATCTCTGGACGGATATGTGATCAAGGAGGTCACCATCAGCAATCAGAATCCCACGGTGCTCGATGACGGCACAGTGACCGACTCCGGTACTGTAACGCCGATTTCGTCAGGCGGCAGAGTCAATGTCGTCGCGTCGCGTATCGATGATGTTACACCTGAAGGCGAGGATAATGACAGGGCGTATGATTATATCGTCACCTATGGTCAGAAAGAACTTTCGGAAACCTCGCGTGAAGATACCATCACCAACACGCGCGAAGGCGGTATCGCGATCCGGCTGTTCAGGTGGGATTCCGATACGCCGCTTCCAAACGGACAGTTCAAATTGGTCGACAGCTCCGGCAACACGGTTGGCAACTATTACTCCGATGAGAATGGCTTGGTCACCATTTTGTATGACTTTGAAAAGAATAAAACATACACGCTGACCGAAACCGCAGCGCCGAGAGGTTATGTCGGACTGCAAAAGAATCTGTGCTTTAAGGTCAACAACGACGGCACCGTTTCGCTGTTCTATGAGGATGGTACCGAGTGGGGAACCAAGGACAGCGTTGACCTGAAATGGGCGAACGGTAAACTCGGCGACAACGGCTTGAGCGCTTATGTTGATGTTTACAATAAGCAGTTCAACTTCAAGGTTGTCAAGATGGACAGTGGAGAAACCGGCATTGTGTTGGATAACGCTCACTTCGCTCTTTATAAACAGACTAACACCGCTATCGGCGGATATGAAAAGAACCGCGATCCTCTGACGGGCTTTGAAGATATGGTCACATCAAACGGCGAGCTGTATATCTGCGGCGGTAACAGCGGCAGAACACTTAATCCCGGAAGCAGAGGCTCCGTCTACTTCCTGACAGAGACCCAGGCGCCGCTGACCTACGCAAAGCTCGATGAGGATATCATCTTCCGTATCTCTCCGCTCGGCGTGCCGTCTCTGATCACCGACAACTACAACGGTCAACTGGTCGAGACCGAGGACAGCTACATCTATACGCTGAGCGTACCGAACGAAAAAGAAGCACCGGGCAGTAAGCTCCTGACGGTCAAAAAAATCGTTAGCGGCAGCGCGGGAGATTACAGCCGTGAATTTACTTTTACACTCACAGTGGATTCAGCTGTGCCGACCGACGGATTTGAATGGATGAAAAATACTGTCACACAGAACACACAGCTTCATTCCGGAGATACCTTCACACTTAAGCACGGCGATGAAGTAGTGATCGCCGTACCGGCGGAGGTTTATCTCACCGTAAGTGAGCAAAATCAGGAGTACACCGCCAGCTTCAAGCTGGATGACGGTCAGTCACAGGCTGTGAATACTATGACCTTCTCCCTAACGGATGATGCTACGCTCGAGGTCACCAACACGCTGGGTATGGTAGTTCCGACAGGCGTGATGAACTATATAATCATACCGACGTTGAGCTTGATAATTATCTTTTCTATTACAGCTGCAGTTGTTCTATGGAAGGTAAAGCTCTGCCCGCATAAAAAAGAGTAAGTGCGCTTTTGGATTGAATTTAAAAATCAGATAATAAAAAGCATAACCACCTGTTTCAGGTGGTTATGCTTTTTCTGCCAATCGAATCGCGTAGTAGGTGTTAATTTCATTTTAATTCCCCAAAAAACGACAGAAGCGTGATACTTATCAGGATCCCGCCAAGTATGTCCGTGAACCAATGAACTCCCGCAATAAGCCTGCCGATAACGGTAAATGCGATTACGGAAAGGCACATAACTCTGAGTGCCGTACACAGCTTTTTATTCCTTATATATTTGCCGAGCAGCATCGCGGCGCTTCCCATTATTATGCAAACGAGCATCGTGTGCGACGACGGAAAAGAAGCCTCGGGGTGGGTGCTGCCGGGCATAATGATCGGGCGGTAGTTGATTATTACTTTTTCAAATAACACATATAGCCCGATAACGATGATATAAAGACCGCCCAAAGCGAGGATCTCACGGTCTACCTTAAGCAGGCTTCTTCTTTTTATCAACTGTACAAGTCCGGCGAGCGCGAAAAATAACGCCGTCAGAATCGCGGCTATTCCGAGCCAATCTGTTATATCATACCAGAGCATATTTATACTAATTTCAAATAAAACCCTTTAACATCTGTTGCGGAGAATTCCGTATAACTTTGTTGTCGGACTTGACAGGCGCCAGCCTGCCTGCGTCCTCCGCCGCGTTCTACGAAATTCTCCGCTAACACCTTATTTAAGCTTTTTATTTGAAATTAGTATTACTCCGAATAGTTTAAATACAAAACCGTTGAGGTGCGACAGCCCGATATTCGTTGCCTCGGCTCCGATCGGAGCGACGTCGACGCAGCGCACTAAAACGATCAGTATTATGGACAGCGAGCCGCATACTGCCGCCGGGAACAAGCATCTGTGTTTCATGTGTATCATCCTTTCAAAATGAATTTACTTAATTCTAAATCAAGTATGATGATACCTCAAGAAACGCTTGCTCACATGGCTGATACGCTCCGTGTCATTTGCTTTTCAGCAGCAAAAAGCCTTTTGTTATGAGCACGCAAAGATAAAATACTCCGGCGTATAGCTGCCTTGTCACGACAAATAATACTGTTCCGATAACGGACAATGCGATACCCGTAATGATCCTGTGTTTGTTCCATACAGGCTTGTCGAAGTTGCTTATTATAACGCCGCAAAAGCCGTTCAGCACAGTGAGCCCCGTGATTATAATAAAAACGATTTTCAACCAATCGCTTGTATCTGTTAATGAAAACATAGATACAGCAGTGTCGCCGCCGTTTCCGAACAAGGGCAGGAACATCAATAAAACGATAAGGCTGTCCAGTATGCCGCAAATCAGAGCGGTGTATTTTTTCTTTGTATCCTTTTTGTCTTGCTCGGCGAGGGAAATGATTTCCTCGCTTCCTATCAGCTCGTCAATAGTAATATTGAAATATTTCGCGATGATTTTCAGAGAATCAATGCTCGGGTAGCCTCTGCCTGACTCCCATTTTGATATCGCGGTGCGCGAGACAAAAAGCTTTTCCGCCAATTCCTCTTAAAGAATGCCGCTAAGCAGGAAACATCCCGCTTAGCGGCGTTTTGTTGTAATTCGCAAATTGTATAGCTGTGTGCATCCGTAATCACATATCATCATAGAAGTCAATAAAACACTATAGAAAGCATTAGAGAAACACTTTATATCTGCAAACCCCATGTTTGTTTTCTCTAAGTATCAGCGATTTCGGAATCTTTGCCAGCCACTTTTTGCTGAGATTATTGTTGCCGAAATATGCATCGAAGTTAGCGACGGGCAAAACCACCCACTCCGTATCGTCTTGTTTATTGGCGAGGTAGTAGCAAATCAATTCGACGATGATCTCTTTTGGGACGCCGTTAGTGTCGGTTGTCTCAAGCTGTCTGATTACTGTATCCGGCAGCGGATAATCTTCTGTTCTGAGTGCTCCTGCTTCCAACGCGTCGGCGATGATGTCATCAAATCGTAACGTCCACGCACCTTTCGTGTTCAGCGCAAATATCGGCACTTGCAGCTGACGAACTTTTTTCTTCCATTGTGCCGTGAATCCGGTCGAAAAATCAGCGCACTTTTTATACGCGGATTTACTGACCTTATCGGGATTTGCCTTTACAAACCGAATCACATTTTTAATAAGGCGGTAATACCACCCCTTACCGTCTTGATCGACCAGCTCCGGGTAGTCGGCGGACAACTCACGAAAGTCCACCGGCGGCTCGGAGCTTTTCTTTTTGTCAGGAATACTGCACCATGCACATAGAGCGTTTCGAGTTATCTCGATCCGCTCATACGGATCATCCAAAACCACGCTGTCTTTATCGTGAAACAGATACCCGCGTGCAATGATTGTCAGGATGTGCCCGAAACCTGTAAACTCAGAGATCATATCAAAGGTGAACCGTCCGAGATAGGTGGTATCGGTTTTGCGTGCGGCAGTATAGATCGGCTGTTCGGTGTAGGCTTTGAATTCTGCCCATTCGTTTGTCATCATCTATTCCTCCTGCAATTCTCCAATACCACGCTTGGCATAACCTCCAACGCGAATTGCCGTTCGCCCAATGCGATCACGCACTTCAGCACTTCATTCAAATCTAAATTCTCATCTTCTTTGGTGTGCGGCACAAATAAATACATACAGTTTCTAATCAAAATTTGCTTGTAATCGCCGTAGTGATCGATTCCTGTCAACAGCATTTGCAGTTCATCGCTGTCATTCTTGCGGATAAGATTATCGGAAATACCGCTTGTGCGGTACATATCGTCAAGGCCGCAAATAATGTCACCGAGGATTCTGTAACCGCCGCAGCGGAAATCGCAGAACAATTCTCGGTATGTTATGTCAATCGCCCCTGTGATAATCTCATAAGTCGCAACCATTCTTTCCGACGGCGGTGTTAAATGCCAAGCTGTTTCGGACAGCTTTATTCTTGACCGTCGAATCTCAAAAGACGGTATGTTATCAAAAGCGTGATACAACTCGTCAATGGAATACTGATTTTCCTGCCCTCGTGCAAAGAGGATTCTTTCTATATCCGTTTGGCGTTTTCTCTCTTTCGGAATGTGACGAATATACCGCAGTCGATTCAACGCTTCGTTATAGGCTGTAATGATTGTTTTAGTCCGTTCAAGGGTGTGCTGATCTATGGTATTCTGCCAGTCGGTAAATTGGGCAAAGGTAAATAACGCTTCATCATTTGCCGGCTGTGCTTTATGCTTTAGCGTTTTTGTATCCAATATATAGGCATAATACGGCAGCTTTTCGAGATTAGAGCTGACAGACTCCCAGTCGGTTTTTTCTATAAATTCCTTGACACGCTTTGTGGCTGTCGGCTGATACCATTTCCGCTGTGCGCTGTCGCCGACGATTGACTTATATTGCAGGAACAGGCTTTTCTTCGCCTTTCGTACTTCCAGATACTCAGATAGATCAGGCTTTACACCGCTCTTTGCGGAGTCGATCTCCAAGCCTGTCAGTATCGCCAGTATTTCTACATCCTGACAGGCTGTTTGTCGTTCTGTATTATCGTTGTTTTCATCATAAGCGACAATACCCCTGCGCAGCGCCGCATTACTGATCTGACCGACGCGGTTGGAAAAGGTACTCTTAACCGACTCCATCCTTGCTCGCCAATCATTGGCGTCGGAAATGAGCGGCTCAGCTGACGGTATCTTCAAAACTGGAAGGGATTTGTTATCTGCATAGCTTCGACTCACACAAGCATTTACCAATGGATCGGCTATTGTTTTCACCATATCGCCGTCATAGTCCGCGCCGCCGAGACGGTCGGGGATCAGTGAACGGGAATCTACCATCACGACATAACGCAGATGAGAAAGATACTTTTTCCTGATTCGTCCGACCTTTTTCAGCGGATATACCAACGCCTCCTCGTTTCGTGCGATATGAGGACTTCTTAATAATGTGTAGTTTTCTTGCACCTCATAAGCAGGCTTCGGCGCATATATCGTATTGTCGAATAAACACTCCGCTTCGAGCTTTTTATACGCCTTGCTTTCTCCATCGGCACACTTTACGATATACGCCAACAGGCGCATCAAATCGTCGGACAAATAACGGTTATCTCCTGCAACCAGCAACTGTCCGACAGCATATCTTTGTTTTACGCTCTCCGCTTTGTCAGAGAGTTCTTTTGTGTATAGCGATTCTTCCATAAACAGCGGATTTTGCTTGATTATCTCCGCGCGTTGCTTACGCTTATCGGTTATTCCAATATCTTCATCGTCAAGAATATCGGTAAAGTGTTTCTGCCTGTTGCCAAGCTCGCCGACATAATCATAATAAATCGTTTCGGTGGTTTTCGTAAGCCAGTGCCGTGGATCGTTGTTTGGTGATTTATCCCAGCCAAGCGGTAAATCCAAAGGTCTGAATTCATCATCCGTCAAAGCGAGCGTGTTCAGAAACTGATAATTCAACTCGGTTGTGTTTTGCGGCTCTGTTTTATCCATACCGGAAATATACAACGCATAATTGTATTTTCTGCACCGATTCAAATACTCTGCCCAAGTCAGCCCGTTTTCCGTCATCCAGCCAAAGCCCTTGAACATACTCTTTGTCAGTATCATATCTACATCGTCAACGGCGTGAGCATTACCCCATATATCTATAATCTTTGCTACATGCAGCTCCGAGAACAACTTTTTGAAATCGACCTCGTGAACAACGCCCTTGACATACGGCAGACGGATTTGAAAAGAATGGTGCTGTCCCGATTCTGTCAGCATATATGAAAGCTCTTTAGAGATAATTCCTTCGCCGTCAAATTCCAACACCTCTACATCTGCCTTTGCTTCAACACGGTTGTATTTGCGCGTCGGATTGTCTGTTCCGTCGTCCTCAACGGTAATGATATCAGCATCCTTTACAATGCTTTTCGGATTGTCAATTATGACGATCCTTTTTTTCGACAGTAAGTTCTGTATTTCTTCCCGACGACCGCCGGTGAACATCAAGCCGTTATAGGCGTAGAGCTTGGACAACTGACATTTCCCGATGTGCATACCGAGCGTCATTCGCTCCTTGAGTGACTCATAAACATCCTCTCGGACAAACGACAGTACATTATGTCGGCTCATACTGGCTGAACGCTCAAAGGCGATATATCGGTGAGCAGGGTATCTTTCGTCAAATGCGATTTCAATCCCTTCGGGACGGAACAAATACTCCGCTTTCTTTTGCAGTTGAGCTACCCTGCCGACAGGTCGCCTGTCAAAGATTCCGGAGAAATCGACATATACGAACACATCGGATAATCGGTCACACGGAGATGTATTATCATCAGAACCGTATAAGACTGTCATCGCCTGACAGAACATCATACAATCGTCTTGCTCGGTAAGTTTTGTGAGGTATTTTTTGGACGGCTCGGTAGCGTCAAAGTGAAATCTCCAACCGTTATTTTTCTTTACGGCAGTGGATAAAAGGCTCAAAGCCGAGATTTGAGGGATCAAATACCTTTTCATACATTACTCCTGAAATAATCTGTCAAAAGTATAGCACAATACTCTCTATAATTCAAGTAGCTGTTATTTGATAACTGCCCCCACTTTTTAAGGGCAGTTGTTCAAATAATTACTTGAAAGAGGTGATGTCCTATGATTGTACCACTCAAACCTGAGCAGATCGAACAGGTGAACGCCCTTGTGCTTTCCTCCTGCGCTAATTGCCAAGACGGGTGCTGTCTGCTAATGGATGACGGCGACAGTTACCCTTGCGTACAACTGCTATCGGTAACGGGAATTTTCTGTCGGTATTTCCTGACAGCAGTGCTTCCAGCCGATAAACAGCTTTATGCCGAAATCATCCAAAACAATCAAAATGTAAAGGAGTAATTCAATTATGAAGAGTTTTAACAACAAATTTATTATCGGTATCGACCACGGTTACGGTAACATCAAAACCGCTAACCATTGTTTCAAGACGGGTATTATTGCAAGCGATACCGAGCCTATCTTCACCAAGAATATGCTTGTCTATGACGGCAAGTATTTTTTGATTGGCGAGGGACACAAAGAGTTTCGAGCCAACAAAGACAAGGACGACGAGTATTATCTGCTTACCCTTGCAGCAATAGCTATGGAATTGAAAGACAATAATCTGTATGAAGCGGATGTTATCATCGCCGCGGGGCTTCCTCTGACTTGGACGGGAACGCAGAAAGCACAATTTGCAGCTTATCTTAAGCAAAACAAATCCGTAGCTTTTACCTATAACGGAATCGACTACAACGTAGATATTTCCGGCGTGATGATTTATCCGCAGGGCTACGCCGCTATCGCTCCGTTTGCTGTTTCAATGAAAGGACTGAGTATGGTTGCTGACATCGGCAACGGCACGATGAATACCCTCTACCTCGCTAACGGCAGACCGCAGAGCGGTAAGATGTACACCGAGAAATTCGGCACGCATCAATGCACCCTCGCTATTCGGGAGGAGTTTATGCGCCAAACGCAGCGTGAGCTGAATGATTATATCATCGACACGATTCTATGTGAAGGTACGGCGGATATTCCCGAAACGGATTTTAAGCTGATCACAGCCGTAGCAGAGGAATATGTCAGAGAGATTTTCTGTCGTTTGCGTGAGCACGGTTATGACGCTGATACGATGAAGCTGTATGTTACCGGCGGTGGAGGTTGCCTAATCGAACATTTTTATAGGGGTGACACCAAAAACATCGTTTTTATAGAAAAAATCTGCGCCGCCGCACAGGGCTATGAATACTTAGCCGAAAAGCAGCTGATGGCAGGCAAGAGCTATGAGTGATGTTCACCGCCTGACAATTCGGCTAAATCCTCACGATGACAAGGAGAGGTCGATCATATCATTTCTTGACTCGCTCGACAGTAAGAAATATAAATCCAAAAACAGCTTTGTTATTGAAGCGCTGGATCACTATATTTCTTATCTTTCGGGCGGCAACAATAAGCTGTTAGATGATATACGGCAGATTTTCCGTGAGGAAGTGCAAGTATCGCACTCTGTACAGCCTGCTCATACAAACGAATGGAATCCGCAATTAAGCGAAGAAGAAAGCAAAGAGAACGAGCAAAATGTGCTCGTCGATCTTGAGATGTTCGGTTGACGTCAAAGTGCTGTCATTTTCAAGGAAAGAAACTGATTATGACAGCATAATGATGTCAAAGCAATCAAATCAAAAGAGAAAGAAAATATTACCGTATAAGGCACAGCAGAACGGTAAAAATTCCACTCCGCAGCTGTGTCTTATACTGTAGCAAGCAGGGAATTTGTACGGCAAATTCCAAATACAACAGCTCCGAAGCGGTTGTAAATCTTTAGGGACACCCTATCCACCCGATGAAAGAAGGAATAAAATGACAGATAAAAATGCAAGAATCGAGCTGCGTGTTACGCAGTCCGAGAAAAAGAAGATAGCCCGGCTTGCCGAGAGCTGCGGCTTATCTCAATCCGAATATATCAGACAAAGGACATTGGGTTATGCGCCGAGGACGGTGCTGCCTGATGTCTTTTTTGATTTCTACCAAACGCTCTGCCGCTTGTGTGATGAAGTTGCTGACAAGGTTACGCCCGATACAGAGCGAAAGCTGCTTGAAGTCGTAGACGAAATTCAACAGCGCCTACTTTTGCCGGAGAAATCCACAACGACACAGATTCACAAGGAGATGATGACGTGGCAACCACAGGCTTCTGGCCCGTCAAAGGACGGTTAAAGGATGTTATCAATTACGCTCAGAATCCCGACAAAACTATCGAGCGCAAATATCTTGATGATGACTTAGCTGCCACTCTCAATTACGTTGAGAACGGCGACAAGACAGACAAAACAATGTACGTCAGCGGTATTAACTGCCCGAAAAAGCGAGCCTATGAGCGTATGATGACAACTAAGCGGCGGTTCGGCAAGCTTGGCGGCAATGTGGCGTATCACGGCTATCAGAGCTTTCAGGCAGGAGAAGTCATGCCCGAAGAAGCGCACCGAATCGGCGTAGAAACTGCCCGCCGTATGTGGGGCGATGAATATGAGATAGTCGTTACGACACATTTAAATACCGACCATCTTCATAATCATATTGTCGTAAATAGTGTGTCCTTCCGCACAGGGCGAAAGTTTGAGAATCATATCTCCGATCACTACAAGCTGCGTGAGATTTCCGACGAGGTATGTCGTGAGTATGGTAAATCCGTTCTTGAAAACGCTCCGTTCTACGGCGGCGATAAAGTGTATTGGATACGGAAAAGCGGACAGCTGCCGCATAAGGATATGCTTCGTAAGGACGTTGATGAAGCGCTTGCGAATACCTGTAATCCGGTGGACTTTGAAGTGTACCTGCGTTCTCTCGGTTACAAGTTTGTGAGGAACTTCAAATATGAGCATCCGTCGGTTGTTGCTCCCGATTGGCAAAAACCTGTGAGAATAAGCAGTCTCGGTAAGGATTATTCCAGACAAGCTATCTTAACTCGCCTGCGCACTCAACACGAGGACAGATACTTTATGGATTTCTACACGCCGAGACCTGTAGTCCGCAGAACGCCGTTGATTTTGGTTATACGAAATTACGAAAAGGAGCATACGCCTGACTTGATTACCTCGCTGTTTGAGTTGATTATAACTATCGCTAAGATCTGCACGGGCTCGAATATCAAGAAAGCCGATTACCGTCCGCTGTCGCCTGATTTGAGAGCAGAAATTATCAACCTTGACCGAACGCTCGAAGAATACCATTTCCTCTGCGATCAATTCATTAACTCTGTGGAGGATTTTGTAGAGTGCAAAGCAGAGATTGTTGGGAAGATTGAGAATTATGAAGCCGAACGGCAGCAACTCCGCAACCGAATCCGCAGGGCAAAATCACCCGAAGAAGATAATTCTCTTAAAGAACAATGCAGAGAAATCACAAAGAAACTGACACCCTTGCGCCGACAGCTAAAAATCTGCGAGCGCATTGAAAACAAAGTGCCTCGACTCCGTGCTTTGATCGAACAGGAAAAGCAACTGGAGCAAGGCAGATACAAGTACAAATATTATAAACAAACCAAATCAAAACAAAGGAGTTACGAACGATGACCAATATATCAATCAACAAATTACACGAATTCAAAGACCACCCTTATCAGGTGCTCGACAATGAAGAAATGAACAGCTTAATTGAGAGCGTTCAGCAGCAGGGCATTATGACACCGCTAATCGTCCGTCCTCTTGAAGGCACAACAAACGAGTATGAAATCATATCCGGACACCGCCGCTTCCGTGCGGCGCAGAAGGCAGGGCTCACAGAAGTCCCTGCCTTTATTCGTCCCGTCAGCCGTGACGAGGCGGCGATTATGGTGGTGGACAGCAATCTACACAGGGAGCACATTCTACCGTCGGAAAAGGCTTTTGCCTATAAGCTGAAAGCCGAAGCACTAAAGCATCAGGGACAGCGAACTGATCTCACTTCGGGACAAATTGTCCCGAAGTCTGACGAAAACCGAGCGACTGCATTTATCGGTGAACAATCAGGTGAAAGCTACAAAACCGTACAGCGTTATATTCGCTTAACAAATCTTATCCCCGAATTGCTAAACCTGATGGATGAAGGCAAGATCGCTTTCTCTGTCGGCGTAGAGCTGTCATATCTCTCACCCGAAATCCAGCGTGATTTATATGCGATTATCGAGCGGGATGATCATACACCGTCTTACTCACAGGCTTATCGTTTGCACAAAGCCTTTAATAGCTGTTCTCTGACGAAAGAAGGTTTGGAGCTCGTGATGTCGGAGGAAAAAGCAAACCAACGGGAAACGCTGAAAATCCCAATGGACAAGGTAAGAAAATACGCTCCGAGAGCCACCGACAATCAGCTTGAGGACTTTGTCCTCAAAGCCTGCGATTATTACCAACGCTATCTCAAGCGACAGCGTGACCGTGAAAGATGAGGTGAGCCTATTGAACAATGAATTGCAAACTGCGGAATACTCGGAAGAAACGTTAACGCTCCTCGCAAAAGCATTTGTTCCCGATATCATCGAGTTTTATAACAGTGAGTTTGGCAAACAGTATTACGAGAAGTGGCTAAAGGCTCACCCCGAATATCAGGACGGAAAAAAGATTGCGTAAATTTGACACAATCGACTGTTTTCTACAAATCCTGTAAAATATAATCAATAAAGCTCTCCGTCATCTCGGCGGAGAGCAAAGGAGGTCAATTATGAATGTAGTAATCTATGCCCGCTTTTCGAGCCACAGTCAGACCGAGCAATCCATCGAAGGTCAGTTAAAGGTTTGCTATGAATACGCGGAGCAAAATCATTATACAGTTGTCGGTGAGTACATAGACAGAGCTATGAGCGGTAAATATGATAATCGTGCCGAGTTTCAGCGTATGATTTCCGACAGCGATAAGCACACCTTTGAGGGTGTGTTGGTGTATCAGCTTGACCGCTTTGCCCGTAACCGCTACGACAGCGCAATCTACAAAGCCAAGCTAAAAAAGAACGGTGTGAGGGTGTTATCGGCAAAAGAGAATATCACCGATGACGCATCGGGCATCCTCGTCGAAGGCGTGTTGGAGAGTATGGCGGAGTATTATTCCGCCGAGCTTTCTCAGAAGATCCACCGAGGAATGGAAATCAACGCGCAAAAGTGTTTGTCCAACGGCAGCAATCCCGGTCTTGGGTTTAAGGTGGATAAAGACAGGCGATTTTATGTTGACGAGGACGAAGCCAAAATCGTGCGTGAGATATTTGAGCGATACGCCAGCGGTGAAACAAAGGCAGAAATCGTAAAGGATTTGAAACGCCGCAAAGTCAAAACTTCACTTGGTAACGATTTCACTTATAACAGCCTCAGCCGTATGCTGAGCAATAAACGATATATAGGAGTTTATATGTATAAGGGGCAGGAAACGCCGGGCGGTATGCCGAGGATTTTAGACGACGATTTGTTTTACAAGGTTCAGGATATACTGGACAAAAACAAGAAGGCTCCAGCCAGAACGCACGGCGAGGGTGAGTATCTGCTGACGACAAAGCTGTTTTGCGGTCATTGCAAGAATATGATGGTCGGCTACGGCGGTACAAGTAAAACCGGCAAACAGTATCACTATTACATCTGCAAGGAAGCCCGAAAGAAACGCTGTGATAAAACAATCGTCGGCAAAAAGAAAATTGAGGACAGAGTGATTGCAGAATGCTTGAAACTGCTTACCGATGATAACATTAAGTTTATTGCCCAAAAGGTAGCCGAGGAATGCAGCAAGAGTCCAGATAACTTGACGGTCAAGCAGTTAAAGAAAGCTATCCGAGAAGCGGATATCGCCATTGAAAACCTGTGGAGAGGTATTGAGCAAGGACAGTCCGTGCCAATGCTGACAGAACGCCTTAACAAACGTCAGGCTGAAAAAGATGCGCTTGAAGAACAGCTCGCCATTGAAGAGAACAAGCGGATATGCCTTTCGGAAGCACAGATACTCGCATTCCTCAATTTTGTCTGCGAAATGCCGCTTGATGATGTCAATAAACGCAGAGCCATCATTAACATTCTTGTTCATTCGGTGTATCTTTACGATGACCATTTTACACTGATAATCAACGCCAGTAAGAAATCGATGAGCATTGATGACATACCGTTAGAGGAAATTGAAGAAGCCTTTAACTCCGATAAAACCTGCACGGAGCAGTGTTCGACTATAACGTCGCCTGCTCCACGAACTTGAGAAATCGCTGATAATATTGCGGTTTCTCTTTTTTTGTCCATAAATATCATTTATGATTGTTTTTCAAGCACAAAATCAATCAAAAGCTGAAAATATGATCGAATTTCAATCACAAAGACAATCACAAATTATTTGCACTTGAATTTATGATTGCTTCCAATGATAATCAGCGAGTATCATCTCTGATGTATAGACCACGATAAAAGAAAGGAACCAGAAGTATGAATGCAGATATAGATATCAGTGACGTAACGTTGATGAGCGAAAGGTGCATGTTAAGACCCTGGAAGATGAGCGATGCAGAAGACCTGTTTGCCTATGCTTCAGATCCGGATGTGGGTCCGATGGCAGGCTGGCTGCCGCATAAAACAATCCTGGAGTCCCAGGCGATTGCATCTATGTTTATTCAGGAAAAGAAAACCTTCGCCATTGAATACGAAGGTCATGTCATCGGTTCCATCGGGATTGAAAATTATGATGAGAAGCTGTTTCCTCAGTATCAGGATCTGCAGTGCCGTGAACTAGGCTTTGTCTTATCAAAGCAATACTGGGGCAGGGGCATCATGCCGGAAGCTGCGGACAGAGTACTTTTCTATCTCTTTATGGAAAAGAAGCTGGATGTGGTATTCTGCGGTTATTTTGACTGGAACAGACAGTCCGCAAGGGTACAGGAAAAACTTGGTTTCCATGAAATCCTCCGTCACAAAAGTCTGAGACCAAACGGAAAGACAGAAACTATTGTCTCCAATGTTATGACCAGAAAAGAATACCTTGGTCATTAATACATGAGAGATATAAGAAAAGCGGATCTCTCCGCTTTTTTCAGAATTTCTGATTCAGAATCCGCATGACGCCTTTGTAATTATTGGAAGGTGCTGTGTGTCTTGCGATCCTCAGAATAGTCGGATGAGAATTTGCCATAGCATAGCTTTCACCGGCTTCTTTTAACATAGTCAGGTCATTGAGATAATCTCCAAAGGCCATGGTTTCTTCTTTTGAAATGCCCAGGATTTCCTGGAGTTTCTTCAATGCTGCACCTTTGTTTACATCCTTGTGAACCAGATCAATCCATTCCGGACCGCCCAGGACTGCATTGACTGCTTCCGGCCATTCCGTAATCTTTGCGGATACTTCGGCTGCTTTCTTTTCACGGATATAGGTTGCGATCTTGATAATCTGATTGTCTTCTGCCGCAGCATTCAGATCGTCTGTATATTGATATTTCGTGAAATAGGTATGGACCTGTTTCTCATATTCTTTATCGTTACCGGGATGGCGGCAGATGCCTTTTTCCGCTGCACAGAGAATCGGTTCTGCCAGTTTTTCATCTTTCAATAAAGAAAGACATTGCGCAACCTCTTCCTTCGTCAGGGCATTCTGATAAATGATTTTGCCGCCGGCATAGATGATGCCGCCGTTATCCCCGATAAAGATCATTTTGTCTGCGATTCTTTCAAAGAGCTGATAGTTTGTATAATAGGGTCTGCCGCTTGCAATGACGACATGTACCTGTGGATGGGCAGGCACCCAGTCAAAGAATTCTTCCGGAATTTCCTTTTTATCGTTTACCAATGTGCCGTCCATATCCACGGCAATCAATCTGATTTTTGTATTCATGGGGCCATTATATAAGAAAAAAATTCAGGTGAATACTGTTTTCCACATGCCGGAAAAATGTAAACGGATTCATTTCCTGGAGGGAGGAAAGTCATCAGATTTTCGGCAGAATTTTTTTGGACAGTGATGGATCCAGAAAGAACCAGACTGCCTGTAAAAGGGCTTATTTTATTCAGTTTTTTATTCGGACAAGTCTTAAAAATGTATGGTTGTTAAGCCATATTCTGAATGTCTGAAAATGAAACCGCTTACTATAAAATATTTGTAAAAAATGTATTGACACAATTTTTTATAGTGCTATATTAATGCCTGCACGGTAAAAACAAATCAGATATTCAATACGAAATCTGATCGATATACACGGGCTGACTGATCCTGTAAAAAGGATCAGGTGATATATAAGAACAAATCAATTTCCATTGGAAATTGAGCGATATACAACGATAAATCAACCGCATAAACAGGCGGTTGAGCGTAATATAGCAAGGACCTGATGATATATCATCGGGTAGATATATAAGTACAAATCGATGAAGAAATTCATCGAGTGATATATACAGACAAACCGGTCATTCCTATTGACCGGGTGATATATGACAAGTGCCTGAAGATAAGTCTTCGGGTTGATATATAAAAACAAATCAGCCGCAGATCAAACGGCTGAGCGTAATATGGCAAGGACCTGATGGAAAATCATCGGGTAGATATACAGCAATAACATGGTGCAGAGCATCGTGAGAAATATATACAGATTGATGAGACTGAAGTCTCGTTTTTTTTTGCGTTTTGGTGCTATCATAAAGGCAGATAAAGTATTTTCATATCATTGAAGGAGGATAATTTTATGGATGTTCAGGAAATGCTCAAGAACGTATTGCTGGCTCAGGTAGGTGCTGTTGCTTTGACAGCTGAAAAGGGCAATGATCTGCTCAAGACTCTTGTTGAAAAGGGTGAAATTACCGTTGAACAGGGCAAGGCACTGAATGAAGAGCTCAAGCGCAAGGCTGAAGAAAAGAAAGAACCGGAAAAGAAGGATGTCACCTCTCTTCTGGATGGTCTGAGTGATGAAGATCTTGCCAAGCTCAAGGAAGCAATCGCAAAGAAAGAAGAAAAGTAATGAAAAGTGCTGCGGAAAATACAGAACTCGCAATGGCCGAGAAGAAGTTTTCCAATGGCACACGTCTGAATGAAATCCGCCAGATTCTTCAAAGGAATCACATAATGCGCGGCGTCTCGCCTGAGAAGCTGCGCATTATTTTAGAACAGCTTGGTCCGACTTATATCAAGATCGGCCAGATCATGTCTCTGCATTCGGATATTCTGCCGGAAGAATATTGCAGAGAATTGATGAAGCTGAATTCTGATGTACCGCCGATGGACTTTTCAGAGGTGAAGCAGGTCATTGAGGAAGCCTATGCGCGTCCGGTCGATGATGTGTTCGCATCCATTGACGAACATTCTTTAGGTGCGGCTTCCATTGCCCAGGTGCATCGGGCAGTATTGAAGAACGGGGATCAGGTCATTATCAAAGTTCAGCGCAAAGGCGTTCATGAACTCATGAGCCGGGATATTTCCTTATTGCATAGTGCAGTCAGAAAACTGCCCGTTGTCAATTCGATTAAGAATGTCGTTGATCTCGACATGGTATTGGATGAGATGTGGAACATCGCCCAGCAGGAGATGAATTTCCTGCAGGAAGCTGACAACATGGAAGAATTCGCAAAGAATAATGCGGATGTGAAATATGTCGGCGTACCTGCTCTTTATCGTGAGTATACAACTTCTACAGTGCTCGTCATGGAATATGTGGAAGGCTATAACATCACTGACATTGAAGGATTGAAGGAAGCCGGGTATGACCTGGACGAAATCGGCATGAAGCTGGTAAATAATTACATCCGTCAGGTCATGCGGGATGGTTTCTTTCATGCGGATCCTCACCCGGGCAATCTCAAGATCAGAGACGGCAAGATCATCTGGCTGGATATGGGCATGATGGGAAGACTTACCGATCTGCAGAGAGAAATCATGATCCGCGGGGTCAGAGGCATTGCCAACCATGATATCGGGATGGTAGAAAGTGCCGTCCTGGATCTCGGCGACTTTACGACTTCGCCTGACCGGCATCTTTTATACGAAGATTTGCGGGATTTCCTGGAAATCTATGGAAATGCAAATCTGGGATCCATCAGGCTGGGAGATGCTTTGCTGGATGTCATGGATATCATGAAGCGCAACCATATCCGCATGCCGCATGGATTGACCATGCTGGCAAGAGGCTTGTCTCATATGCAGGGGGATCTGACTGTGATTGCCCCGCGGATTTCCATGGCTGAAATCGCTGCTGCAAGAGTAAAGGAAGACTATCTTCATAATTTTGATCTGCGTCAGGAAATCGAGCACAAGGCAGAAAAACTCAATATCTCGCTGGATAAGGGCGTTGAATTACCTGCCCTGATCAATGATGCCTTGAAGGAATATCTGCGAGGGGAAGGCAGAGCCAATCTGAAATTGCAGATCTCCGGTCCTTTTGCCCAGGTTCTCTATACTGTTACCAGAAATCTGGTGATCGGTCTTGGTGTATCTGCCTTGTTCATTTCTTCGTCTATTATCTGTATGACAAATATGGAACCGAAAGTTTTCGGCATTCCGTTAATCGGCTTTGCCGGCTACAGCATCGCAGTCGGTATTTCTGTTATTCTCTCCGGCAGATATCTCTGGCGTCATCACAAGCAGAAAGACCGGCGTGATTCGGCACCGATCTCTCATTAGCGGCTGGAAATGCCGCTTTTTCTCTCTGTGTTTTTGTTCTTGTTTCTTTGTTTAATATCCCTGCTTCTGATCAACGACATGTTCCAGCGGCTCACCTTTCAGATAATGACCCAGGTTTTCATAGAAAATATCCAGTACTTTCTCATAGGTGACTGCTGCATTGAAGCGGCCGGATATATGAGGAGTAATATAGACATTCTCTGTGTTCCAGAGAGCACTGTTTTTCGGCAATGGTTCCTGTTCGGTTACATCCAGTCCGGCCCCGGATAATTTACCTTCGTGCATGACTTTGATCAGAGCTTCTGTATCAATGGCAGATCCTCGTCCGACATTGATCAGAATGGCACCTGTCTTCATTTTACGCAGTCTTTCAAGATCAAAGAGGTGTTGGGTGCTGGCTGTACCTGGAAGAGACAAAGCAACGACATCCATCATAGGCAATAGTTCGTCCAGATGATCCATGGTTGTAAGTTCCTTCAGGTAATCCGGCTTTTCATGCATGGTTCTGCGGATGCCGTAGACTTCTGCACCCAGCATTGCCATCTTCCTGGCATAGGAAGAGCCGATGTTGCCCATGCCTACGGAAAGAACTTTGGAAGTTGAAAGGGTTCTGACAGAACCGAGGTTGTTCCAGCTGTGGGACTGGCTCTGTGCCTGATAGCGGTAGAGATTCTTCATGATAGCCAGTGTGACGCCAAGCATGTGCTCGGAAATCGCTTCACCATAGGCACCGGAAGCATTGGTTACAGTTACCTTCGGCAGATTGGAATAGGAACCTGCGCCGGCACTATCCAGCTGCAGCCATTTCAGTTTCTCTGCGTCTTTCAATAAGGACGGGGAAACATTGCCTAAAATGACTTCCGCTTCTTTCACATCTTCAGGCGTCAGACGATCACGATCAGTAAATCTGATCTCGGAACAAAGGTCCAGAAATTTCTGTCTGTATTTTTCTTCAATCGGGGTTGCAAAGAGAATATTCATATTGTGCTCCTTTTTTCTTTTTTCATCATTACTGTAATTTGTTTGCCGGCAGTCGGCAAGTTTTTTCATGGTTTATAAAGAAGGAATGCTATAATGACAAAGTTTATAAAAGATCAAGTGTCGAAGTGTATTTGTTAATAGAAATGAGGACAAGCCATGGCAGCAAAAAAAAGAAAGAGAAGACTCAGGAAAAGCGTCAGAATTATTCTGTATTTTGTCATAGGTGCAGCAGTGACAGTTTCAGGTGTCTATGTGTATCAGCTGCATCAGAAGAAAAAGGCTTGCTTGTTTCCATGGAAGAGCAGATGAATGTGAATTTCCTGGATACAGATCAGATCAGCTGGGATGGGGAAAGTGGAAAAGCAGAATATGCAAAAGCTTCTGTTGATGCTTTGACGCTTGCAGAAGCAGATGAGAAAGGCATGCATGCAGAACTGAGTGCAGATCCTGCTTCCATCGATCTTTCTCAGGGTGGAACAGTTGAAGTAACATGGAAATTGACGTGTACAGACGGGTATCATCAGAAAGCAGAAAAGACATGGACGCGCAGCATCACGATTGCAGATACAAAGCCGCCTGTGATTACATTGAAAGAAGAAAGCGTATCTATCGTAACAGATGCGGATTTTGATCCGAAGACCAATATTGAAAGCGTCAGTGATGTCGTTGACGGTGATATACATACATATGCGGAAGCGGAAGGCAATAATGCATATACAATTTCCAGCAATGTTGACACAGGTACACCAGGCGAATATACGGTTTCCATTGCGGCATTGGATACAAACGGCAATAAAGCAGAAGCTTCTTATAGCGTTGTGGTCAGCCAGAGACCGGCTGTGGTGACAACTTATAGTGAAGATTTCGAACCGGAAGCTATCGGGTCGCCGCGCTATGATCCGGATGAATTGAAAACAAAGATTAATAATTATCTGAGTTCCTATACAGGTTCAGAAGAATCCTGGCAGGTCAGTGTTCTTTTTGACGGCGGCGAGGTTGCGATCAATACAAAGCAGCAGCAGTCAGCCAGTGATATGAAATTGTTTGTGGCCGGTACTGTTTATGAAAACTATGATGCTTTGTGCAATGCTAGGGGCAGAGACAATATTGATTCCAATCTGAAAAGCATGATTACCATCAGTTCCAACGAAGCCTAGATCTATCTGGCTCAAGCCTTGGGAAAAGGCAGTTATGCAAGGGGTATGAAGGTTGTTTCTGACTGGGCTTCTGCCAACGGCTTTGTCTCTACTTACGGGATGAGCAGACCGGGAGAAAATTATACCAGTGCCTATGATTGTGCCTTGTTTATCCGGAAAGCTGAAAATGGAGAACTGCCGCATTCCAGTGACATCATTTCCCTTCTGAAGCAGCAGCAATTTACCCACAAGATTCCTTCAGGCCTGCCTGAGGGAGTCGTTTCCGGCAATAAGACGGGTGAACTGGATACAACCCAGAACGATGCAGCAATTGTCTATGCGCCAGCCGGCACATATGAAATTGCGGTTCTTTCCGATAACGTTGATAGTGATGCTGCGATTGCAAGAATCCGGGATATTTCTTCGCTGGTTTATCATTATCTCAACGGCTGAAAGGTGACAGCTTTTCCATGAGGAGAGGCTGTTTTTCTGCTTTCTGATAGATAATTTCCCGATTGTGTCTGAATTTGCGCATTATGGGAAAAAATTAATAGTATGATGTAGATAGAAAAGAGGAACTGATATGTTGAAACAGATAAAGTGGAGTTATATTTTATCGTCTGCTGCTTTTATTTTTGCGGGCGTTTTGATGATCATATATCCCAATGTCACGGCCCAGGTCGTTGCCAATATTCTTGGCATAGCAGCATTGGTTTATGCGGGTATTAATCTGCTTGGCTACTTCATGATGGATGTCAGAGATACCCTGCATAACAATTCATTTGTGACAGGTCTTATTTCCGCGATCGTCGGTGTGCTGATTCTGACCAGGAGAGATGTTCTTGCGGATCTGATTCCGATTATCTTAGGCATGGTAATTGTCCTGAGCGGTTTCATGAAATTGCAGCAGGGAATTGTCGCCAGACGCATCGGCTTTCATTCTGCCGGTATTTATGTGGTGATGGCAGCGATTTCGATTGTATTTGGTATTGTCATCATGTTCTTTATGAACGGGGAAAAGATGGCAGATATTCTCTTTATTGTGATCGGGGTCGGGCTTGTCTATTGCGGGGTGACAGATCTGATTTCCAATCTCTTCCTTGCCAGCAAGTTCAACAGTTTCCTGCGCTCTTTTGAAGAAAAGAAGAAGGAAATGGAAGGCAAGGTCATTGATGCTCAGGCTGAAACAATTTCTTCTGAGAAGGAAGAAAGTCAGAATCCGGAAGATGGAAATGCAGCCTGAAATCAGTCAGCTGCAGGAAAGATTATGTAAAACAAAAAAGGAGTGAGAACTCCTTTTACTTTGGAAAAATCAGAATAATCTGCTTAATTCAGACCGATCGGGATGGAAGCGTCATAGGCATGGACAATTGTATCAATGCGGTTCTGGTATCTTTCTTTGACATCAGGCAGTTCTTCCACTGTGACATTTTTCATTTCCTTCAGAAGAATACCTTCATGGTAATTGTCACTGCGGTCGCCTTCGCGGCAGGTATACAGCAGATCTGCCCGCGGGTTTTCAATTCTGGCGCCGTTTTCATCCTTGACCAGCTGGACGCTGGCTTCCATGGCAGTCAGGACATCATCCGGATCGGTATCATACATTGGATCCTGATCAGAAATGCCGTTGCCAAGTGCGTAGAAACAAAGCGTTTTGCCATCATTGAGCCATTGGATGGGCTGGATGTTATGGGCGTGGTTGCCGATAATGAGATCTGCACCGGCATCTGCCAGTTCCTGTGCCAGCTGCAGCTGTTCATCATCAGGCTGGGCCGTATATTCGGTTCCCCAATGCATGGATACAATTACAAGATCTGCCTTTGTTTTGGCATCCCTGACCCATTGCAGCATCTTTTCAGGATCATCCCGGTAGCAGTTGACCAGGTATTCTTCTCCCTGCGGCGGAAGGTTGCCGTTCATACCGTAGGTCCAGGCATTAAAAGCATAGGTGATGCCGTTGATTTCGTGAACTGGAATTGCATTCTGAGCATCAAAGCTGTCAAACATGCCGGCGGTGACGACATTCGTCTTGCCAGCCCAGTATTTCAGAGAATTCAAAGCACCTTCTTCGCCTTTGTCCAGCATATGGTTATTGGCTAAGGAAATCAGATTGAATCCCTTTGAAACCATATAGTCGCCGAATGCCTGCGGGGCATTGAAGTGAGGAAAGCCGGTAAAGCCGAGGTAATCTCCGCCCAGGATGGTTTCCATATTGCCGAAGGCAAGGTCGTATTTGCTTACCTGGTTCAGAACATCATCGAACATAGGGGCAAAGTCAAAGGAACCATCCGGCTGCTCAGCCTGATAAACAATCGGACGCTGGCACATAATGTCGCCCATTAAAAATAATGAAGCTGTATGAACTTCCGGCGTAGGAGAAGGGGTTGAGGAAGCCTCAGGAGAAGCAGAAGCAGGTGAAGGAGCTGGTGCATCGGCTGTTTTCTTTGGCGAACAGGTACGATAGCCGGCAAAGATTGTCAGCAGGACAACGATGGCCAGGAAGGCTTTGAAGGCAGGTCTCAGCCTGCGTCTGTGTTTTCTTTTAGTCATGATTTCATGATAGCACAGTTTTTCTGACTGGCTGGTGAGAGCTGGTATTTTAGGAATAGAGAAGTTACAATAAACAGGTGTGAAAAAGGAGGACAGCTTATGTATAATGACTGGCTTACAATCGGTCCGGTAACAATTCACGGTTATGGCGCAATGATTGCCATTGGAATTCTGGCAGCTTTCTGGCTGGCTGAGAAACTGGCAAAGAAATATGATCTCGAAAGTGACAAAATTGATTCCTTTATTTTCTGGATTCTGGTCTGGGGCTGGGGTGTTTCCAAGCTCACGTATACATTGACAGTATTCAAAGACTTCCTGAAGAATCCGCTTTCTGTTCTCAGCAGCGGCGGCTGGGTTGTCTACGGCGGCATCATCGGAGGTATTCTGGGCGGCTGGATCTGGTGTAAGAAGCACAAGTGGAATTTCATGAAGTATTTCAATATTCTGATTCCTTGTGTTGCCCTGGCTCAGGGATTCGGCCGGATCGGGTGTTTCTTTGCCGGGTGCTGCGGCGGCATTGAAACAAATGCCTGGTACGGAGTAACTTTCCCGGCTGATTCACTTGCCTGGTCCACTCATCCGATTATTCCTACCCAGCTGATTTCTTCGGCCGGCGATTTTCTGATTTTTTATCTGACTTACAGAAATCTGACTAAGGGAAAGCATCCGGAGGATACAGCTGCATGGTATCTGATGTTGTATAGTTTCGGCAGATTCTTTATTGAATTTATCCGCGGGGATCTGATCAGAGGACAGATCGGGGTTCTCTCTACATCCCAGTTTATTGCAGTATTTACGTTCCTGTTCGGTGCCTGGCTGATCTGGCATCGTCAGAATAAAACGGTTGATCCGAAGAAGGAGATTAAGGCATGAAAATCGGTATTGCGAATGACCACTCTGCAGTGGAAATGAAGAATCAGATCAAGGCGTATCTTGAATCCCTGGGGTATGAAGTTGTCAATTACGGTTGTGATACAACCGAAAGCGTTGACTATCCGATCTATGGGGAAAAGGTTGCCAATGCGGTTGCGTCTGGCGAAGTGGATAGAGGTGTTGCGATCTGCGGTACCGGGGTCGGCATAGGTCTTGCCTGCAACAAGGTCAGAGGCATTCGGGCATGCACATGTTCTGAACCATATAGTGCAGAATACAGCAGACGTCACAATAACGCCAACATCATTACTTTCGGCGCCAGAGTCATCGGTATTGAAACGGCCAAGCAGATTGTCAAAGTCTTCATGGAAACAGAATTTGAAGGTGGCAGACACCAGCGCAGAGTAGATGAACTGATGGACATCGAAAAGCGCAATTGCGAAAAGTAATTCATTCATGATCGGGAAGCTCTGAAGAAGGGCTTCTTTTTTTGACAATGTCAGTGAATTGAAAAGTCCCGTTCCTGATTTATCAGAAAGTATTTCTGTGAAATAGCTTAAAATAATAGAAGAAATCATAAATGGAGACACATCATGAATGAAAAGTATGAAAGTTTGTTTACGCCGTGGCAGATTGGCAAAGTGACAATCAGAAACAGAATTGTCATGACTTCCATGGGCGGTACGGATCTTTTCGGCTGGATGGAAAGAAATCACTTTGACAAAGAAGGGGCTGCTTTCCTGATGAAAGTTGCTCAGAACAATGCCGGTCTGATCTTACCGGGATGTCAGCCTGTGTATAATCCCATGTTCGGCCAGTGGCTGTATGAAAACAAGAAGATGTACAAGGATCTGGCAAAATGGATGCCGGCATTTCACGCAACTGGGGCAAAGTTGTTTGTACAGTTGACCGCAGGTTTCGGCAGAAGCTTTACCATTTCAGAATCGATGGAAAAGCTCTATACCAATCCTGTCTTACGGAAAATTTCAAGGCCGGTGATGGATCTTGACAAGATCACGGCGACGGCTTCCCCTTCACCGAACAGATGGTCTGATAAAGTACCTTCCAGAGAAATGACGAAAGAAGAAATTCAGGAATTCATTGATGCTTTTGCGAAATGTGCACTTATGTTGAAAGAAGCAGGCGTTGACGGGGTTGAAGTTCATGCAGTTCATGAAGGCTATCTGCTTGATCAGTTTACCTTGAAATACGTCAATCACAGAGATGATGAATACGGAGGATCCCTGGAAAACAGATACCGCTTTGCAAAGGAAATCGTACAGGCAATCAAAAAAGCCTGCGGAGAAGATTTCCCGGTTTCCCTTCGTTATTCCGTTGTTTCCAAAACAAAAGGCTTCCGTGAAGGTGCTCTTCCGGGAGAAGAATATACAGAAGCAGGCAGAGACATGCAGGAAAGCGAGTGGGCAGCGAAGTATCTGGAAGAAGCAGGCTATGACATGCTCAATTGCGATAATGGCACATATGATGCCTGGTACTGGGCTCATCCGCCGGTCTATATGCCGGATAACTGCAATCTGAAAGACGTTGAGCACATTAAGAAGTTCGTTGATATACCGGTTGTGTGTGCAGGCAAGCTGAGACCTGATGCTGCAGCACAGGCAATTTCAGAAGGGAAGCTGGATGGTGCTGGTTTTGCCCGTCCTTTCTTAGCAGATCCGGCCTGGGTCACCAAGCTCATGCAGGATCAGGAAGCAGAAATCAGACCATGCATTGAGTGTCACAACGGCTGCTTCAATATGTCCAAATGGAAAGGAACACCGAATATGCAGGAATTGCAGGATTCCCTCCATTTATCAAGATGTGCAGTCAATGCGGAAACCATGCAGAGCAGACAACATCATATCGAAAAGACAAAGCATCCGCAGAAGGTCATTATTGTCGGCGGCGGCATCGGCGGTATGGAAGCTGCCCGTGTGTTGAAGCTCAGAGGCCATGAACCGGTTATTTATGAAGCATCTTCCCAGCTTGGCGGTACTTTTATCCCGGCTTCTTCAGAATCCTACAAAGGCAGGCTCAGAGCCCTTCTTGCATGGTATAAGAAACAGATGGAAGATCTGGGCATTGAAATTCATCTGAATACAAGAATTGCCAGTGCAGAAGAATTCCCTCATAACGAAGTCATCATTGCGACTGGCTCCGCCCCGCGTGTTCTGCGTAATATTCCTGGTCACGAGAAAATGATCGAAGCATGTGAGTATCTGCGCGGCCAGAAGGTTGGTGAAATTGTCGCTGTGATCGGCGGCGGTCTGACTGGCTGTGAAATTGCTTATGAACTTGCTTTGCAGGGAAAGAAACCTGTCATTGTAGAAATGAAGAATGATCTGATTGCCCAGCCGGGTGTTTGTCTTGCAAATAGTTCCTATTTAAGAGAATGGTTTGCTTTGCATAAAGTTCCGGTTTACCTGGAAACTTCTTTGAAAGAAGTAAAGGACGGAAGTATTGTAGTCCGCACAAAGGAAGGGGAAGAGACAATTGCCTGTGATTCTGTGATTTCTTCTGCTGGTTATATCCCGACCCCGCTTTCACCTGCTTCCAGGCACGTGCATCTGGTCGGTGATTGTATGGCCATCGGCAATCTCAGAAGCGTGATCTGGCGGGCATATGAAACTGCCATGGAGATATGAGTATGAAATCAGTCATGAGTACCAAAGCTGCCCAGGCGCAGCAGTGTTATGAAGATTTATTGAAACAAACCGGGATTGAAGTCAATACACCGGTGATCTTCAATGTTGATCCAAAGCTGCAGGTAAAAATGACCGCTGCCTGCTTCACCCATAATCCTTTTCCTGGTATTCTGAAACCGGTTCTGCTTTCTTTGAGGCTGAAAGCAGTCAGACGTTTGTTTGAAGAAGAGAAAGTGCTGCAGACAGGTCCGGCTGCCGCAATTCTTGCCCTGGATGCAGTTGTGTCACAGGAATTTGGAAACAAACGTTCCGGAAAAAAGAGAAAATCCCCGGTTCTTTGTGATGTGGGACTGGCCGGTATGCAGGTCATTCGTCTTTATATGTGTGCCTATGAAGGCAATGAAGATTTCATTCAGGCCAGATACAAGAGTGCCATCCGGGTAGACAATGCCCTGAATGGTTCTTTCTACAAATACAGAACCAAAGACGACAGAATGTTCTCAGCCCACGTCTATTATGAATCACAAAAGAAGAAAATCATGAAGACGCTTGGGATCAGAAAAGATCCGGACAAGTTTGTCTTTACCAGTCTTCCTCTGGATAAAATCACAACTGCCAAAGCCATTGAAAAATGGAACGGGGAGGAATTGGAAGAAAAAGTATTTGCGGATGGTGCCTGCGGCTGTGTGCTAAGAAGCAGAGAGGAATGGGAAAATACGCTTGCTGGCAAAGCAGTGTGTGCAATGCCTTTGTACAGATTCACGAAAGTCTCGGATGCAGAAAAGAAAACCTTCCCTGGCTATGATCCGGAAAAAGGGCCTTTATCCGGTATCAAAGTGCTGGATCTGACGCATATTATTGCTGGTCCTGCCTGCACAAGATTGTTAGCTGAAAACGGAGCAGATGTTCTGATGATCCGCCGCGGCATATTCACGGAACAGGAACAGGCGATGCTGGAATTGGACGGCTGGGCAGGCAAGCATGCCATCCATCTGGATTTCAATGTGAAAGAGGATCTCGAGCGGGCAAAAGAATTGATCAGAGAAGCAGATGTTGTGGTTTCTTCTTATCAGAACGGGTGCCTGGATCATTTCGGGCTTTCCATTGATGATATTCATGCCCTGAATCCGAATGTGATTTATGGTTCTCTTGTTTGTTTCTCAGATAGTGTCTGGAAAGAAAGACCAGGCTGGGCACCGTGCGCAGAAGATATTACAGGTTTGTCCATCCGTAACGGAAGTGAAAAAAAGCCGGAAAATCTGAACGGGGTTCCGCTGGATTATATTCCCGGCATGATTCTTTACAGCGGCATTGTCAAAGCACTGCAGAAGCAGATGGAGGAAGGCGGTGCCTATACAATCACAGGCTCTCTGACCAGAGGCGGCATGTGGCTTCATGAGTGCACAGATCTTTGGGAAGGGAAGCACCTGCTTGTTAAGCATTCACAGGTTCTTTCCGGTATCGCAATTCCTTGCTGGAAGTCCATCTTTCATAAAGTAGAAGGAACCGCAGCTGGTGATGTTTATTTCCCGGCATGTGCTGCGTATGAAGATGGTCTGGATGTATATCAGAACATGAAGTTCGATGACGGCAATACCGGTTTCAAAAGTGAATAATCAATCATCAATCAGACAATAAGACAAGAAAAAACAGGTGCCCGCGTTGTAACGGACACCTGTTTCCTGTTATGCCTGGGTTTCTTCAGGTTTTGTTTCTTCTGTTTCTTCAGTTGTTTGTTCTTCCGGCTTCTGATTCAGAATTTCCATGAATTCTTCACCAGTGATGGTTTCCTTTTCATAAAGGTACTTTGCAATTCTGTCAAGATCAGAACGATGTTCTGTTAACAGCTTGATTGCTTTCTGGTGCTGTCTTCTGACAAGTTCAACAACCTTGGCATCGATCGTAGCTGCTGTTTCATCAGAACATGCCAGAGAAGCATCGCCGCCTAAGTACTGGTTGGTGACATGAGTCAGAGCGACCATGTCGAAGTCATCAGACATACCGTACTGGGAAATCATGGCACGGGCAACTTTGGTTGCCTGTTCAATATCATTGGAAGCACCGGTAGAAACAGAATGGAAGACAACTTCTTCAGCTGCTCTGCCGCCGGTCAGGGTGGCAATTCTGTTTTCAAGTTCTTCCCTGGTATAGAGGTAGTGGTTGCCTTCTTCTACCTGCATGGTATAGCCCAATGCACCAGAGGTTCTTGGAATAATTGTAATCTTCTGAACCGGAGCACTGTTGGTCTGCAGGGCTGCAACTAAGGCATGGCCGACTTCGTGATAAGCGACAGTCAGTTTTTCCTTGTCAGTGAGGATTGCGTTCTTCTTCTGATAGCCTGCAAAGACGACTTCAATACTTTCTTCCATGTCCTTCTGGCTGACGGCACTTCTGCCTTCACGGACAGCTCTCAGAGCTGCTTCGTTGATGACATTGGCCAGTTCTGCACCAGAGGCACCGGAAGCCATTCTTGCGACAACGTTGTAATCAATGCCAGGTTCTGTCTTGACCTTTTTGGCATGGACTTTGAGAATTTCTTCTCTGCCCTTGAGATCAGGGAGTTCTACCGGAACACGTCTGTCAAATCTGCCTGGTCTTAACAAGGCAGGGTCCAGGTTTTCCGGACGGTTGGTAGCTGCCAGAATGACGACACCGGAGTTGCCTTCGAAGCCGTCCATTTCTGTTAACAACTGGTTGAGGGTCTGTTCACGCTCATCATTGCCGCCGAAGCTGCCGGCAGTACGCTTGCCGCCGATGGCATCGATTTCATCAATGAAGACGATACAAGGCGCCTTTTCCTTAGCCTGACGGAAGAGGTCACGGACCTTGGAAGCACCCATGCCGACGAACATTTCGACAAACTCAGAACCGGAAATAGAGAAGAAAGGAACATTGGATTCACCTGCAACCGCCTTTGCCAGCATGGTCTTGCCTGTACCTGGCGGACCTACCAGCAGAAGTCCTTTCGGCATGGTTGCACCGATGGATTTGTATTTGCTTGGATCATGCAGATAAGTGACGATTTCCTGAAGGTTTTCCTTGGCTTCATCTTCACCTGCAACATCCGAGAAGCGGATATTGGTAGAGCCTTTGACATATTCTCTGGCATTGGATTTGCCGAGATTGAACATGCCTAGGCCGCCGCCTGCACCACCACCGCCTTTGCCATTCATGCCGCGCATGACAAAACGGAAGAAGATCATGGCTAAAGCCATCGGAATGAGCCAGGAAACGATGAAGCTTGTCAATAAGGACTGCTGCTCTACGATTTCGGCAGTGTAGTTGACATTGGCGTTATTGAGTCTTTCAACTAAGTCCGGGTCATCCATCTTGCCGGTCTTGTATACCGTGTCATCATTTTTGAGCTTATAGAGGATCTGATTGGTTTCGACCTTGACTTCACTGACGTTTTCGTCTTCGGTTTCAGTAATGAAGTCGCTGTAGTTCTTTTCAACAACCTTTGCCTGCTGCATGCGCGGGAAGGCAAAGAGGTTGAGCAGAATCAATATCACCATGACGATCGAATAGTAGTAGATCATGGGCTGTTTTTTGTTTTTGTTATCAGGGTTGATAATACTCACCTCATTTCTTTGTAAGTCTACATTAGCACACTTTATGCAAGAGTGCTAATACTATGAATAAAATTTGACAAATTTCTTAATCTGAAGGAAATGTGTCATCATTTTAGCAGCCATATTGATGCCTTGTGTGAATTTTAAATGAATATGACCTATAATATAGGTAAAGAATCACTTTATATTGGAGGATCATTATTATGACTGGTAAAATCATTACCATTTCGCGGCAGTTCGGTTCCGGCGGCAGAACTGTAGGCAGGGAAGTTGCTGAAAAACTCGGACTTAAGTGCTATGATTCCGAGATTATCCGTCAGATTGCAGAAGAAAGCGGCTTCTCGGAAGACTATGTCAAGGAAAACGGCGAATACACGGAAGGATCCGGCTTATTCAATAATTTCGGGCCGGTTGATTTCTACGGGCGTTCCAACCGCATTACCATCTGGACAGAACAATGCAGAATCATCCGGAAATTAGCACATGAAGGACCGTGTGTCATTGTCGGCCGCTGTGCAGACTATGTCCTGCGTGATGAAGCAGATCTTCTCAGAGTCTTTGTTTATTCCGATATGGAAAGCAGAGCAAAGAGAGTCGTCAATGAATATGGCGAAACGGATGAAAAGATTGAAAAGCGTCTGCGGGACAAGGACAAGCGCAGAGCTGCTTATTATGAAATCTATACCGACCAGAAGTTCGGTGATCCGCAAAACTATGACCTCTGCCTCAATTCAGGCACCCTGGGCATTGATGAATGCGTGAATATGATTGTCAATCTCTATCAGAAAGACAATAAATAAGATAAATTGAAACAGGGGGAAGAGATTTCTTCTGTTTCTTTTTCATAAGGAGGAATAACACAATGAAGTTTATTCACTACGCAGGAAGTGACAGAAAAGCTTCTGTCATCGGGGCCGGCTGTATGCGCATTGCCGGCATGGACAAGGCTGCCTGCAGCATTTTTATTCACGGTGCTTTGGACTGCGGCATCAATTTCTTTGACCATGCGGATATTTACGGTGGCGGCAGAAGCGAACAAGTATTCGGTGAAGTACTGAAGGAAGAACCATCCTTAAGAGATCGTATGTTCCTGCAATCCAAGTGCGGCATTAAAAAGGGAGAATATGACTTTTCAAAAGAATATATTCTTTCTTCTGTCGACGGCATTCTTTCCCGTCTTCATACCGATCATCTGGATTCTCTGCTATTGCACAGACCTGATGTATTGATGGAACCGGAAGAAGTTAATGAAGCTTTTGAAGCATTGAAGAAAGCAGGCAAAGTATTGAACTTCGGCGTTTCCAACCAGAATCCGATGACCATGATGGACCTGCAGTCCGGACTCAGTCAAAGACTCTGTGCCGACCAGGTGCAGTTATCTTTAGCTCATACACCGATGATTGACGGCGACGTCAATGTCGATATGAATAACGCTGGTGCAGAGATGAGAGACGGCGGTATTCTTCATTATTGCCGCATGCATGATATGGCAATTCAGATCTGGTCGCCTTTACAGATTGGTATGTTTGAAGGCGTCTTCCTGAATTCTGACCGGTATCCGGCATTGAATCAGATACTGACGGAACTGGCACAGAAATATAATGTCACAGAAGATGCGATTGCATATGCCTGGTTATTACGAATTCCGGGAAAGATCCAGGTCATCACAGGTACAACCAAAGTGGAAAGACTCAGACACGCAGCAGAGAGTACAGAAATTACCCTGAGCCATAAAGAATGGTATGACCTCTATACATCTGCCGGCAATCAGCTGCCATGAATGAAAAGAAGCGGGTATATCCTTTTCGGCAGGCAGGTAGTAGAATGTTTGCTGTATGAGTAGAAAAAAAAGAAAATTGAAAATCTGGAGACTTGTGCTGGTGATTGTCGTGATAGCAGCACTTGTCTATGATGCGGTGCAGCTGATTGGAGAAAACACGAAGAAGCAGCCGGTTGCAGAAGCAGGCAGTACAGTAGAAACGGAAAAGCCGGAAGAAGCTTCGTCGACGGTTTCACCTTCACCAGTTACTAATTCTCTGAATCAGGAAGCGGATGGCAACTGGTATGTCAATGCGGATCCTTTATTGATTATTGCCAATAAGACTTACAAGCTGGCGGATGGGTATGCACCTGCTGATCTGGTTGAAGTGCCTGATCCAAGGTGTTCGTCGGGCTGTGAAATGAGAGCAGTCACAGCAGAAGCATGGAATGAAATGAAAACAGCCGCTTCCAAGGAAGGCATTACGCTGACGTATTCATCTTCCTTCCGGGATGAAGCATATCAGGCGAGTTTGTATAATTCTTATGTTGCCAGAGACGGGAGTACAGAATCTGCGGACCGCTATTCTTCCAGACCCGGTTATTCAGATCATCAGACAGGGCTTGCGATTGATATCATGAGTGCTTCTGATCCGGCGGCAGATCTGAATGCAGAAGCATATGAAAATACAGAAGAAGGACAGTGGCTGCTTGAGAATGCATGGAAGTATGGGTTTGTGCTGCGCTATCCGAAAGGAAAAGAAGACATTACAGGCTATGAATATGAATCCTGGCATTACCGCTATATAGGCAAAGAATATGCCGAAGCAGTTCATGAGGCTGGTGAGAATGAGTCCATGGAAGAGTTCTTCGGCTTCAGGGGCGGCGTCAATTATCCTGATTAAGTGCAATAAGAAAAAAAAGAAAGAAAAAGAAAAGAAAAGAAATAAAGAAAGGAAAAGAAAAAGGTTATGCATGAATGCTGCATTCAGGCATAGCCTTTTTATCAATATCAGAGTTTTACCTTCGGTTTCATCAATTCCGGACGCAGTGCATAGCGGATTGCAGATTCAGCTGTGATGGTGCCTTTTTTATAGAGATCCAGCAAGCTGTCATCCATGGATACCATGCCGGCATGATCAGAAGAAGAATGGATCTGGGAATCCAGCTGATAGACTTTGCCTTCACGGATCATATTGGCAATAGCAGGGGTAATCGTCATGATTTCAAAGACAGGAAGAATACTGCCGTCAGTGGTCGGTACCAGCTGCTGGGAAATGACTGCACTCAGGACAGTAGATAACTGAATGGCAATCTGATGCTGCTGTTCCGGCGGGAAGACATCAATGATACGGTTGATGGTATTGGAAGCGCCTAAGGTATGCAGAGTGGAGAAGATCAGATGGCCGGTTTCAGCTGCTGTCATGGCAACCGAGATGGTTTCATAGTCTCTCATTTCACCCAGCAAGATGACATCCGGGCTTTGTCTTAAAGCAGCCCGAAGTGCAGTGACATAGCTTTCTGTATCCAGGTCAATTTCACGCTGGGAGACGATGGAACGATCGTGTCTGTGCAGGAATTCGATCGGGTCTTCCAGAGTGATAATGTGATCATTTCTGGTGTGGTTGATGGAATCTATGATGCAGGCAAGGGTTGTAGATTTGCCTGAAGCTGCCGGGCCGGTAATCAATACCATGCCTTTGGTTAACTGACCGAAATTAATGACGCTTTGCGGAATGTGAAGAGCAGATGGTTCCGGCAGGGAGAAAGGAATGGCACGGATCACAGCTGCCAGGGAACCTCTTTGCTTGAAGGCAGAAACACGGAATCTGGATACGCCTTCAAGGGCGAAGGAGAAGTCATCGTCGCCTTCATTGAGAAGATGATCCATCGGCCGGTTGAAAGTCAGGGCATAGATCTGTTCCAGCAGGGTTTTTGTATCAGCAGGCATCAGTCTTTCGGAATCAGGTGCGTTCACAAGTTCATGGTGGAAACGATAAGCAACCGGACGGCCGGCAACGATAAATATATCGGATGCCTGCTTTTCAATTGCGAGTTTGAGTATTTCTTTCAGGTCTTTCATTGGTTACCTCCCTCAGGATTGTATACCTGGATCTGGTCGCTGCCTTCCCATTCTTCAGATGAGAGGGTGCGCATTGTAGTAATTTCATAGTGGTCTTTGTTTCTGGCGGCAGAGACCTGAAGTTCGCTTTTTTCATCAATCGGGATGGAAAAGGAAATTTCTTCATCGGTACTGTTTTTATTATAACCCGCCAGTTTTTCTTCGGCTTTATTTACTGCTTCATTGTAAGCATCTGCGTGCCGGGTGATTCTTTCTGCCCGTTTGTTTTCAGATGCAGAAGCTTTGAGATCAATAGCCGCAAACGTAAACAGAAACAAGGTCAGCAGGACTGTACTTAACAGAACCATGCCGATAATGGACGGCGGGGCTGCGTGGCTTCTTTTCATTGGCTGCCTCCTGCAAAGTAGTGAATGACGTGCTGATAGTAGATGGTTTCTTCTTTGTTCTGGTAAACGATGTCTGCTTCCAGTTTGTTATCGGTTTCTTTTGTCGTAATCGTGATGGTGCCGGCATCAATCTGTTTTGTGTATGTGGTGTTATTCATGGCGTAGCTGCCTGCATTGAGTTTTTCTTCCATGTCTTCTTCTGTGGCTGCAGAGCGGATGGTTTCGGCAGCATTGGAAACTTCGTTAACAGCCTGTTCTTTTATAATTGCTTTGTCATTGATGGTTTTTGCTTTGGCAAAGGCCCGGATGGAAATAGATGCGATCAGCGCAAAAATCAGAAATCCGAAGAGGAGTTCTGTCAATAAGATTTCCGGTTTTGTAATGCGCTGGCGTAGTTTCATGTTTTTCCTTTATTGGTGAAGCGTAATGTCTGTTTCAGTTGTTTTGTTTTTGTATGTCAGCTGAGCTTTGAGAAGATTGTCATGGATGGAAATTTTCATGTCATCCATCGGCAGAATTGCTTCGCCGGCTTTTTTGTCGAAGGGAAGATCCTGGAGGGCATCGAGTTCCATCAGGTTTCCTTCATGGACATAGATATAAGTAATCATGTCGTCTTCCTGCAGGACTAAGACATCCCCATCAAGCCAGACATCTTTGGCTCTTCTTATCTTTTCTCTGAGGTAGGAAGAAGGGGTCATCTCGTAGTAGGCTGCCTCATCTGCAGTGACAATGTTGCGGTAGATTCTTGCGGAAAAGAGAACTGAAGTCAAAGCGAGAATGGCAAAGAGGGAAAAGAGAAGGAAAGGAACCAGGAAGGTTACTGCACGGTGACGTGACTTCATGATTTTCCTCCTTTGACAAGGATCGTAATTTCCGGTCTCAGGTTGGCACCTCTGACCTGGTAATCTACGAAGTACTTGTTCTCATCATAGAGAAGATCATAGTTTTCTCTGAGTTCTTTCAGGCTTTCCGGATAAGCACCGGTTTCTGCGTAGCAGGAAGTAACTGCTTTATCAACGGCTTCCTGCAGCGTCTGCATTTCTCTTTCAGAATTACGGACAGTGAACTGGTCGGCATACCAGGCAAAGAAGACTACCAGCAAAGCGCCCGCCGCTAATGAAATCCAGAATTTTTTCATAAGGATGTCAGAATTCCCAATAACGGGAACATTACCGATAACAGGATCAGGCCGATAATCAGAGACAAAGTGACAACGCAGACCGGTTCAATAATAGAAAGGCGGTTGTTGGTCAGCTGGTCGATTTCGTTCTGATAATAATCAGCGATTTCATCAAAGGTGGAATCGAGATCACCGGTTCTTGCGGCAAGTCTGCACATTCTCTGAGGAATGCCGGTAAAGACACCGGAAGTTTCCATTGCCTGGGAAATGGAAGCTCCTTCCGCCATCTTGTTCATGCATGCAGTGATGATCTTCGGATAGGAATCAGAAAGACAGAGGTCCTTTGCGGCAGCCATGCCTTCTTCCGGCATCAGGCCGCTTTTCATAATCGTACTCATGGTATCCGCAAAGCGGAGACGGTCAATGTTTTCATTGCGTTTTTTTGTAAAAGGCATCTTATTGAGCAGGTGCTTTCTGCCGCTTTCTGTTTTGAAGGTGTAAACAACCAGGACAATCAATACCAGCAGGATGCAGACAATCCAGCTGGAAGAAGAACGCAGGAATATGCCCGTCTTCAGAAAGAAGGAAGCCGTTGCATTCAGGTTGGTTCCCAGTTCCTGGAATACCTGGTCAAAGACCGGCATGACAAAGACAAGCAGAACAGCAATGACTGCTAACATGAGCAAGGTGATCATGGCCGGGAAGAAGACTGCATTGTGGAGTGAAACTCTCAGGTCTGCTTCTCTTTGATAATAAGTGCTGAGTCTTTCCATGACTTCATCCGTGCTGCCGGTTTTTTCACCTAGTCTGCACATCTGAATTGCATATGAGGGAAACATGCCGGTCGCTTCCATGGCATCGGAGAGGACCTGGTCATTTTTCAGTTTTTTTCTGACTTTGGTATAGATTTTCTTTTCGGCATCGGTGGTGTTTTCATCCAGGAGGATATCGATGCTTTCGGCCGGGTACATGCCTGCATGCAGGGTCATGGCCATGGCATGGCAGAATTCGCTCAGCTGGCTGGAAGATATTTTCTGTGACATGTCTTCTCCTTCCTAGTAATGGTACTTGACGGTATAGTTGGATCCGTCGGATATGTATTTCTTAACATCAGACGGCTTGTTGGAAGCGCCCAGAGTCGGATCTACGAGCGTCCAGTCTTTGCCGTTGAATTCAATGATGTTTTCAACCCAGCCGGTTTCTTTGAGATAAACGGAAATCCAGGCGTGGTAGATGGTTCCCGAATAGCCGACTTCAAGTCGGGTCGGGATCAGCTGGCAGCGCAGCATCGCTGTCATCAGGGATGCATAATCGAAGCAGATGCCTTTCTTTGAAGAAAGGGTGGCATCGGGATCGGGAATATAATTGACGGACAGATTTTCTGCAAGTTCTGTATCATAGGCGATGTTCCGGGTGACATAGTCATAGACTTTGCCGACATAATCAAGATCATCGCTGCTTTCATCTGACAGCTGGGCTGCTAAGGCAACACAGGCGGAATCCGGCTTGTAATTAACATATTGGCTTGGCACAAGATAAGGCTGGAATTCATCTTTTTCCTGAACATCAATGGACTGGTACAGGGCCAGGGCATATTGTTTGTCGGAAAGGTGTTCGAGAACCTTGATCTGATAAGTGCCGTCGCCATTAGTCAGAGGCAGGACCTGGTAGTCTCCCATGATCAGGGGATAAGGATACATGGATCCGTCCGGGTTGGTGACCTGGATCTGGACTTTATCTGTCGATGCAGTGTCTTTGACAGCCACATAGCCTTCTTCGGTATGGGAAGCATCTATGGAAGCAGTGCCTGAATCGGAATTGAATACAACAGTTCCGTCAATGACAGGCATTTCATATTCTGTATTGGTTGTCCGTTTCTGATCAGGGTCTTTGGGCTTGTTATCAGCAGCCGGTTTCTCAGTTGAAGAGAAACAGGCACCTAAGAGAAGTGACAGCACAGCTATGTATTTCCATCGTCTATGCATAAGCATCTCTCCTTACTGGATATTGACCTTCAGGGTGTTGCCGGTGTCATCGTTGATGGAAACAGAGACAATCTGATCATAATTCGGAAAGTCTGCGCTTGAATCATGGGTATTGATATTTTCAGCATGTTCACGGGAACCGTCTTTGAGAATGACATAGGTATTTTTCCAGTTGACGCGGCGGTTGTCTGTCGCGGTTACAGTCAGAACATTGTTTTCTGCAACTGCCGATACAAGCACAGGCGGTTCGGTATCGACGTCGTGAATTTCAGCAGAAGCAGTTGTAACTTTGCCAAGCAGGTTTCTGACCGAAATATTCATGGTTCCGTTAGCCGAAGGGTGGATGGTATAGGTGCCGTCAGCTTCCATGGTTACTCTCATCGGGGTGCCGCCGATTTCAGCCGTGACGGCTGTGATAGAAGATAAAGTGTTGATCTCAACGTGGCAGAGGAAGTTTTTGCCGGTGCCGTCCAGTGATAGTGAAATGGATGGCGGAATGAAGTTAATGGCTGAGATCACAGCAAAAGCTGCAATCGCAGCCGCAAACAGGAGACGGTTTGCGTAGAGGCGGTTTCTGACTTTGCCGTATTTATAGAGAGTTTCTATGGAAATTGTGTTTTTCGGCAGATGGGCATTGGAAACCAGCAGACTATAGAGAAGTTCCATCTGATGAAGGCGGAAAGTAGATGCGGTTTCCTTGCCCTTGGGCTGGTCTTTTACCTCATTCATCAATTTGAGTTCACAGATCAGATTGAACTTATTGACCAGAAGCTTCGGGGTGGCAGGAATGTTGTCATTTTCAAAGAAAGCCGCGTAGGCAGCTTCCATAATCTGTTCGGTCCGGTATTCATTGCCGGTTTTCTGAATGATGTGTGTATAAGCATCTTTGCAGGTAAGCGCAAAGAAAGCAGCGTACGCGTTTCCTTCATGCATGCGCAGATCATGAATGAGTTCTTTTAAATAGTTTCTGGCGTAGCTGCTCATAGTTCTCCCTTGTTTTGTAATTATGCTCTGGTGCAGGTGTTTTCTGCTGCGGCAATCAGCTGATGGATGTTCTTCTTTTCAGTATCATCAGTTTCAGCTTTGCCCATGGCAAGTTTAAGCGGAGCGTGGGTTGTATCAGCATTGTAAGATACGATCTGTTCTTTAATCCGGTTCAGGAAGGCAGCCGATTCATTGGCTGTGTCAGTATCGAAGATGGCAAGGAAGTTATTGCCGCCGTTACGGCCGATAAAGCAGTTCTGGCCGGCTGCCAATGAGAGGATCGCTGCAAAGTCTGCCAGGGCCTGGTCGCCGGATTTTCTGGAGACAGAGTTGTTGATGGCATCCAGGTTGTCAAGGCGCAGAATCATGCATGCAAGGTCTGCCGGCTGGTTTTCATCGTATGTTCTGATTTTTGCATCAAGGGCAGCGCGGTTGGCAATTTTACTTAAGGTATCACTGACTGCCTTGTTTTCTGCAGTGGTTAATTGTTCGCCTGCTTTCTTCATGGCATTGTAGTCAAGGAAGACGAATAAATAGCCGGCGGCTAAAGAGAACCAGAGCAGCATTCTGAGTTTTCTGACAGCCGGAATGGATAAAGCAACCTTGATGTCAACGTCAGTGAAGATCAATAAAAAAGAAAGGATTGTCAATATAACTAATATGACAAGCTGAATGGTTTTGAGTGACTGCAGTTTTTTCATGATTTTGAGTTCCCCCGTTTTTTCTTTATTTTCATTGTAGTCTTTTTGTTTCGTTGTGCCTAACGGTTTGTAATGACCTTGCCCAGGAATTGTTTTTCCACAAATGGGCCGAAGGATCTGGAGTCCGTTGAGTTTTCCCTATTGTCGCCAAGGACGAAGAATTGGCCTTGTTCAAGTTTCAGAGGATATTTGATGTCTTCTGCTTCTTCCGTGGTTTTTCCCTGTGCCTGGGCAAATTCTCTGACTTGTCCATTGACATACAACTGGCCGTCTCTGACTTCCACGGTTTCACCAGGGATTGCGGCAATGCGCTTGATGAAGTGTTCCCCGTCAGGCAGGTTGATGACAACGACATCGCCCGGTTTGTATTGGGAAACTGCCCGGTTGTAATAAACGGCTTCCCCATTGTGAAAAGCTGGTGACATGGAGTCGCCGCTGACATGGGCTACGCCGATGATTCTGGTAAAGAGAATAATGACAAGAATCAGGACGATAAAGATGTTTTCGATGAGCAGCATGGCTTCCGAAGAAGGCAGGTCATATCTGGCATTTTTCTTTTTCTTCAATAAAGTCATGGGTCAGTCTCTTGTTCTTATTATAGCAAAAGTCTTTCTGAATATTAGGAAAAATCAGTGGTGATAATTTCTGAATATGTTTAAAATAATAAATGAGAGAAAGTTTATGAACATGGAAAATAATAACAGGGTGCATTTCCAGGCTGCTTTGCTTGGTGATGTAAAACTGACAGATGGGAAAACGATGCTGAGTGAAGAAGAGCTTCATTCAGACATGATGACAAAATTGCTGGCGTATTTTCTGATGAATCGTGAGAAGGAGCTTTTATCGGTAAACATTGCCTCTGAACTCTGGCAGGAGGAAGAGTCCAATAATCCGGTGGGTGCTTTGAAGAATCTGGTTTACAGATTGCGTCGTATTTTATCAAAGAAGTGGCCGGATCTTGAATTCATCCGGACTGAAAACGGCGGCTATCGTTGGAATCAGGATCTTGATGTGACATTGGATACGGAAGATCTGGATCTTCTGCAGATGGAAAAGCAGGTGCATCCCGAAACCGCTTTTTCGTGTGATGAAAAGATCGTTGATTTATATTCAGGCAAGTTCCTGCGCAATTGCAGCGATGTGTTCTGGGTATTGAGAACCCAGACCCATTACCAGGATCTTTTCCTGGAAGCAGCGCATAATGTATTGAAAACGCTGGAAGACAGGAAAACAGCAGATTCCTATAAGAAGATGGAATATACAGCTTCCAAGGCACTGCACTTTGATTCTTTTGATGAACAGCTTTATATCGGTCTTCTGAAAGCTTATATAGGACAAGGCAGACAGAGAGATGCCAGTGAATATTATCGCAAGGCAGTGAGTGTTCTGTATGAACAGCTGGGGGTTGCCCCGGGAGCTGAAATGAATGATCTGTATCATGTGATCCAGAAGATGGGCACTGATAGTGAAGATGATCTTTTTGCGATTGCAGCAGACCTGGACCGGTCCAATGAAGATCATGGCGTGTTCTATTGTGATTACAATACTTTCCGCAATATTTATGAATTGGAAACCAGAAGAATCGGCAGACTCGGGGTTTCTGTGTATCTTGCTTTGATTACTGTGCAGACGGAAAACAGGCAGCTTGAAAAAGAAGCTTTCTCATGGATGTATCATTGTCTGACGACTTTGTTAAGGTCTTCTGATGTAGTCACAAGATATAATCATAATCAGTATCTGGTTCTTCTGACCGGATGCAATTTTGAAAATGCGAAAGTTGTGCTGAAGCGGATTGCAAGGCAATATCATCTCAGGTGGCAGAAGGATTCAAACGTAACGTATCAGCTGCTTGAAATCAGTGAAAAGAAGAAGGGACAGGTAAAGACCTATGTTGTCTGACGGGTATCTGCAGAAAATTACCTGTTTCCGTTTGTGCATTGATGAGAAAAAAGAAGAGAGCGATGCAGTAAGAGGCAGAATTTATGGCATTGCCTTGAAAGAGCCTGTGCTTTTTTCTTCCTATAGTGAAGTTCTCATGAAGCTGGAAAAAATTCTGGATGAGATCGGTTTTCCTCAGGCTTTTCAGCAGCTGCGTTCCTTCTGCAGGGAAGAAAAAGAGACCATGAAGAAAAAGAATGAGGTCATACAGTATCATAGTGCTGAAGAAATTGATGTTGAGAAGGGGAAAATATCTACCTTTGATATTGATTTTGCGACCCGTCAGCATTCTTCTCTTCAGGGTAAAATTTTTGACGAAAAAGGGCTGGAATCAGCGGAATTTGATAGTGAACTGGAGTTGCTTTCTTTTCTGAGCAGGCAGTCTGGTTAAAAAAAGTCACAAAAAAATTGAGAGATTTCAGGTGTGTGACCGGCCATGTGACCGGTCTTTTTTACTATAATAAATGTAAGGATTTGCTTACCTGGATTCAGGAGGGTATATGAGTGCAATAAAAAAGGATAACTGCCGGTTCTATGTAGATATCCGGGACAGGCAGAACGCGACCTGGCAGGGCACCGTAACCTGGGTCGGTGAGAACAAAACGGAATCCTTCCGCAGTGCATTGGAACTGCTGAAACTGATTGAATCAACAATGACGGCAGAGCAGCCGGGAAAAAACTAAGTACGAGGGAAAGAAAATGAGAGCTAGAAATTGGAGCAGATTATTCTCTGCATTGGCATGTGCAGGAATGCTATTCTCCGGTTCATTGACACCGGTGATCGCAGAAGGCGGCGGGTCAACGCCTGTCGAAACATCGAATCCTGCTGAAATCAAAGAGGATGAAAAGACACAGATTACGTTCGTTCTGAAGAATTCGGACGGAAGTGAAACGAGTGTCGCTTTTGATGCGAAGAAGGGTGAAGCGTATGGCCCTGAAGCGGATGCCCAGGTCAGATCAACTTATTATGATCAGGAAACCGGCAAAGATTATGATCTGGATGCAGGACAGGCATTGAGCGGTACTGTTACCGACGGTCTTGTCTTCCATTATACAGAGCATCAGGATGCAGCCTTGACAGCGACAGCTTATTTTGTGGATGCGGATTCTTTAAGCAAGACTGTATTAAAGAAGGAAGAATTCACGGTTGCGCCTGGCAGGAGCGTTGATGTAGAAGCACCGGAAACATTGGAAACAAAGGACGGCAGAGTTTATCAGCGTGATGAAGGCATGGCTTCCAGGTACAGCTTCAATTATGAAAATACAACATCTCTGCAGCAGACAATCCTGTATCATCTGGTTGAAGATGAAAAGACCACTTATACAGTGACTGTCAGGTATGTTGATGAAGACGGCAATCTCATCACAACAAGAGAAATGCATATTAATAATAAGGAATACTTCTTCTATGCTCCGCATTCTTTCTCCACTGAAACAGACGGCAGGAAGTCTTATTACTTCATCAAGAATGACAAGGATTCCTTCATTGATCATAAGGTTGATGATCCAGCCCGTGAATATACGATCACTTACAGAAAGCAGAAGGAAGACGAAGCTTATGACTGGATCATTCTTCTCTATGATTCCCAGACCAACAAGTGCATTGATCAGAAGAGCATTGAAGTAAAGCCTGGTGAAACCGAAAAGTTCACACCGGAAGCAGAATTCACAGCAGAAGACGGGACAACGTATTATCTGAACACTGCCATGAAGAGTGAATATGATCATACATTCGGTGATGATCAGAGAATCACATATGTCTACTATGACACAGTCAAGGATTACAAGCCGGAAGGCAATAAGATCGTAACCGTCAATTATGTCAATATCGCTGATAAGTCTGTGATCAAAACAGTCAAAGAAGAGGCTGCTCCAGGTCACGATACTGTAATCAGCTATCCGGCTGAAATGGAACAGGACGGCATCACTTACAAGCTGATCCAGGGCCAGTTATCGGAAATTACTCATAACTATTATTCACCGAAGGAAGTTTATAACGTTTATTACTACGACGTTAACAATACAGATTTTGAAACCTACACAATCGTCAGAGAAGTCAATCTCGGAACTGTCTTCACCGACGGCGGCGTAGAATACAGAACCATTCCTGGTACGACAACAGTTGTCGCAAATACACCGAATGGTCCGACGACCATCGCTGTTGAAAACAACAGAGGTGAAACCGTGAATGCCAACGATGTCACCACACCGGCCGGCAATCAGGATCTCGATAAGGATAAAGACAAGGATAAGGAAAAGGTAGATGTTGCGATCGACGGCGTTCAGGCTGAAGATATCGACACACCGGCCGGCAATAAGAATCTGGCAGAAGAGAGAAGTGCCGCACTTCTCAAGGGCGGCCTGCTTGCAGGTGCTGCATTGCTTGCATTGTTTGTCATCATCCTGGTCATCAGAAAGCGTAAAGAAAAGAAAGAACAGGAAGAAAAGTGAGGAAAGGGGTCAGAAATCATGAAAGACACATTTAAGAAATGGTTAGCAATATTCATGTCTGTTTCAATGATCGCTACCAGTGGTATCTTCCCTGGAAGTTCCCTGTTAGCGGCAGGTGAAGATCCGTATTCCGATACACAGACAACTGAAGTGCAGGCAGACCCTGCTACAAATGAAACGGAAACAACTGTAGCTGTTGATGAGGGCAAGGCTGAAGAAACACCGGAAGCAACAGCTGAAGCAGCTGCAACTCCGGCTCCAACTGCTGAAGCTGAAGCAACAGCAGCACCAGAAGCAACATCCGAAGCTGCAGCAGAACCTGCAGCTGCACCAGCTCCTGAAAAGAAGCCGGTTAAGACAGCTTATTCTGCCAAGAATGACGGCGTTTATGTTGTTGCAGTTTTAACAGATCCGACAGCAGTATCAGATGATGCAGAATTGACAGTCAAAGCTATTACAGAAGGCGATGCTTATGATAACTACATCGCTGCTCTGGATAAGAATGATCCTTCCATGAAGCATACACCTGAGAATACAGCTCTTTATGATGTAGCATTCATGCTCGACGGCAAGGAAGTTGAACCAGCATCCGGTGATGTTCATGTCGACTTTACTTTCGTCAAAGATCAGCTGACAGAAGATTTAGGCGCAGAAAAGAAAGATGATGTCAAAGTACAGCATCTTACTTTAAGCGACGATGCCAAGGAAAAGGCAGATACTACAACAGAGGCAGCAGCCAAGGCTGATGTTGAAGACATCAAGGTTGAAGAAGTTACACCTACTAATGTCAGCTTAAATGGTAATGAAAAGGTTACTTTGAAGACTGACAGCTTCTCTGTATTTGCCATTTATGGTAATAACGGCAGTGGAGATGGAAAAGTAGCTTTTGCAACAAAAGAAGCAACAGGCTTTTCTACAACTCCTATTACCACTTTGTTAGGCAATGCGCTTAATTACGGCATTGTTGCTGATACATGGGATTTCAACGGCGGTGACGCTGAAACATCTATGGCAGTTACTACCCTCAATAATAAGGGCAGCCAGAATGGTTCAAATGACAGTAAATCCGAAGGCGCAAATGCTCAGTATTGGATTGTAGGCCAGGTAAACGGGAATAATCTTCAGGTAAAGGGTTATGATGCATTCGTAACTACTACATCAGATGTAATAGCTAATGGAAAAATTTATAACGGCGGCAATCCGAAGATCAATTTTACAGTAGATACATTTGACAATATCAAAGCTACAGTAGATTCCATGATTTCATCTGTAAAAAAACAGTCTAATATTCTTGGAAGTCAGGATTCCCTTAATGCAACAAAATACAGTGAAATTCAGAACACCGATCAGAATACAAAGAACAACGGTGCTCACATGACAATTGATTTCACTGACCTGCCTGATAATAAGACATATTGCATCGATGTTGATCAATGGGCTGATTTGCAGAATATCCTTGCACAGACAGGCGGCTTGATCATTAATAAGCTGGAAGGGCAGACTGTTGTATTCAATTTCAAGTCTGCTAAAGCTTATAATGTTGGAAAGTACGAAATCAATAATACTGCAGATGGTAAGACTACCAACTATGGTTCAGATTCATTAGCCAACATGACTACTGCTGATGCAGATGTGATCGAAAAAATCATTTTCAATTTCACAGATAAAGCTCAGGTAACTTTAAATAATACTGCTGGTGTATTCCTTGCTCCTTCCAGCAATATTACCTGCGATTCTACCTGCGGTGGCTGGGCAGTTTCTAATGCAATGGCTACAGGCGATGAATGGCACTATGTATATGATCGTGTTTATAAGCCGGATCAGAAGGGCCTTCACGCTGTAAAGCAGATCGATGGTGCTGCTGCAACAGTAAGTGGATTCAAGTTCAATTTGTCTCAGAAGTCAGCAGAAGGCTGGACAAGTGTTGAAACAGCAGAAAACGATGGTTCAGCAGTTAAATTCAGTGACATCGTTTATGATGAAAACAATTGCCCGAACCAGGTCAATGAGTTTATCTACAGAATTGAAGAATCAGGTGATGTTTCTGAGATTGATGGTAAAAAATATAACCTCGATACAACAAAGTTCTATGCAAAGGTAACTGTTACAAAGGCAACTGTAGGAAACACAACTACATTTACTGCTTCTGAGCCTGCATATTACAGCGATGAAGAATGCACTAAGGCATTAGCAGGTACTCCGACATTCAACAATACATCTGTCAAAGGAAAGCTGACTTATACTAAGACAATTCAGGGTGGAGCTGATGTCCCTGAAAATCTGAAGTTTACAGTCACAGATGCTAGTGGAAAAATAATTGATGATACAAACTATAGTAACCTTGGCCCGTCTCACAGTAAGACAATTGAAGTTGATCCAGGTACATATACAGTTACTGAAAGCAATGCTGATGTAGATGGCTATAACCTTACAACAACTTACAAGGTTAATGGCATTGATAAACAGGATACAACAGTAACAGTAAATGCAAATGACAATGTCAATGTTGAGTTAGTCAACACATATGTTAAGAAGACAGCTTCTGCAACTATCAAAGTTAATAAGCAGCTTGTTAAATATGATTCTGAAGGCAACCCTGTAAATGTAGCTTTGCCGTTAGTAGTTAATGGCAGCAATGTACAATTCAAGTTTGAACTTCTGGATAAGGATAAGTATTCTTTCAATCCTCAGAAATTTGCAACTACTGATGGAACATCACCAGCAACTTTCGGCGAGCTTACATATACTCAGCCAGGCAATTACAACTACTTCATCAAGGAAGTAGAACCTGTAGGTACAGTAAAACATGTTAAATATGGAATTACCTATTCTACTGAATTGATTCCTGTAACGGTTGCTGTCAATAAAGATTATGAAGCAGCAGTTTCATACAATGGTGATAGCGCAGTTCCTACTGTTACAAACACATATAATGCAACAGGCACGCTGACATTCCATGGTACAAAGAGCATTACTGGTGATCGTGAAAAAATCAATGACAAAGAAGTCTTTAACTTCACAATCTGGGAAATCACAGAAGAACATCCTGATGGAGTTGCAGTTGGACATGGTCAGAGTGATAAGAATGGCACGATTACATTCGACACATTAAATTACGATCTTAATACACTTGGTACACATCATTATCAGATAACAGAAGATGATGTAAACGAACCAGGTATGTCCAAGGACAGCAAAGTGTATAAAGTTGATGCTACAGTGTCCGATGAGAAACACAATGGAACATTGAGTGTTGCAACAACGGGTGCTAATCCAGCTGAGCTGAACTTTGTAAATACATTTACTAAAGGCGGAATTACCCTTACTGCAACCAAGCAGCTGAGCAATACGAATAAACCTTTGAAAGCACGTCAGTTTGAATTTGAATTACTTGATTCTGAAAATAATCGTGTAGGCGATACAAAGTTCAATGATGCTCAGGGCGGCGTCACATTTGACGAGATCAAGTATGATGAGCCAGGCACTTACACATATACAATCAAAGAAGTTATTCCTGCTGATGAGGATAAGCTTCCTGGATATACATATGATCCGACACCAGTTTCTGTAACAGTCAATGTTGATAGTAAATTGCAGGCTACAGCTTCTTATCAGAAGAATGGTAAGGATGTTAATGGTGCAGCCTTTGTCAATGACTATTCCGCAACAGGTCATATTGATCTTGCAGGTACCAAGACATTTAAAAATGGTACATTAACAGATGGTTTGTTCAAATTCACAGTAACTGATGTTACAGATGAAAATAAGCCGGTAGTTATTCAGAATGATGTTTCAAACACAGGCAGAAATATCAACTTCCAGCCGATTACATATCAGTTTGATAAGGATCACAACGATCTTGGCACGCACACATATAAAGTAGCTGAAACTGCGCTTGGTCAGGACGGTATTGTATATGATCGTCAGGTTTACACATTTACAACAACCGTTAAAGATCACGGAAACGGTACATTGGATATCACTCATACTGGTACTCCTGATGCACTGAACTTTACCAACGAACTTAAAAAGGGATCTGCAATTCTTGAAGTTTCCAAGACTTTGACAGGTAAGAATCTTACAGATGGTGAATTTGAATTCGCACTGACAGATTCTGCAGGCAATGTAATTGAAACCAAGAAAAATGACTCTGAAGGTAAAGTCAGATTCTCCGAAATCGATTATGATCAGAAAGGTACATATACCTACAAGATTCATGAAGTAAATGATAATCAGGGTGGAATTACTTATGATCGTCATGAAGTAACTGCTACTGTTAATGTAACCAAGAATAAAGATGGTTCCCTGAGTGCATCAACATCCTATGAAGGATCTACAGAATTCAAAAATACATATAACGCTGCAGGCAGCTTAACACTTAGCGGTACTAAGAGTTATAACAGGGATCTTGTTGACGGCCAGTTTGAATTTACTGTAACTGATATTACAGATTCTGATAATCCTGTAATTAAGCAGACAGTAACAAATGATAAAGACGGCAATATCAGATTCCAGCCTTTGACATATGGAATTAATGATGCTGGCAAGACATTTACTTATGTTGTTAAGGAAGCAACTCAGTCCAGTGTCAGCCAGGATGGAAAGTCCAAGATCAACGCTGATAAAAAAACATATCAGTTCAGTGTTCATGTCAAAGATAATGGAGATGGCACTCTGATTCCTGAAATTACAGATGGAACTCCATCTGCATTGACATTCACTAATACATATTCCAGTGATGCACAGACAGATCTTGAAGTCAGAAAGCTTGTCAATAACAAGCAGCCTGGCAAGGATATCTTCAAGTTTGAACTGGTAGACAAGAATGAAGGTACTGATAACTATGGTAAAGTTCTGTCTACAGCAGAATCTGGCGAAGATGGTGTCGTCAGGTTCCAGCCGAGAGTTTACGGCCCTGAAGCAAGACTTGGTGATTATTACTATGTAATCAAAGAAGTCAATGACAATAAGTCTGGATTTACTTATGATTCTCACGAAGTTAAGGTAACTGTTACCGTATCTGAAGATGCTGATGGTACAAGACATGCTGTTCCTAAGTATACCGAAGGAAATACTACCTTCAGCAATACTTATGCAGCTTCCGGCAGCGTCACATTGTCTGGCAAGAAGTACTTCGAGAACATGGATGCAGGTCAGTATGACTTCGTCATCACAAGAGAAGATGAACTGGGCAATAAGCAGGAAACAACTGTAACAAACAACCTTGATGGAACAATCAACTATCCGACACTCAATTACACATTGGATGATGTAGGCAAGACTTATACATATACAGTCAGTGAAAAGGCTCCTGGAACAGGTATTACTTCAACTCCGGCACTGTATACATTTACAGTCAAGGTTGAAGATCAGCTGCCACATGATGGTCATTTGAAGATCACTACAACTGGCAAAACAACTGGTCTTGACTTCACAAATACATATAATGCTAGTGGAGACGTCGTACTTCATGCTCACAAGACACTTGAAAATCTGGATCTTAAGAAGGCTGGTCCGTTCGAATTTGTTCTGAGCGGAGCAGGTATTGAAGATCAGACAAAGACAGCTAATGCAGATGGTGATGTTACATTCGATGCGATCAGCTATACACTTGATGATGCAGGAAAGACATTCACTTACTACATTAATGAAGTTGTTCCAGAAGATGCTGTAGGTGGTGTCAAGGATGGTATTACGTATGATAAGCATACTGAAACAGTTACAGTTGAAGTTGCTGATGAAGGTAATGGTCATTTGACTGCTACACCAGTTTATTCAGATGGTAACGCTGCTTCTTTCACAAATACCTATAATTCCAGCGCATCTATTGGTTTCTCTGGTACAAAGAGCTATAACAAGCTTCCGTACAATGATTCTGATAACAAGCCGTTCAGTTTTGAATTGGTCGATGTAACGAATGAACCTCATGTTACTAAGGAAACAGTATCTTCTGATGCAGAAGGCAAGTTCACATTCACCGATATTGCTTATACGCAGGCAGATGAAGGTACACATAAGTACGAAGTTCGTGAAGTAAATGACGGCCGCAAGGGTGTCACTTACGATTCCACAGTTTACAAGTTTACTGTAACTGTTAAGGATGACGGTGAGGGTAACCTGACTGCAAAAGCAGACAAGGATACAAAGGCAATTAAGTTTACAAATACTTACAATGCAACAGGTTATGTCCAGTTTGCAGGTAAGAAGACATTTGAGGGTAAGACACTCGAGGGTGGAGATTTCACTTACACCGTCAAGGAAGGCGATACGGAAATTCAGACTGTTACCAATAAGTCTGATGGAACAATCGAATATGAGCCGATCAACTATACATTTGATGATGTTGGTGATCATACCTACACAGTTACCGAAAACAAGACAGATAAGAAGGGCGTCACAGTCGATAGTAAGAGCTATACAGTCAAGGTTAACGTTGGAGATAACGGCGACGGTACGTTGAGTGTCACTAAGCTTGCTGGTTCTGCAGATTATGAGAACCTCGATTTCAAGAACACTTACAATGCAAATGGTGAAGTTCAGCTTGGTGCTACAAAGGTTCTTGATCACAAGACTCTTGTAGCTGGTCAGTTCTCATTCCAGTTGAAAGACAAGGATGGAAACGTATTACAGACAAAGTCCAATGCAGCAGATGGTTCCGTAACATTTGACAAGATCAAGTACACAGCAGCAGGTGATTATGCATATACAATCAATGAAATATGATGCAACAGTAAGAAATGTAACAGTTCATGTTACAGATGATGGTGAAGGTTCTCTGATCCCAATGGCTGAATATGAAGGTGGTTCTGCATTATTCAAAAATACATATGCAGCCAAGGGTACTGTTCAGTTTGCTGGTACAAAGAGCTTCAACAAGGCATTAAGCGGCAATGACTTCACATTCACAGTTAAGGAAGGTAACGAAGTTGTGCAGACAGTTTCCAACAAGGCTGACGGCACAATCGAATATGCACCGATTAACTATGAACTGAAGGATGTTGGCACTCATACTTATACAGTTACAGAAAATGCAACAGATAAGAAGGGTGTTGCCAAGAATACACAGTCCTATACAGTTACAGTTGAAGTTACAGATAAGGGCGATGGTACATTAAGTGTTGATCCTTCCAATAACTATCAGAGCCTTGATTTCACAAATACTTATGCAGCAACAGGTTCTGTTCAGTTTGCAGGTACAAAGAGCTTCAATAGAAATCTGATCGGCGGTGACTTCTCCTTCGTTGTCAAGGAAGGTAACAATATCATCCAGACTGCAACAAATGCAGCTGATGGTTCGATCACATTTGCACCGATTACTTATAACTTTGGCGATGTAGGTACACATACTTATACAGTTACAGAAGCTGCAACTGATAAGAAGGGTGTCACAGTCGATCCTAAGAGCTATACAGTAACCGTTAATGTTGAAGACAATGGCGACGGCACATTGAATGTTACAAAGTCCAATAATGCTGTTCAACTTGACTTCACAAATACATACAACGCTAACGGCGAAGTACAGCTTGGTGCTACAAAGGTTCTTGATCACAAGACACTTGAAGCTGGTATGTTCTCATTCCAGTTGAAAGACCAGGATGGCAACGTATTACAGACAAAGTCCAATGCAGCAGATGGTTCCGTAACATTTGACAAGATCAAGTACACAGCAGCAGGTGATTATGCATATACAATCAATGAAACAGCCAGAAATGTAACAGTTCATGTTACAGATGATGGTGAAGGTTCTCTGATCCCAACGGCTGAATACGAAGGTGGCAAGGCTGAATTCACTAATACTTACGCAGCTGCAGGTTCTGTTCAGTTTGCAGGTACAAAGAGCTTCAACAAGGCATTGACCGGCAATGACTTCACATTCACAGTTAAGGAAGGTGACAAGGTTGTACAGACAGTTTCCAACAAGGCTGACGGCACAATCGCTTATGAACCTATCTCTTACGAATTGAAGGATGTTGGCACTCATACTTATACAGTTACAGAAAATGCAACAGATAAGAAGGGTGTAGCAATTGATACCAACAGCTATACAGTAACCGTTGAAGTTACAGATAAGGGCGATGGTACATTAAGTGTTGATCCTTCTGATAACTATCAGAGTCTCAGCTTCACAAATACTTACAGCGCAGATGGTTCTGTTGTCCTGAGTGCATCCAAGACATTGAACGACAAGCCTGCAGAAGCCGGCATGTTCGAATTTGAACTGGATGATGAAGATGGCAAGAAGATTGAAACTGTCAAGAACAGTGACGGCGGTGTTGTTACATTCAGTGCATTGAAGTATACAGAAGCTGGTACATATCACTACTCTATCCATGAAGTAGTTCCTGAAGGTGTTGATGATAAGAATACATTGAAGGGTATTACTTACGATGGTCATATAGTGAATGTCACAGTCGAAGTTACAGATGACGGCAAGGGTACTCTGACACCTACAGCATCTTATGATGATGTAGATGGTAAGGCAGTATTTGCTAATAAGTATGCAGCAGCTGGTTCTGTTTCCTTCACAGGTACCAAGTACATGGAAGGCAGAAAGCTGAGTGCTGATGATCAGTATCACTTCGGTATTGTCGATGAGAATGGTATTGTCGTGAAGGAAGCAGTCAATGATGCTGACGGCAAGATCAAGTTCGATGATATTGAATACACATTAGATGATGTCGGTGATCATACATATTCCATTAAGGAATTGAGCCAGGATGGTGACGGCGTAACTGCAGATACAACAATCTACACAGCAGTCGTCAGCGTCAAGGACAATGGCGATGGTACATTGGATGTTCAGAAGACAATCACTAAGGATGGCGAAGCTGTTGATGAATTGAAGTTTGTCAACAAGTATCACGCAGCTGCAGCAGCAGCTATGTTCCGCGGCCGCAAGAGACTGACGAACGGTACAATGAAGGCCGGTCAGTTCAGATTCGAATTAGTCGATAAGGATACTGGTAAGGTCATCGATACCGCAACGAACGATGAAAATGGCAATTATGTATTTGCACGTCAGAAGTATGACGCTGAAGGTACACATCATTACATCGTCAGAGAAGTAAATGCAGGTCGTACAGTTGACGGCGTTACATACGATGGTGAGAGTTCTGAAATTACAGTTGTAGTAACGGATGATCTCAATGGCAAGTATGTTGCTACGGTTACAGGCGGCGTTGCTGATATTACTAACAAGCAGCTGACAAGTCTGAGTGTTGAGAAGAAGTGGGCTGGTGAAACAGCTGGTACTGAATACAGACCAGATGCAGTAACAGTTCGTCTGATTAAGCACCAGGGCGAAAGTGCTGAAGAAGTTGCTTCTGCAGTATTGAGCGAAGACAACAGCTGGGCTTACAAGTTCGATAACCTGCCGGCAGGCGATGGTATTACTTATTCCATCACGGAAGACAAGACACCATATTATCAGGCAGATGTTGCTTACAATTCTGATCATACGGAAGCTACATTGACGAATACATTCGTACATCCGAATGTTGACATTAGTGCCAAGAAGACATTAGTTGGTCATACATTGTACAGCGGCGAATTCACATTCGAGTTAACACCTAACAGCAATCCGGATAAGACTTATAGAACAGTCAATGACAGCGAAGGCAATATCGTCTTCACAGATCTGCCATATGATGCTGCAGGTTATACAATTCGTGAAGTTGCAAGTGATGACACGCACATTACATACGATACAAATTCCTATGTTGTGAAGATTGATTCTGATTCCGATACACAGGATGTAGTTCCGGAATTCAGGAACCAGTATCATCCGATCGTATTGAGAATCCAGAAGAGATCCAAGGATGAACCTCATGATCCTCTGTATCATGCAACATATGCTTTGTATCAGGTCAATGACAATGGTCAGGACATCAAGGTTGAAGAACAGATTTCCGATATCAACGGTTATATGTACTTCTCCAATATCACAGTCGGTTCTACTTATTACTTCAAGGAAGTTGCAGCTCCGGAAGGACATGAAGTTGATCCATATCCAGAGAGCAGATTCAAGGTTGAATGGGTAGACGGTACAAGTGATACTCCTGAACAGGCAATTCGTATTACTTCTTACAACGACGATGGCACAGTCAACGAAGATCAAACAAAGAACTTCACAGTCAGCAATTCTGCAGATGCTGCACCGGTAACAATCGGTGAAGATACAGAAGATCTGAGCAGCTATGAATATCAGTATGAAGATGATGAAATCACAGCTGCAGCCAAGACTGAAGTAGCTGATGCCTTCGGTGCAGGTGTCAAGCCTGAACTCAAGGTCACAAGACTTGCTGAAGACAGTGATGAATACAAGAAAGCACAGACTGCAATGGAAACTGCAATCGGTGAAGCTGACAGTCTGGCATTGTATGACATCACATTCATGGCTGACGGCAAGGAAGTTGAGCCGGTTAACGGTGACGTTACAGTTACAATCCAGCCGAAGAATGCAATCGGTCTGAACGGCAATTCTGCACAGGATGTCAAGATCATCCATATCAGTGATAAGGATGACAAGACAGAAATCTCCTCTGTAGGCGGCAGCCTGGCAGTCAATGAAGAAGGTATTGCAGAAGTTTCCGTAACATCTGATTCCTACTCCATCTATGGCCTGGTTGTTCCTGGAGAGACAACTGCTCTGAACAACAACCTGATGCTGACAGCAGCTGGCGTAGCAGACTTTGTCTCCAAGCTGAATATCGCTAAGATTGATACAGCCGGCAAGTATGTCAAGGGCGCTAAGATGCAGATCAAAGAACGCAGCACCGATAAGGTAGTTGCTGAATGGGATACTGCAGAAGAGCCGATGGCATTTGCAAGATATCTGATGAATGGTGAGTCTCTGAATGTTGATACAGAATATGTATTGCACGAAGTAAGCGCACCTGAAGGATACAACCTGGCTGATGATATCCTCTTCTCCATCAACAAGTACGACAGTTCCATCAACGTCTACAAGTTCGATGATAACGGCAACCTCGTCTATGACAAGGAAGCAAGCGATGCATGGGTATCTACCAAGACTCTGACGATGATTGATGTTCCGGTCAAGGAAGAAGTCAAGGAAATCCGTCATGAGATTGAAAAGAAGAGAGTCGAGTACAGGAAGGCTCCTGATACTGCCGATAATTCTTCTGCAATCGGTATGTTCGCAATCTTTGCAGCAGCAGTTGTTGCAATTGCAGCATTGCTCATTCTCCGCAAGAGAGCAAAGTAAGCATCAACATTAAAGGTCTTTGAACCAGAGGGAAACCTCTGATCCAGAGGCCTTTTTTCTATTGGATGCAGAATTAAATAATAGAAAAAGTCCACAAAAAAGATGACCAGTTATCTTCGATCCTTCGTGAAAAGAATTGCGCTGGTATGCGGGCTCAGGAAATACGTGAGAAGTCATTCTGATGAGCAGTAAGGATGTTCATGCAGGCATAATAAAAACACGCATCCTTGTGGAATGCGTGTCAAGCTGCTTCAGCTTCTGCCTGTTTCTTTTCGTGACGCAGGGCAAATATTTTTGTCAGATAAATACTGATCTGATAAAGAATTACCATCGGCACTGCAACCATGATCTGAGAGGCAATGTCAGGCGGGGTGATAATTGCAGCGATCAGGAAGATCAATACAATCGCAATCTTTCTGCCTTTGATCAGGAATGCCGGCTTGAGAATGCCAAGCATTGCCAATACGGAACAAACTAACGGCATTTCAAAGATGATGCCGAAGATCAACAGGACCGTTCCGACAAAGCTCATGAACTCCTGGATGGAAATGGAAGCTGTGACCACGGTAACATTTGTAAAGGAAATCAGAAAGTTCAGCATAAAGGGAATACTGATTTTCCAGGCAAAGGCGACACCGATCACAAAACAGATTGATCCGAAGAACATGGCAAACTTGAAAGCTCTTTGTTCTTTTTTCTCCAGGCCAGGCTTGGCAAATTGATATAGTTCTACGGCTGCTACCGGAAAGGTGATAATGACTGCTCCTGCCAAGGCAGCAGTGATGGTTACCATCAATAATTCCTGCGGTGCAATAAAGACATATTCATAGCCGAATTTCGTTCCCATGTCTGTAAACCAGTTGATGAAATCCGGGGCGTAATTCATACAGATCAGAAAAGAAACAACCAGAACAACGATCACGACAATCAGCCGCTTCCGCAGTTCTTTCAGATGGGAAGAAAGAGGCTTGGGATCATCCCCCTCGATTTCCTTCCATCTGCTTTCTTTTACTGTTTCTTCTTTCATGAGTGCTTGTTTTCTTTGCCTGTATCTGCTGAATCAGCTTCATTCAGGCCTTCCTTGAAGCTCTTGACAGACTTGCCGAACATGTTGGAAAGCTTTGGCAGAGCAGTAGGGCCGAAGATCAATAATACTACAGCCAGAATGACTAATAATTCAGGTAATCCGATTCTCATTTGTTTTCTCCTTCTTGTGCAGGTGTTGTTTCTGCATCATTTGATTTTGTATCTGCAGGTTCTGTTTCAGGTTCAGTGGTGACAGCTTTCTCAAGGGATCTGGCAGCCTGATCAAGATCTGATTGCAGACCATTGATAGAATCTGTAATCGGGGCGGCTGCTTCTTTGAGCGGCTTTACGGTTTCATTGAGAGGCTCGACAACATCCTTCTGAATCTGATCACTCAGACCGGCAGTTGATTTTTTAACTTCCCGCAAAGCTTTGCCCAGTGCTTTTGCATATTCAGGAAATTGTTCAGGACCGATCACAATCAATGCAATGACGATCACGACAACGATTTCCCAGAAACCAACTTTCATTTTTTATCTCCCCTCTGACGAAGCGGGCAGAGATTTTCTTCCTGGTGGACAGCTGCCCAGGAAAAGATGGATTCCAGAATCGGAACGGCACTTTTCCCTTTTTCCGTCAATGAATATTCGACCCTCATCGGTACTTCGTTATAGCTTTTCCTTTGTACAAGATCGTCTCTGACCATTTCTTTCAAAGAGGAAGAAAGGACCGTATCACTTAATAAGGGAAAGTGTTTCTTCAGCTCGGAAAAGCGCATGGATTCTTTTTCGTGCAAAGCACATACAATTCTGAGTTTCTATTTGCCGCCTAAAAGGGCCATGCTGTTTTCCAGAGGACAGATCATTTTTTCGTTTTCCAATGTCGTCATATTCTTTAACGAGGGTATTTTAGCATACTAAGTTTTTCATAGTTCCTTATAACGATATTAGTTAGCACAGACACAAAAGAAAAACAGAGGTTTCCCTCTGCTTCTCTGATTTGATTGGATTGCTTGGAATTACTTGTTAACTGCTTCGTGGATTGTCTTTCTGATGGCACCCTTGCCATTGCAGAGCTTGACGAAGTCATTGAGAACCTTGTCGGCTAAGCCTGCTTCATAGAGATCAACACCGAAGATAGCTGTGTTGTGCAGCAGATCTGCCAATACCTTTTCTGCTTCTTCTCTTGTAGTTGTTCCGTCTGTCTTCAGACCGCTCAGCTTGGCTGTCAGGTCAGCTGCTAATGGATCCGGGGAGAGTTCAAACTTGCTGCCGTTGTCATCTACAGCCAGGAGGTATCTTAACCAGCCTGCTTCAACTAACGGAATCATGTTGAGCTTGTCAGTGTCCTTGTTTGCCATGTAGGACTTGATTGTTTCACCATATCTGATCGCCAGCTTTCTGGATGTATCCGTAGCGATTCTCTGAGGAGTATCAGGCATGAACGGGTTAGGGATTCTCTTTTCAACAACGGTATCGATGAATTCCTTCGGATTGATGATCTTCGGATCTGTAACAACCGGCAGACCTTCTGTATAGCCCAGAGTCTTAACCAGCTTGAGGAGGTCTTCATCCTTCATTTCTTCAGAGATTCTTGTATAGCCTAACAGGCAGCCGTATACAGCAAGTGCTGTGTGCAGTGGGTTCAGGCAGGTTGTAACCTTCATTCTTTCTACCTGGTTGACAGTGTCTCTTGTTGTGAAGATGACGCCGGCTTTTTCCAGAGCAGGTCTTCCGTTCGGGAAGTCATCTTCAATGACCAGGTATTCGCTTTCTTCACTGTTGACAAATGGAGCGATGAAGGTGTGTCTGCTTGTTTCAGCAGGAGTCAGATCCAGGTCGTCCTTTGCCAGCATTGCTTCTACTGTCTTGTCAGGTCTGGGAGTGATCTTATCGATCATGGACCATGGGAAGGAAACCTTGGACTTTACATAAGTTCTGAAGTCTTCTTCAACGAGCTTGTTATCGCACCATGCATTGACATAAGGCATAACAGCATTGTAGAGCTTTTCACCATTGTGAGAACAGTTATCCATGGAGACAAGAGCTAACGGAGCACCAGACTTCTTGAATCTTGTGTAAATCAGTGCTGTCAGCTTGCCAAGATAAGACTGCGGTTTGTCTTCAGGACTCTTTGCAAAGTCATCAGAAACATCCTTTCTGTAATTTCCGTCTGCACCCTTGAGGTCATAGCCCTTTTCAGTAATGGAGAAAGAAACCATCTGCAGGGAAGGATTTGCGAAGATTTCCCTGAGTCTGTTGAATTCATCTTCCCGGTTGGAATCCATGATGCAGGATTCAGCGATAGAACCAATGACTGTCTTGTCAATGGTGCCGTCTGCCTTCAGGGTAACCAGAACGGACAGGTTGTCATGAGGACGATAGGACTTTTCAACGATTTCATAGTCGAAGCCATCAGCTGCGATCAGACCTGTTTCAGCTTCTCCCTGGTTCAGCAGTCTCTGCATCAGATTTGCCTGGAAGGCACGGAAGATGTTGCCGGCGCCGAAGTGAATCCAGGTCGGATTCTTCTTTGTCTTTTCAATCATTTCACTTCTGTTGAAGTGAGGCATGTCATAGCCTGCTTTTTCCCAGGCAGTTGTATCCTGAATACCCTTTTCTGTTAAGATCATTGTTATTTACCTTCTTTTCTTACTTATTATTGTTTGCTTTTCTGCATGCTTCCCAGAGGCCGCAGATGTATGCAGCACCAAGTGCTCTGTCATAGAGACCATAGCCAGGCATTGCCTTTTCGTCCCAGATCATTCTGCCGTGGTCTGGTCTGATTGGTCCTTCAAAGCCGATGTCCTGCAGAGCCTTGACGATTTCATACATATCGAATGTACCGTCTTCGCTTAAGTGAGCTGCTTCCTGGAAGTCCAGAGGAGAGTTGAACTTGAGGTTTCTGACGTGGGCGAAATGAATTCTGCCCTTGAGGCTTCTGATCATATCCGGCAGATCATTCTTTAAGCTTGTGCCGTAAGAACCGGAGCAGAATGTAACGCCGTTATGGACATCATCAACTGCATTCATGAGACGCAGGATCTTTTCCTTGGATGTGATGATTCTTGGAAGACCGAATACAGGCCAGGCAGGATCATCCGGATGAATAGCCATCTTGATGTCATACTTATTGCAGACAGGCATGATAGCTTTCAGGAAATAAACCAGGTTCTGGAAGAGCTGTTCTTCATCAATGTCCTTGTAGAGTTCAAAGAGTTCCTTGACGTGAGCCATTCTTTCAGGTTCCCAGCCCGGCATAACAGTGCCGTTCATATCAGAGGAGATGGAAGCGAACATCTTGTCCGGATCCAGAGCATCAACAGCTTCCTGTGTATAAGCTAATACTGTGGAACCGTCGTCTCTCTTTCTGGCCAGTTCTGTTCTTGTCCAGTCGAAGACAGGCATGAAATTGTAGCATACCAGATGGATGTCTTCCTTGCCCAGGTTTTCCAGAGTCTGGATATAAGTTTCGATATCCTTGTCACGGTCAGCTGTACCAGCCTTGATGGCATCAGAAACGTTGACAGATTCAATACCTGCAAAATGAAGACCTGCATCTTCAACTTCCTTCTTCATGGCATGGATTTCTTCCTGTGTCCAAAGTTCACCAGGCAGCTTGTCATAGAGAGTTGTGATGATGCCTGTTACGTAGCGGATCTGTCTGATCTGCTTGAGGGTGATGGTATCGTGCTTGGAGCCGTACCAGCGGAATGTCATTTCCATAATCTTTTTTCTCCTTATTTTTTGTTTGTACTGTACTTTTGTACTGACAATTGCATTATAGGAAAAGTTTATTTTTTCTTCGATTGTCAATATTGTTTCCCATATTGCAAAAGTTGCGATATGATTTTTTTATGATGAAAATACGTGCTCAGTTTTCCTCGCGTCAGTACATGCTCAACGAGGACTATGAAATTTATTATTATTCTGATCTTCATTTTTCCCCGGTTGCCATGCACAACCATAATTACTATGAGTTTTATCTGTTCTGCCAGGGTAAAGTTACCTTGTATGTCGGAAAACAGAAGATTTCCTTACAGGCAGGAGATCTGATCATTGTCCCGCCGGGGGTACCGCATCATCTGGATGTGGAAGATCCTTCGGTTCCTTACCGCCGCTTTATTTTCTGGATTTCCAAGCGCTTCGTCGCAGATTTAACAGAAAAAAGCACAGACTATATCTGGCTTCTGCAGGAAGCTGGCGTTCAGGGCAGACACGTCTTTCATATGAATCAGGAAAGCTTTCAGAGAGTCCAGGCAGAGATGATCAATTTACTGGAAGAATTGAACGTAGAAAGATACGGGTCTGAAGAAGCTGCTTCTTTACGCGTGCATTCCTTATTATTAACGATGAACAGAACCATTTATGAACAGGAAAATCCTTCGGTAAGAGCTGAAGGAGATGATCTCTTTGCAAATGTTGTTACGTATGTGGAAGCTCACCTGAATGAAAATCTGAGTCTTGAAAAACTTGCGGATGTTTTTTATCTGTCCCGTTTCTATATTGCCCATGCTTTCAAGGAAACCCTTGGTATTTCCCTGCACCAGTTTATCTTGAAAAAACGCCTGCGGGCTGCTGCAGACGCATTATTAGACGGGGAAGGGGCTGCTTCGATTTATCCACAGCTCGGCTTCAGTGATTATTCCAGTTTCTACCGTGCTTTCAAAAAGGAATACGGGCTTTCTCCTAAAGCCTATCAGGATGTGTATTGCCGGGATCCTGGTGTTTCTTCCGATACGCAGTCGGCGTAGTACCGGTTGTTTCCTTAAAATATCTGGAGAAGTATTTGAAGTTCGGCATGCCGTTTCTTGCGGCAATTTCATTGATATGATCTTTTGTCGTAATCAGTTCTTCTTTGATATGGATTAATCTTTCCTGATTGAGTTTTTCCGTAAATGTAGAGCCAGTTTCCTGATTAAATGCAGTGGAAAGACGGGAAGCCGAAACACCCAGGGCATTTGCCAGCAGGGTCAGGGATAAGTCATCCTGCCAGCTGTTGTGCAGGGCATACAGGACGGAAATAATATCTGCGCTGTATCTTTTCTGCGGCATTTCTTCAAATAAAATAGAAACACATTCTTTGAGATACTTCAGATACTCATCAATAAATGGAAAACTGTGCGGTTTCTGGATATTCAGGTCGATTTTATATTGTGTGCAGTATTCCAGAAAAATTGTATTGATAAAGTCACCTGCATATTGGAGATCTGCTTCTGATAATGTTTTCCGGATAATTTTGTTGAAAATCATCTGCAGGTCATTCTGTGCATCTGCTTCTGTTGGTCTGCATAAGTCCTTCCGGAAACGGGAAAGGGCAGAATGAAGAAGCAGCGGGTTCAGATTGGAAGGAGAAATAACCTCTTTTGAGAAAGCCTTGATGTCAGGCCGGTAATAAGCATAATTGTTCAATCTTCTGGCTTCTTCAAAAGCCAGGTGCAATGAAGTAACACCTGAATAACAGGAAGAAACAGAGGTTGCCGCAAAACTCTTGTTGGGAGAATGAGAGAACTTCTGATAGGTATCATCTATTTTCTTTGCGATGACAAGCGGGGAAGGTGACTCTTCAGAAGGCGTAAAGAAGAAACCGTATTGTCTTGAATTATCGACTTCAATGGAAAACTCGTAATAACGGCACTTTGCTTCATCAAAGATCTTTTTCAATTCTCTGACTGTGGAAAAAGAACGATGCAGATCCGAAGAGAAGACTTCGGAAGTGTGTACCACTTTATAGCGCTTGGGAAGACCGCAGATCATGAAATAGTAGCAGTTAATATCAAAGTCCGGTTTTTCATGAATGGAACGGAAAACACGCTCAATCATAAAATCACGGTTATCCATCAGGCAGTAGTTGAAAAGAATGCCGTCATTGAGTTTCTCATTTTCCTGTTCGGTCAGTTCGTTCTTCATAAATATCCTCTTGTTTTTCCCATGATAAAAAAATTGGGATATTGTGTCAATGCAAATTTACCTAGAATAATGGCGTCAGATGAAAACGCTTACCCGGGTGCCGCGGACCAGGGAAGCATTCATCGGGGAAAAGATTATTATTGGAGGTCAGATTCAGATGTCAGCTAAAGAAAAGACATTAGATTTCTTTGAAAAGATCCGTCCTGTCATCGATAAGATGGGTCAGAATGATTACTTACAGACTATCTCCGGCGCCATGATGAACACACTGGGCCCGGTTATGGTTGGTTCTATCGCAGTTATCTTACTTGCATTCCCGATCGAAGGCGTCAAGAACGCAATCGCAGCTGCCGGTCTCACACCGATTCTGGCTGCTGCCAATTCTCTTACAATCGGCTGCCTGGCATTGTATGTCGCATACCTGATTGCCAAGATCTTCGTTGAAAGAAGAGACCACGAAATGGACGGCACAATGGCTGGTATCCTTTCCATCATGTGCTTCCTGATCATGACACCGCTTGGAAAGACAGACGATCTCGGTACTGTTATTCCTACAAAGTGGCTGGGTGCTTCCGGTGTCTTCTCCGCAATGATCATTGCCTTCATCGTTGCTAACATCTTCATTTTCTTCAAGAAGAAGGGCTGGACAATCAAGATGCCTGAAGGCGTACCGCCGATGGTATCCAAGTCCTTTGAATCCCTGCTTTCTTCCATCGTTATTGGTCTGCTGTTCCTGGTTCTTTCCTGGTTGTTCTCCAAGACACCGGCAGGTTCCCTGCATCAGCTGATCTATACTGTCATTCAGATGCCTTTACAGGGTATCGGCGGATCCTTACCGGCTACTATCCTGACATCTTTCCTGATGCAGCTGCTGTGGTTCTTCGGTATTCACGGTACAAACGTCATCGCGCCTATCGTTACACCGATCCGTATGGCACTGGACGTACAGAACCAGGAAGCTATGGTTGCTGGTGCAGCTTTACCTAACATCGTCGGCAACGCATTCTTCTCCATCGTCTGCTGGGGCGGTTCCGCATTAGGTCTGGTTATGTTGATGCTCAAGTCCAAGTCCAAGCGTTTCAGAGAACTCGGCAAGGTCGCTGTTGTTCCGGCTCTGTTCGGTATCACAGAACCAGTGATCTTTGGTACACCGCTGGTCTTCAACTTCACATTCTTCATTCCGTTTGTCTTCAACAACTCTATCAACCTGCTGCTGTCCTATTTCTTAACAGCCATCGGTGTTGTGCACAGATGTGCAGGTATCCAGCCGATCTTCGGTCTGCCGTTAGGCTTCCATGCAATGGTAGGCGGCCATTGGACAATCATTGTTCTGCAGCTTGTCATCCAGCTGGTACTTTCTCCGATTGAATGGTATCCTTGGTTTAAGATGGCAGAAAAGCAGATGTTGATTGAAGAAGCTGCTGATTCTGAATCTGAAGAAAAGTAATTGAGAGGAATAAATAAGTATGCATAAGGATTCAATGCTGTATCCGCAGAGAAATCAGAAAAGATCTGATACGATTCTTGACGGTCTTTGGAAATTCAGCTTTGATCCGGCATCTTGTGGCGAAAAAGAAGGATGGCCGAACGGTCTTCCTTCTTTTGTCAAAATGCCGGTACCAGCCTCTTTCCAGGAAATGTTTACCGATATCCAAAGCCGTGAATACTGCGGTGACTACTGGTATGAAACAGACTTCTACCTGGATGAAAAGAAGGAAAACACAGACACTGTCATCCGTTTCGGTTCTGTCACCCATCGCTGCAAGGTTTTCCTCAACGGCAAATTAGTTGGGCAGCACGAAGGCGGCTTCCTGCCTTTCAATGTCGACATCAACGATGCCGCTAAATATGACGACGAGAACAAGCTTGTTCTTCTTGTCAATAATGAATTAAGTGAAGAAATGCTGCCATGCGGGGCTACGGAAGTAAAACCGGATGGAAGAAAAGTTGCGCACGGCTACTTTGATTTCTTCAATTATTCAGGTATCCATCGTTCTGTTCACTTATTGACGCTGCCGGCAGAAAGAATCGACAACTATGCAGTTTCTTTCACACTGGAAGAAAACAGAGCAGTTGTTCACTGCACGGTTGAAACTGAAAGCAATGCCCAGGTTGTTATTGCCTTGAAGCAGGACGGCAAAGCTGCTGCACAGGAGCAGGGGAAAGAATGTGATCTGATTGTAGAAAACCCGCATCTCTGGGATACAAAAGACCCGTATCTCTATGAAATTGAACTCCAGCTTGTCAAAGACAATGAAGTACTTGATCTCTATCGTGACAAGATTGGTATCCGTACCATTGCCGTCAAGGGTACAAAGATCCTCCTCAATAACAAGCCGGTTTATCTCAAGGGATACGGCAAACATGAAGATGCGTCTATGTTTGGAAGAGGATTCAATTACGCAATTGCTGCCAGGGACTTTGCATGCATGAAGTGGAACGGAGCTAATTGTTTCCGTACTTCCCACTATCCATATGATGAAAAATGGTACCAGATGGCGGATGAACAGGGCTTCCTGATCATTGATGAAGTACCTGCAGTCGGCATGATGCGTTCCATGCACAACTATGTAGCTGCCGGCTCAGGCGGCAAATATACAGGTTTCTTTGAAAGTGAAACAGTACCAAGACTGAAGAAAAGACACCTGGAAGCAGTGAAGGATATGATCAGGCGTGATCAGAATCATCCTTCTGTCATTGCCTGGTCCTTGTTCAATGAACCGGAAACTACCAGTACTTATGCCCATGCTTATTTCAAGGACGTCTTCGATTATGCAAAGAAGATTGACCAGCAGGTTCGTCCTTGCACAGGTGCTTTTGAAAAGAACTCAAAGCCGGAACTCTGCCAGTGCTATATGCTGGTTGACTTCATGTGCTTCAACAGATACTACGGCTGGTATATCAGCGGCGGCGATCTGAAAGAAGCAGAAGAAAAATTCAGAGATGAACTCAGCAGATGGAGAGCCAAAAACCTCAACATCCCGTTTGTCTTCACGGAATTCGGCTGTGATACACTTGGTGATGTGCATGAACTCCCGGGCAGAATGTGGAGCCAGGAATACCAGAGAGAATATTATGAAATGTACTTCAAGGTATTCAGAGATTATCCTGAAATCCAGGGTGAACTTGTGTGGAACTTCGCAGACTTTATGACCGGCCAGGCCATCATGAGAGTCGGCGGCAACCGCAAGGGCGTCTTTACCCGAGACAGACAGCCGAAGGATGCAGCATATATTCTCAAGCAGCATTGGGAATCCATTGAGTAATTCATAATTCAAAATTAACACGTACTATATAAGATTCCTCTTCGCGGGGAATCTTTTTTACGACTTTCTGCTCTGGGCGTGAATGATAAAGCAGGAGGTTATTTATGAATACAGTGAATGAGTTGAATATGCATGCATTTTATGAAGAAATGCCGCAGACACAGAATTATGATCTTTTTCTGCAGGAAAAATTAAGGGGCATTTATGAAAATTACCAGGGTTTTCATACCTTCTCTTTCCCGAAGGAAAGTGTTGAAAACTATGAAGAAATGAAGAAGTATCTACTGATGGAAGTACTGCCTCTGCACAGGTGTACAGAGCTTCCGCATAAGAAAATTCTGGATTTCGGACTGGTATTCCGCTTGGCAGGAAGAAAGGGAAATGAGAATCTTCTGATCAATCAGGATTTAGCCCGCATGTATGGAAAATCAGGAGAGGAGCTTTATCAGGATGCCTGTCTTTCTTCGCCATTATTAAAACCTGTTTTTATGCATCCATTGCCGGAAGTATTGAAGATGCCGGATATGAGAAAAGATGTTTATGTCATTACCAATGAGGAAGCAGATCATGGAGCAGGAGTATTGTTTTATCCTGGTATGTTAGAGGAAGCAGCCTGCGTTATGAAAGGAAATTATTTTGTGCTGCCTTCTTCCATTCATGAACTATTGCTGGTGAAGGAGAAACTTGGCAGAGGATTGAATCTTGAAATGATTGTACGGGATATCAATCTCAAGGATGTACCGGCAGAGGAACAGTTGTCAGATCGTGTGTATTTCTATGATGCAGAAAATGAAAAACTGGATTTCTATTCAATTTAGAAATTCATCTGGTCTTATAAAATAATACCAGATTGGTTCTAATATTCTTCTCCTGGGATAAGTAACATATAGGCAAAGATAAGGGGGAAAATCCTATGCAGAGAAGAAATTCGATTCAGAAAATTGCTCTGGTTGCCATATTAGCAGCTTTGAGCTATGTCACATTTACATTTATCCAGTTCAAGATTCCGCTGCCGGGAGGAGATGCAACGTCTGTTCATCTGGGCAATATGGTTCCGGTATTGGGTGCTTTGTTATTCAGCGGCATCTACGGGGGTCTTGGCGGAGCTATCGGCATGACCATCGGTGATGTTCTGGATCCGGTCTATGTCATCTATGCGCCGAAAACGTTTATCCTGAAATTGTGCATCGGCCTGATTACCGGTTTTGTCGCAAAGAAGCTTGATCTCTATGGTGAAGAGGACGTATCAAAACTGAGAAAGAAGGCTGCCATTGCCGGCGCAAGCGGGCTTGTCTTCAATGCTGTGTTTGATCCGATTCTCGGGTATTTCTACAAGCTGCTGATTCTGGGCAAGCCGGCTGCTGAAATTACATTGACATGGAATGTTGCCTCCTGTGTCATCAATGCAGTTGTATCCCTGATTGTTGCTGTACCGTTATTTATTGCCTTGAGACCGTCTTTGAAGAAATATAATTTTTCCAAGGCAGTCAAAGCCTGAATCCAATAAGACCGGAAGATCTGAAATTTCAGATTTCCCGGTTTTTTCTGTTTGTGGAACTTTGGTTTCCAATATTGAATCTGCTGTTATCTTTGTTTATGATTATGAACGTATGAAAAAGGATTCATTATGATTATTCAGAAATCTGCAGAGGAAAAAGAAGAAAGAATAAAGAAGGAAGATCAGGAAAAATGGGAAATCATTTTTTCACGTTTATCTGAAATTGAAAACAACATTCATTCTGAAGATTGAATCTGGTCTGCTTCAATCATGAAGAGGATTCCTGATGTGGAATCTTTTCTCTTGTGGACAAGTTTTTATCCAGAAGCGAAAATAAGGTCAGAAACGGACAAAGATATGATTACTTTTTATTATGTAAGACATGGGGAAACTCTTTTCAATCAGCTGAATCGCATGCAGGGGGCCTGTGACAGTCCTTTGACAATAAAAGGCATAGCCCAGGCAGAAGAAACTGCTTCTGTCCTGCAGAAAGTTCCTTTTGATCAATGTTATTGCAGTTCATCAGGACGAGCCAGACAAGCAGCTGAAATCATCTGCAGACCGCATGGAATCAGGCCGGTTCCGGATGATGCTTTGCGGGAGTTTGACTTCGGAGATTATGACGGGGAAAACATTTCCACTTTCAAAGATCTGATCAATGCTCATCATGTGAGCGATGACTGGACAGATGTTCATGGCGAAAACATTACTCTTTTTGCAAAAAGAACAAGGCCTTTCTTTACAAAAGCTGCAGAAAAGGCAGAAGAAGGAAATACGATCCTGATTGTTTCCCACGGCAGTTTTTTCATGCATCTGCTGGATACTGCTAAGACTTTATGATTTTGTCACCCTATCTGACTTTTTGATTTTGTCATGTTGGACAAGTCAATAAATATATTCCTATGATGTAATCAGGAGGAAC
>OMXQ01000025.1 GCA_900315065.1 uncultured Erysipelotrichaceae bacterium
GTATGTTTGGGTACACACAATTATACGAGATCCATTTTTATATTCGTGCTATATCTCCGTCCCACATGGCGTCATATCAACAGGTTTTGGGATTGAGCCGCTTTTTTTATAACTCATTGATTTCTTTACGGGTTTCCTTTTTGAGAGCAGCTCTGCTTCTGCTTCTGGTTTTCTTCGTGTCAATGATGGTTGTGGAAGGAATCCGGCTGCCTCTTCTGCCGTTGTTGAATTGCTTCGCTTCTGCTTTTCTGCCAGGCTGGGAAAGTTCTTTCTGCAGCTTGGCCATTGCCTTTTTCTTTCTGTTTCTGTTCATGACACCATTGTATCAGAAAACCCATTGCCGGATTTTCTCAATTAGTATGTCAGGAATCAGAGATAGAATTCCTTTGAGCGCTTGTAATTTGCCCGGATATCTTCACAGCAGCTATGCAGACGCTGCTTGTCATTTTCATCCAGATCCAGTTCAATTACTTTTTCTACACCATTTTTTCCGACTACTGCCGGTACACCGGCAAAGACATTTTCTTCACCATACGCACCATTCAGATTCGTGCTGACCGGTACGATGATTTTTTCATCATGGGCAACCGCATGCACAAGCCGGCAGGCAGTCAGAGCAATCGCATATTCTGTACAAAACTTGCCGTTATAGGTTGTCCACCCGCCTTCTCTTGCGCTCTTTTCAAGCGCGTCTTTATCAAAGCGGAAAACCGGATCCGATTCTGCTGCTTTTGCCAATGACTGGCCGTTGAAAGAAGCAGCTGACCATGCCGCAAACTGAGCATTGCCATGTTCACCCAGCATGTATGCCTGGCATGCTTTGGCATTCAGGCCGGTCTGCTGCTGCAGACGCAATCTGAGTCTTGCAGTATCGAGACCTGTCCCTGTACCGAAGACACTGCCATCAGGCAGACCGAGAATTTCGGAAAGATGCCAGGTGATCACATCACATGGATTTGAAATATTGACAACAACACCATGGAAACCGGATGCTTTCAGCCTTTCCGCATAGGTATACAAAGCATGCATGTTGAACTTCAGTTCATAATTACGGTCGTGTGTACCTTTCAGGGCAAGGATATCACCAACTGCATTCACAATTACATCACGATCAGTCAGATCTTCAATACTGCCGATTCTTATATCCACCCGATGAGGAAGAAATTCTGTACAATCCAGAACATCCTGACGTTCTGCTTCCGCTTTTGCACGGTTGGTTTCCAGATCTACCAGAACAAAATCATCCGCATAGCCTTGTAAGGCCAGAGAATAGAGAACATGGGCACCGACATGGCCGGTACCGATAATACCAACTTTGAATCCGCTCATTTTCGTTTTCCTCCTTTTAAAAGTTTTCACCTTCCGGAATCGTTGTGATATTTTTCGGCATTTTCTCATGAATGTCTTTCAATCGATCCAGTGCAGCAAGCAGAGTTTCATCTTTTTTTGCAAAGTGGAAACGGATATAGTTGCTGACAGGCTCTGCAAAGAAACTTGAACCAGGAACTGCACCGACACCAACCTTTTCTGCCAGGTCATAGCAGAATTGAAGATCACTGACGTAGCCCCATTCACTGATATCAGCCAATACATAATAAGCACCCTGCGGCCGGCTGATCTTCAAGCCAATCGCTTCCAGTCCATCACAGAAAAGATCCCGTTTACGGGTATAGGTTTTCTGCAGTTCTTCATAATAGGCATCGCCGAACTTCAGACCGGTCACAACAGCTTCCTGCAGAGGATGGGCTGCTCCTACCGTCAGAAAATCATGAACCTTCCTGATCCGCTCTGTTATTTCAGCCGGCGCAATCGTATATCCCAGCCGCCAGCCGGTAATGGAATAGGTCTTGGACAAAGAACCGCAGGAAATTGTTCTCTCGCGCATGCCGGGAAGCGAGGCCATATAGACCATTTCATTTGGCGCATAAACGATGTGTTCATAGACTTCATCCGTAACTACATATCCGTCATAGCGTCTGACAATATCCGCAATCGTCAATAGTTCTTCCCTTGTAAATACTTTTCCGCTTGGATTGGAGGGATTGCAGAGAACCAAAGCCTTTGCGCCTTTTTGGAAAGCAGCTTCCAGTACCTCAGGATCAAATTCAAACGATGGCGGAACTAGTGGAATATAGATCGGTTCAGCTCCGGCAAGAATGGCATCTGCCCCATAGTTTTCATAGAAAGGAGAAAAGATCGCAACTTTATCGCCGGGATTGACTACCGTCATCATCGCTGCCATCATCGCTTCCGTACCGCCGCAGGTAATAACTATTTCCTTGTTGGGATCAATCGGAAATCCCATGAAATGTGATTCCTTCTTCGCCAGTGCTTCTCTTGTGTCCTGCGCTCCCCAGGTAATGGAATACTGGTTGTAATCTTCATCTGCCACTTCCTTCAGCCTGTTGAGAATTTCCTGCGGGGGATCAAAATCCGGAAAGCCCTGGGACAAATTGATTGCATTGTACTTCAGACATACGCGTGTCATGCGGCGGATCACAGAATCTGTGAAGTGCGCCGTACGATCTGATAATGGTTTCATCTTTCTGCCTCCTTCATCTGCCTGCTGTAAATACAGACAGCTTTTATTTTCAGATTCTTTCTTTGCGGGTAAAAATAAAATCCCGCTTTCAGAACTGACGTTCATCAAGGACGGGATATATTCTCGTGTTACCACCTTGTTTTACAGAAACCTCACGATTTCTGCCTCACTGACTGCCATCACAGTCCTGTCCGTTAACGGGAACTCCCGTCCTGTTCTCATATGGAACAGGAAGCTCCAAGACCATGTTCACCCTGGTCCGTCCATCCCCTTTCACCTTTCAGGGATTCTCTGCAGGACTTTCTTCCGGTTACTCTTCTCTTCATTGCTTTGCCTGTATTATAGTGTGCACAAAATACACGTCAATACAGGAAACATTATTTCAGGAAAAGTTTCTGTAAAATCCGTCTGTTTCAGATGAAAATTCTTACAGGTTCACATACAAAAAAACTCCCGGGGGAGGGAGCTTCTTTCCACTTTCAATTCCGAGGGAGGAATTGTGTATGGGGGATTGGCTGCTCACGAAACTGCAAAACGTGAACAAGTGCGGGAATTGATGTTTTGAGAGCTATATTGAATGTTTACAGACGGCCTGACGTTGAACCGCTTTTTTCCCGCATGAAGTATAGTAGCACTGCCTGCTTCATGTAAGCGAATCCTTACCTGCCTGTTTTTTCTGACAATTTAAATGGTCTGTATTAAGTGATCACTTACTTCTGATTTTCTTTTTCAAACAAAGAGATGATCCACTTGTCATTGATACATGGGAACTTCACATCTTCAACTTTGTAGAGATCTGCTTCACTCTTCAATTCTTCCTGAACCATATTGATCGGAATCAGGAAACTGGCACCCTTGTCTCCGGTACGGACATTGATCTTCATGACATCATCCTGCGTATGCTGGTATTCCACGCTGGTAACGTCTTCTGCTTTGCCTTTCTTGTTGTTGATGAAATCGATGAAACTGTCATACTTGGCAAGTTCAACCAGGACATCATCAAGGCCGTCTTCAAAGACCTGAATCTTTTCAGAGAGTTCTTTAATAGTAGAACATCTTCTGATCTTGAAACCTGCTTTGGCAAACGGCTCCGCAAACTTTACAAGAGAATCACCGGTTTCGTGTTCGCTCAGCCAGATCATGAATCTTCTTTCCATATCGACATACAACATGTCATTCTGGACCAGATAATCTTTCTGGCAATGCGGACAGACATGATGAAAAATATCCCCGGATACAACTGCATCCCTGAGATCCGGATCCTTTGTCACATTAACGGCATCATAAACATTGATATTAAACTGGTGTCCGCAATGAGGACAGGTAAATATTGTTTCGTGTAAATCGCTCATCTTTTCTCCTCAGCTTCTTAATGTAATGCCGTTGAAATCCAGACCCATCTCAGCGGTTTCCTGAATGATTCTTTCCATGGCATCTTCATCTTCTGCATCCGTATTTTCACCTGTAAATAAGGCAAACAGACGGATTTCTCCATCTTTGACATAAGGCAGTACATACAGATGATCATCGATATGTACGCCGATATCTTCTTCCGGCTCCTGCTGAAGAATCCCGGCCAGGAAGGGTCCTTTGATTCCTGTGATCCGCATGGCATATTCCGTCATAGACCTGTCATTGATCAATCCGGTCATGACAACATCCGGAAAATAAATATCTCTGACGTAATCGAGTCTTGCGTCAAGTCTGGTCTTCAGCAGATCTTCATCAAAGATCATGTCCATCTTTTTCAGAAAAGGATCATTCTTTTTCTTCATGTCCATGTCTGCTTCGGCAATTCTGGCTTCAAGGTTATATACTTCATCAATGCCGAAAGAACCCAGCATGCTTTTTTTCTTCAGGCCTCTGGTACATTCTGCCCAGCTTGGCCCGATGGAAAGAACATTGAAGTTCAGATAGCCTTCTTCATCAAGATAAGAAGAACACAAAGCATAGCAGTCATCTTCATGGACCTTGATTTCCTTCTTCAGCTTTTCGGTCAGAAAATCCGCTTCAATGGTTATGTATTTGTGATAATAGTCTGTAAAAAAATAGTCTGATACTTTCATGGAAACCTCGGGATAATCATACCAATTAATTGAGAAGGGTCAATTCCTCTGCACAAAAGAAAAAGTCCCCGCAGGAACTTTCTCTTGTGATGTTTTGTCAGATTGCTTAGTCTCTGGAGCTTCTTGCGCCCAGGATTCTCAATACATACAGGAAGATATTGATGAAATCCAGGTAGAGTTCAAAGGCACCATAGACAGCCAGGTTCTCACTCAGTTCGCCCGAAGCTGCCTGTGTATAGAAAGCTCTGATTCTCTGCATATCCCATGCAGTAATGCCCAGGAACAACAGCAGACCGATATAGCCGATTGCAAGACCATCTCTTAAAGCCGGAACAAAGATGGAAATCAGCGAAACAACAAGCAATGCGATCAGACCACCCATGAACAAACCGGAGAATCTGGACAGATCAACTTTTGTAAAATGACCGATCAGGGCCATGCATACAAACAGAACTGCCGCAAACAGGAAAGCCTGGAAAACAGTATAGACACCGAAGGACAACGGCAGGAATGAGAAGGTAACACCTGTCAGAGCTGCATAGCCGTACATCAATGCCCTTACGGTTGTGTTGGAATATCTTGTGATGCCGCGGGAAAGTGAAATAACCACGCCGAACTGGGCAATCAGAAGAATCCAGGAAAGCATTGGGAAACTTGTGAAGGCAGTATAGAAGAAACCGCCTGTAATCAGAGAACGGTAGCCCAGGAAGGCAACAACTGTTGTAATGCCTAGGGCTGCTGCCATGTGGCCGAATACTTTTGCAAGGTAAGCACGAAGACCGTCCTGTTCTGCTTCGTATACCTGTGAATTGAAGTCATTCATCATTTTTTATCTCCTTCTGGATAATCTCCATTATAGAGAAATCCAAAGTCTGAAAAGTGAAGATCAGCTGAATTCTCACCTTTCATTACTCATATATTAGCGTATGCTGACCGGAAGTCAAATTACATGCTCGTCATTCTGTATACCAGGCCATCAGTTTTTCAATATTTTCTTTGGAAGAAGAGGTAAATCTGACTTCTTCTCCTTCCGGATGCATCTGAGAATAAATAATCAGGGTGCCTTTGTTCATCAGACCATTTCTCTGCACAAGATCTATTTTCGTAATGACCCCTTTTGTCCAGAAAAGATAGGTATTGCGGTTATGATACACAAGCCACTCTTTGCCGCAGGCAAGCTGCTTTGCGATATTGTAATAAGCTTCCTGTTCCAGGGAAACAGAACCTGCGCAGGCTTTGATTCTTTTCTTCAATTTATGAACCTGTCCCTGGGCAAGAATAAGAGATACCAGAACAAGCAAAGTAGTAAAGGCAAGCGATCCGATCACGCCCCTGAATAACTGGCTCAACGTATTGGTCGCAATAGAAACTGCCGTAATGACAATACAGATACATAAACCAGCCGCAAGACTTGTCAGTACGAACGAAGCCCTGAGGTCTGTATAGATGCGTTTTACCATATCTTCTTCCTCCTTACTTCAGCCATTGATCCACCTGCTGCATTACCCGTGTTCTGTCCGCTTCTTCCTGCGGATTGAACCAGACAACCGGCATCTGGTGATTGAACCAGGTATATTGGCGCTTGGCAAACTGGCGGCTGTGTTTCTGAATTTCTGCTTTAACTTCTTCTTTGGAACATTGTCCTTCAAAATAAGGCTTCCATTCCTTATAGCCGATTCCCTGCATGCATGCATTATCGAAGGATACGCCCTGATCAAGCAGCGTTCTGACTTCCTGCTCAAGACCCGCTTCAAACATGCCTTCTACCCGCTTATTGATTCTTTCGTACAGAACCTGCCGGTCCATTGTACAGCCGAGAATCAGGGTATCATAGATCATCTTGTGTTCCTGCTCTGCTACGATTTCGGACTGCGGTTTCCCGCTTCTTTCAAATATCGTCAGAGAACGCATGACTCTGCGCCGGTTATGAGGATGAATCTTCTCGCATTGTTTCGGATCCACTTTCAATAACATGGCATAGAGTTCTTCATCCGTGTATTTTTCCCACCTGGGATCCGTACTGGCGCCTTCCTCTTCCTCAAATGTATAGTCATAGAGACAGGCTTTGAGATACATGCCGGTGCCTCCGCAGATGATCTGGAACGCATCACTGGTATCGATAATATTTCTTGCCATCTTCTGGAAATCTGCGCTGGTATAGCGGTCAAAGGGCGTCAGGATATCAATCAGGTGATGAACAATTCCCTGTTTTTCATCTTCTCTGACTTTGCCGCTGCCGATGTCACAGCCTTTATATACCTGAATGGAATCCCCGGAAATGATTTCGGCTTTGTACCGCTTTGCCAGATCTATCGAGAAAGCAGTTTTTCCGGATGCAGTCGGTCCTGCAATTACCAGTACTTTCTTCATAACAATCCTTTCAGCAGCTTCTTTTCATCCATGATCACAAGCGTTGGATTCCCCTGCGGATCGGTCCAGCGGTTATGACACATGGCAAGCCGGGCAATCAGTTCCTTCATTTCCTCCATATTGAGTTTCTGATGGACATGAACGGTATGCATGGAAACTTCCTTCAGAAGGGTCTGTTTTCTTTTTTCTGACGATTGCTGGCTTTGTTCATTAACAAACAGATCCACACAATCCTGCAGGAACAATGTTTCATCCATTTTCTGCATCCATGCCGGAATACTTCTTACCGATACTGTATCTTTGCCGAAAGCTTCAAACTGAATATGCATCGGTGCATATGTTTCATTGAGTTCATCAATTCTACGAACAATATCATCACTGGTCTGAATCGTAACCGGCACCAGCAGATCATTCATGATCGTTTCCTGGTCAATCTTCTCTGCAAGCTGTTCATAGAGAATTCTTTCCTGGGCTCTTTTCTGGGAAATGATGACAAGGCCCTGAGAGCAGGAAGCGAGAATATGAGTATCCTTGTACTGGCCGATGATTTCCATCAGAGGGAAAGGATCTTCTTCCTGTTCCTGCCCATAGGTTTCTTCTTTTTCTTCTACCTTTGCCTGCAGAGCTGCTAACAAAGCATTGTCTTCTTCTGCTTCTTTGCGGATCGCTGCCTGGGTATCGGGATCCAGGTGAGAAAGACCTGTGATAGCTGTCGTATTCTGATCAGTTTCTTTTTTGTCTGTTGTTTCTGCTGTTTCTTCTTTTTCAACTGTCTGCTTGTGTGATTTATATCCGGATCCTGCAGAAGGATATGCAGCTCTCAGATCAAGGTCATCAAATGATAAAGGCTGATAGTAAGTTGTACGGGCAGGTTTGTCTTCTGCTTCAGCACTTTCTCTGACAGCTCCTTTTTCTTTCAGTGCTTTTTCCACCTGGTCTTTGATCAGAACTTCCAGCTGGACTTCCTTGGAAATACGGACTTCCCACTTGCTTGGATGAACGTTGACATCCAGAAGATGCGGATCCATCTCCACTAAAAGAACACACATCGGGCATCTGCCCTTGGGAATAAATTCGTGATAGCCTTCCTGTACGGACTGATAAAGTTTATACGTCTTTACCATTCTGCCGTTGAGGAAAATATGCATCATATTGCGGGTGGCTCTGGTAATGGAGGGGGCAATCAGATACCCGTGGACATGATAATCAAAGTCGGAAAAATCAACCGGGATGGCATTTTCAGCTGCCCCTCTTCCATAGACGGAATAAACAACTTCCTGCAAGGAACCCTGGCCGCTGGTACGGAAAGCATCCCTGCCTTCATTGATGAAACGAAAAGCAATTTCCGGATGTGACAAAGCAAAACGCGAAATCACATCCTGGATCAAAGAAGCTTCATAGGAAGCAGAACGCATGTGCTTGAGTCTGGCCGGCGTGTGGTAGAAAAGACCTTCCACCTGAATCTCAGTACCTTTGGAACAAGGATAAGGAGACACAGATTCTGTCTTTCCATAAGCCATGACAACTCTGGTCGCATCTTCACCATTGCTGGTAGTCAGCGTTACTTTGGCTACCGCCGCAATGGAAGGCAATGCCTCTCCGCGGAAGCCCAGAGTATGAATTGTCCACAGATCATTCTGCCCATGAATCTTGGAAGTGGCATGACGCTGGAAACACATCTCGGCATCTGCAGAATCCATGCCGGTGCCGTTATCAGTAATGGTGATCTTTTTCAGACCGCCTTCTTCAATCGCAATCGTAATACGGGTAGAAGATGCATCAATGGCATTTTCCACCAGTTCCTTGACGACCCCCATCGGTCTTTCCACGACTTCGCCAGCCGCGATCAAATTGGTTGTTTGTGAATCGAGTTGTCTGATCTTTCCCATATCTGTTTCCCGTTTGTTAATAGTGAATAAAGTAATTATACTATCCCTATGAGATTAAAAGAAGAATTCAGGAATGAAACCGTCATTAACAAATCCCGCTTCATTGCCTGTGTAAAACCATGCCGCACCGAAGAAGAATGCCGGGCATATATCGAAGAAATCCGCAGTGAATACAGCGATGCCACCCATGTCTGCACTGCCTATGTAACCGGGGAAAATGACAGAATTCAGAGGTCCAGTGATAATAAGGAACCAGGCGGGACAGCTGGTGTGCCGATGCTGGAAGCGATCCGGCACAGCGGCATTTCTTCTGTGTGTGCCTGTGTTGTGCGCTACTTCGGCGGCATCAAATTAGGAGCCGGCGGTCTGATCCGGGCTTACAGCGGTGCCGTAACGGAAGCACTGGCCAAAGCACAGAAAACAATCGATGTGACATATCACGAATACCGGATCGACTATGTTTATGAACTTTCCGGACTCATGGAAGGATGGCTGCGCAAATATACGGAAGTCATCGACCAGCAATTCGATGAGAAAGTCCATATGTTTGTATTGAGTGAAGAAGAACTCAATGAAAAGATCAGAAACATTTCAAAAGGAAAAGCAGAAATCGCATTTCTGAAGGATGTCATCAGAGAAAAAGATGCAGAACAATGATCACAATTGACTGTGATCACTCTGCATCCTTTTTTACAAACCAGAGATCCATGTCCACATTGGTATTGATACCTGCCGCCTGGCCTTCATTTGTATATTGCCACATTTCAAATTCATATGGGAAAGACGGGTACTCCGTACCATACTCGGCTGCCCAGACCATATAAGGCTGCAGATATTCCAGATCATACCGGGATGATAACAATGAGGAACTGTTATAGACCATCGGCGTATAGCCGGCATCTTCGACCCTGTTCATGAAGGTCACTGCCATCCGGGTTCTTTCTTCCGCCGACAAGGACGTTGTTCTGCCCGATCCGTCCGCCATTTCTTCCAGATCAAAGACCACCGGCATATCGAGTTTGTAATTTTTCACTTTGGAGATGACATAGTCAGCTTCTTCAGCTGCTTCTTCAACACTCACTGCCTGTGAGAAGAAATAGACACCGGTTCTGATGTCATTGGCTTGTGCGCCTTTGATATTAGCTTCGAATTGTTCGTCCTCATTGATTGTTCCGTCGGCTGCGCCGCGGTAGCCGCAGCGGATCATGGCAAAGTCAATGTTGTCTTTACCTGTTTTTTCCCAGTCTATGGTTCCCTGGTGAGAACTGACATCAATGCCGGTCAGCGATGTATAATTGTCATCCTGATAAGAATAGCGGGTGCCGTCCTTTTTCAGATTGTCCCAATCATACTTATGGGACGGCCATTCATATTCAAAGGAAATCAGCTGTGATTCTTCCTCCAGTACTTTGCGCCTGTGATAAGGAATCAGCCACATCACAAAAACAAACAAGGCACACAGAAATACAATGCCGATTTTCATGGATTTCTTCAGTTTTCTTCTGGTTCTGCGTCTCATTGCAATTATTATATCGTAAAAAGGAATGTCATCACGCAAACATTCCCTTTACGCCGCCAGAAAGCATTGCCCAGATCCGGTCAATGTTTTCTTTTTTGTCTTCCATTTCTCCCTGAATGATCCGCCTGGCAAATAACAGCGATCCATCCATCAGCAATATTCCGAGAATATCGATCTGATTCTGATCCAGTTTCAGTTCTGCCACAATCTGATTGACGAAACTCATATAATGCGTGTTTTGCAAAGGAAGCCTTGCCTTTTTCTTCGCTGCTGCCGCATAGGAAGAAGAACGGAATTGTTCATAGAACAAAGTCCGGTAGTTATTCTGCAGCAGAAAACGGAAGAAAGCCCGCCAGACAAGTTCAATTTTACTGATGATATCCATGTTATTACTGAAAACAATCTGGTTATACACATCACCGAGTCTGATCACATAGTCAATGTAGCAGGAATAAAGAAGATTTTCCTTGGACACGAAATCACGATAAATCAGAGCTTCATTAATACCCGCTCTTTCCGCGCTCTGGATGACGGAAAAGCGGTCCATGCCCTTTTCAGCAATAATCTGCATGGTTGCTTCAATCGTTTTTCTGGTACGTTCCTGTTTATTCATTTTTTTTCACCTGGTCACGAAAAAAATTTATCCTCAATCGGATACTCATAAAATGAAAATAATAGAAATAATAATATTAAAAAGGGACGATATTCCACGTTCATTTTCAATAACAAGCCGGTAATGAGTATAACACTATTTTTGACAATGTACAAAAAAGACAGGAATCACAATCCTGTCTTCTGTACATTATTTATTCAGTTTCCGGTTTCAGCTCAGCCGGCATGTGACAGCGTCATCATGGAACCCATCATATCATTGAGCAGAATATAGGCAATCAGACAGAATACCAATGCCACAATCACTAACAATACATAAGCATTGAGCTTCCCGGAAACCTTTGTCAGGGAAATGGTATAGCTGACAGCTGCAATCAGATACAAAATGATCATCGCGAGAAGATTTGATCTCACTGCATTCATTGCCATGTAGAAATTGAAAGCCATGGATTCATTGGTCAGATTGGAATAAAGAACTGCTGAGAAAACAGCCGCAAGCGTTACCGCAAGCACCGGAATTACCGTCAGGCTTACCACTCTGGAAAGACCTTTCTTCCAGCTGAAGGACTTCCTGTCGCCCAGATACATCACTGCCAATGCACCGGCATAAATAATCAGAGTTACCATCAGACCCGGCACGAAACCGCCGAAGGAAACCCAGTTGATAATCAATGTAAATACCGCAAAGGTAGCTGCCGGCAATACGGAAAGATCATGGAGCTCAAAAGGATTCTTCAGAACATCCAGGAGTTCCTTGTACTGATTCCATTGTACTTTGGAAGCAGCACTCTTAATGCCGGAAGCAGCTTCATTGCCCATGCGCTTGAAGTCACCCTGATCCAGTTTGCCATTGTCGCCAAGAACTTTTTCCTTAACGCCTTCTGCTTTTTCCTGGAAGGTATTTTTCTTTTCTTCCTTTGGCTCTTCTGGTTCTTCTGGTTCTTTTTCTTCAACAGGAGCTTCCGTCTGTTTTTCTTCTGTATTTTCTACCGGGACTGCTTTCTCTGCTTCTGGTGCAGTTTCCTCAACTGTCTGAAGAGCACCGCAGAAGCCGCAGAATTTTGCCCCGTCAGGTATTTCTTTCCCGCAATTTTTACAGATCATAAGACACCTCACTTTTTCGTATCTTCATTATACACCGGTCGTACTTTTTTCGTTTTCGCTCTTATCTGAATGTTGTGTGAAGATTCCCAGTTCTGCTGCATGTGAAAAAGTCCGGTAAAATGCTATAATGTTACGGAAATATACAAAGGAGAGCTGTTATGTCCAAAAGATATTGCATCAATTGCGGTGCCATGATTCCGGATGGTGAAGAATACTGCCCGCAATGCGGTGAATTATATATTGCCCGTCCATCTGACCTGAAAAAGGCTGAAGAAGAAACACCGGCCATGCCTGTCTTCCCGAAAGAACCGCAGATGGAAGAAAAAGATGACGATGAAGTCAGAATTGATCTGAATCAGCCGGGCAGCGATGAAGCAGAAACAGAAGCAGTAACTGCTCAGCTTCCTGTCATCGATGAAGAAACAGAAGCAGAACCAAAGCCTGAAAAGAAAGAAAAGGCAGCCGGAAAACCTGCAAAGAAAAACAAAAAAGATAAGAAAGAAAAGAAGGAAGAAAAAGAAAGCCTCCTTTCAAGAATCATCTTTGAACACGATGATGACGAAGACGAAGAAGACGATGAAAATACCGAACAGACTGAGGAAACGGCAGATGTTCCAACTGCTCCGGCGCCGCAGCCTGCTCACTATTCCCGTGAAGAAAAGCGAGAAGAAGAAGCTTCTGCCAGAACTTCTCATGTTCTGCAGATCATTCTGATTGTTCTTATTGCCATTCTGGTTGGCATTCTCGGTTTCCTTTATATGGAAAGACCTGACATTCTGAACGGCGGTCTGCAGAAGATCGGCCTTTCCCTGCCGGGTTATGAGAAGACACGTGAACCGGCAGCTTCTGCTGAGCCTTCCGCTTCTGCAGCTGCTGAAGCTACTGCCACTCCTGCCGAACCTACCCCGACACCTACTCCTGCAACTGCAGGCAAGCTGACTGTCAAGCTGGATGCCATCAACATTCGTGATACAAGCTCCACTTCCGGCAATGCCGTTGGTTCTGTCAAGAAGGGTGAGACATATGAAGTTCTCAGCACCACAAATGACGGAACTTACAACTGGTATCAGATCGGTGAAAACCAGTGGATCGCAGACCAGAATGGAGAATGGGTAGATTACCAGGCAAATTAAACAGAGGGCCATCCTCTGTTTTTTTGAAAGGACGCAACTATGTACAATCACGGCAAACTCAATTGTTCCCCGGTCATTGATCTTCCTCAGATCAAAAATCCAGATGATCTGTATCAGGCCTTATGTCATGTCTGGTGTGCAGATACCTGTGCACCCCGCATGCGGGATCATTGGACGAAGGAAAACAAAACCCTCGGCCAGTGTTCCATTACTGCTTTCCTTGCCCAGGATATCTTCGGCGGGAAAGTATACGGCATCCTGAGACCGGACGGGAATTATCATTGTTACAACGTTATCGATGAGAACTGGTTTGATCTGACCAGTGAACAGTTCGGTCAGGAAGCAGCACTACTATCTTATGAGAATAATCCTCAGCAATTCAGGGAAGTTCACTTCCGGAAAACCGAGAAGAAAGAGCGCTATGAATTATTGAAGAAGCGTCTGCTTTCTTATCTTCAGAAACAATAACACCAGACAGAGAATATGCACTCTGTCTTTTTTCATCCCTGCACTTTTTTACACAAGAATCTATGAAGAATCAGACAATTATTTCAGATATAATGATTGGCTTTTCCGCGTCATTTTTCAGCCTGTTTTCATATGCATAAAAATGCGAAAAAGGCCTGTAAAATAAGCAAAATCACTGCTAGAATGCAAGTGGAGGGAGAGTCCTCTTCTTTCGCTTCTATTTCCTCATCTTCCTGTCTGTTTCAAAGCAGGGAAAGGTACAGTTATGAGCACACGCAGAGCCGACGAGAAACAATTCATCCGCATGGTCTCGACACAGATCCAGCAAAACAGTCCTGCATTTGTGGCGGATGCTTTTGATGCGCTGAGAGGAAAGGGCATGCGGGAAAAAACTGCTCTTCATAAGATTGCATGTTCCTGTCGTGACATCCTCAGATTAATGGAGGAAGGAATGAACGTCGATCTTGTTTATTGCCAGCAGCTCAACTATCTGATTCATGATTCTGATCTGATGTCCCGTACCAACATTCTGAATATGGCTGAGTATTGTGAACAATGCAGAGGTTGGATGAACAGTTCTTTGTTAATGCACCTGTGCAGGATCATTTTTACCGAGGATGAAAAAGTCGTCTCTTCTCTTGCGGCAGAATGGCCGTACGTCAGAGACTATATCAATGCACACTTCCGGATTCCGGTTGATGAAGGTGAAACCATCCGGCCTGTCTATGACCCTTCAAGTGCAGCCAATACTGAATACAATGAAATCTGTTCCGTTCTGGAGGAAGCAGGTTTCCATTGCATCAACACAAGGCATCCTGAAGAAACAATCGCATTGATGAAAGACATCGTGGATACTTTCCGTTTCCATGAAGAATCCGTATATCTATATGATATTCTTGAGCTTTTCACAAGAGCAGATATGTATGAAGAAAGAGATGCCTGGTATAAAACATGGCATGAACAGCTGCCGGACAGCCAGAATCTGGTGAATTCCTATGCTTGTGCTCTGTTGGAACAGAAACCGCAGGATTATAAAAAGACGGATGCTTTATTGCAGGAAATCGCAGAGCACCCGGATGGATGGGACTGCAGCTGGGAATATATGCTGGAACTGGCTTCTGATTTCTACTATGATCATCATGAAATTGAAAAATCTGATTTCTTCAGGAACCTGTCCAGAAAACCGGATACTTTGTATTCCTGATTGAGCAGGAATGAAAAGGGAATCCATTGTGCGGATTCCTTTTGTTTTTTGTTATCCAAGTGCTTTGATCAGATCCGGATAGTCTTTGTGATATACCTTCTTCAAAGCCCGCAGAATCAATTCATGATCTTTGCCTTCATGCAGACCGGAGACAAGAATGGAAGCGATGAGTTTTCCTTCCTGGTTAAAGATCGGGAAGGCACCTCCGGATGCCGCAGTCCCTTCAGACAGCGGTTTTAACTTGCCAAGAACAAATACCCAGGCACTGCTGTGTCCGAATTGGGAAATACATGCATGCTTGCCAGTCGTATACATGATATTTTTTTCTGTCTTGTCATCTGTGATGTATTGGAAAATCACATTCTGATCGCTTTCTCTGATGATCTGTACCACAATCCCGCGGTCATATTCCGGTAACAAAGATACCATCGCATTGCCAATTGCCAGGGCGTCTTTACTTGTAAAGGAAGACATGGCAAAGGTCTTTTCCTGCTCTTCCAGGGTCTTCAGATCCTTCTCATCATACTCAGTAAAGGAACTTCTGACCGCATCCAGAATCTCTGCATTGCGGATACTGTCATCCAGAGACATGATCGGACTTTCTGTTTCATGATGATTGAGCAGATCACAGAAATGACGGATTTCTCCATAGAAGTCATCATATTCATAAGGAACCGATATAGTTTCTTCGCCATCAGCCGTTTTTATTGTGAAAGATTCCGGCCGGTGGACTGGTGTTACTGTTACGGTACCCTTCTCTCCATGAATGACAGCTCTGGCTTCGCCGCTTCTGTCAATTCCGTTTTCTATAACGAATTCAGCGTTATCAAACTGAAGAAGAGATTTCACATAGAAATCAATGCCGTTATACACGTTGGCATAGGTCTTTTTCACAACCGGTGTGCCCATCAGAAAATCTTCTGCCCATTGGGTACAATAGCAGCCGCTGTCCAGCAGACACCCGCTGCCTTTGCCGCTGGTGAGATAAGATTTGCCGATCATCTCTTTTGGAAGCTCAAAGAAAATGGAAGTTTCAATTTTCTGAATCTTTCCAATCTTATCGATTTCTTCCTTCAGTTTCCGGTTAGCTGGTTCCATTCTTGTCTTCATGCCTTCCATGTACAGAACATGATTTTCTCTGGCAGCTTTGGCAATATCTTTCATTTCCTGCGTATTTAATACCGCCGGCTTTTCAGAAAGAACAGCTTTATGATTCTGCAGTGCTTTGACAGCCCATTCTGCGTGCATGGCATGCGGCAAAGCAAGATAGATGGCATCTACGTTGTCATCTTCAATCAGAGCATTGAAATCCGTATAGACAGACTGACACGGAAATTGTTTCTGAAAAGCCTCCATCTTTTCTTTGTTTCTGCCGGCAATTGCCTGCAAGGTACAATCCGGAAGCTTCTGCAAAGAAGCACAGAAGCGATGCGCAATCTTCCCTGCGCCAAGAATTCCCCACCGGATCATGCAATGTGTCCTTTCATTTGCCGAATGGCTTCTGTATATTGCGGCATTTCATCGAAATGATATTTCACAAATAAAATATGCATGATTAATCCTGTGTTCATGGCTTTTCTCCTGTGTATATCTTCATTATATTGAGCTGAAAAGACTGGCAGCAAGTCATTGAGTAAATATTACAACTGATACTCTTTCATAACCAGAAAGAGCCGGATCACAATGGATTCCGGCTCATTTTCTGACTGTGAAATTTTATTACTTCTTTGTAACGTCCTGCTCAGCTCTGACCTGGGTCAGCTTTTCGGTCAGCTCATTTTCAATACGGGCAAGTTCCTGTTCGGCAGCCTGTCTCTTTTCATGGCCTTCCTTCTGGATCTGCATGACTTCATCCAAGGTGCTGATCAGCTGTTCATTTGTATGCTGGAGGGTTTCAAGATCAACGATGCCTCTCTCAGATTCCTTAGCTGTATCAACGGTAGCCTGATGCAGAGTGTCAGCATTCTTCTTGAGCAGGGTGTTGGTCATGTCGGTGACTTCACGCTGTGCTTCCAGAGCCTGCTTGGAATGGGAAATGCCAAGTGAAAGAACGATCTGGTTCTTCCACAGAGGAATGGTGTTGACCAATGTGGACTGAATCTTTTCAGTCATCAATGTATCGTTGTTCTGGACAAGTCTGATCTGCGGTGCCATCTGGATAGAAATCTGACGGGTCAGTTCCAGATCATACAATTTCTTTTCAAAACGGACACAAGCCTGTTCAAGGTCATTGGCAGCCTGAGCATCTTCCGGCAATCCGGATGCCTTTGCCTTTTCAATCAAAGCAGGAAGCTCATTCTTTCTGACTTCTTCCAGCTTCTTGCGGCCGGCCAGAATGTACATTGTCAATTCCTTTGTATTTGTGGCATTGCGCTGATAGAGTTCATCCAGCAATGCAATGTCCTTTAACAAAGTAATCTGATGATCTTCCAGCATGGAAGCGACCTTATCGACATTCTTGGACGCATTATCATAACGTGCCTTGATCTGGGTAACCTTGTCACCGCCCTTGTCAAAGAGCTTTTCAAAGAAACCCTTCTTTTCGTTTTCAGAAGAATCCTTCAATTCCCCAACCAGCTGGGTCAGCAATTCACCGACCTCGCCAAGGTCCTTTGTACGGACGCTTGTCAGAGCGGTGTCAGAGAAATCAGATACCTTTTTCTGAGCTGCAGAACCATACTGCAGTACAGTGTTGGCTTCGGTAATATCAATCTGCTTGGAGAACTGATTGACAGTATTGCGTTCAGATTCACTCAGCTTGGATTCATCGATCGGATCCTTGACCGGTGTCTTTTCTTCTGGTTTTTCCGGATTGATGAGTTCATTTTTCTTTGCTTCAAGAGATGCCAGTTGTTTGTTATTTTCTTCCTGAAGCTCATCCGGTGTCAGGGTTAGTTTGATTTCAGGTTCTGCCTGCGCCTGTGCCTGTGTCTTTGTTTCATTTTCGGACATACTTATAAATTCCCCTTTCGAAAATATCTGCTAAAAAAAGTATAGCATTAAAAAATTTGGATTTATCTTATATTTTACAGTTTGACGAACATTTAACAGACAATTGCTGAAAAATAAAAACAGAATATATCTCCTTTACTTTGACATATTCTGTTTCCATGATCATGACGCGTAATAGGAAGCTGCCAGAGCGCCTCTGCCGCCTGCCGAAGCTCCTTCATATCCCCTGCAGAAAATAGCTGCCGCTGCTTCTGCACCGGCTGCACTGTCTTCTACAGAACGCAAAGACGCAAGCACACCGCTGTAGGAACCATTCAGTTCATAAGCCATGTAAGCCAGCTGGCCTTCCAGAGAATCTGCACTCAGACCAAGGGATGCAGTATAGGAGGCAAGATTGCTGCGGCGGCCGCCGCCCCATTGGCAAAGACCATAATAAGAAGAACCTGCCGTCGGATTGAACTTGGACTCATAGTAGATATTTGCCAGAACGCCAGAAGCTGCTGCCTTGTTCAGACCCAGAGAACCTGTCAGATAAGACAGGATGGCAGAATAATTGCCGCTGGTATCAGCAGAAACGCTGTATGTTGTTACAACTTTCGGCTTTGGTGTATATACCTGAACTTCATAGGTTTTTTCGGACGTATTTCCATTGATATCCCTTGCTGTAACCGTAACCTGATACGTACCATCGGTATTCTGATCCAGATTGGATGTAACCGTATAAGTACCGTTGCCTTCTCCCTCTGTCAGTTCGCCGTCAATAGGATCGGCAACAGAGGCAATATTGGAAAGAACATCAAAGTCAGTGCCTTTACTGATGGAAACTGAATCTTCATTAAACGTGATCACAGGCGCCTGTGTATCAACCACAGTTGCTGTCTTTTCGATAGTCTTTTCAGCCGTTTCACCATAGATGTCTTCACTTCCCTGCAATGTACAGGCCACCGTATAAGTGCCAGGCTTATCCGGATCGAAGTCAGAGACAAGTGTATAGTCATGACTGCTGTAAACAACCAGATCTTCAGCAGTTACCTGGCTGCCGTATTCAACCGGTCTGGAAGAAATCTCCAGCCGCATGGAACGATACAGCTGTTCATAGGCAATCTGTCTGTCTTCTTCTTCCTTGTCATTGGCTGCGTGAATATAGCCGAAGGCTCCATTGGCAACCAGCAATGCACATGCGCCGAGTGCATATCCTTTTTCCTTTAACTTTTTCAACATGACCCGTATTCTAACAGACGAGTTCCGGTTTGTCAAAAAATCAGCGGAAATGCGTATTTTTATATATAAATTATGGAAAATCCGGAAAGAATTGATACTTCCTGCATGCATGTTATTTTCATTTTACGTTACTTTTATATTATGGCTTTGTTAAGCCTTTTATTTATCTTATGTTTGCTTGTGAATTTATTATTTTCATATATTTTATGACAAAGATGTGATAAATGTGTGAAATTACGCTAATATCATATTTTGTTTGCAGAAAAGGCGTTTTTCTTTTATTTCTGTAAGTGCTTGTATTATATGCACGCATGTAATACTGATTTTTTGTCATTTCATATTTTCACATAGAAAAAAGTGCTCCGAAGAGCACTCAGATTTTGTTACTGATTCAGCATCTTTTTCAGATCATCGAGACCTGGTTCTGTCTTCTTTTCAGGTGCCTTGACTTTGATCGTAAAGTCGAAGTCCTCCTTCTTCAGAAGACTGATATCTCCATCTGGTTCCTTTACCAGTCTTTGTGACTGTTTCAGAATTGCTTCTTCAATCGTATTGCGGGCAAGACGGCCGTTGCCTGCCTCAGCAGAATTGATGGACTGTACCTTGTCGAAGTATTCCTTCAAAGGAGCTTTAGCTTCTTCATCAACGACATAGCCTTTGCCTTTAGCCTGCAGGATGGCAATCTTCTGCAGCTCTTCACCGGTATAATCCGGGAAGTTGATCAGATTCGGGAATCTGGACTTCAGACCGGAATTGGATTCGAGGAAAACAGACATTTCCTTTGAATAGCCGGCCAGAATGACAATCAGATTATCTCTGTTATCTTCCATTGCCTTGACAAGAGTATCGATTGCCTCCAGACCGAAGGAATCATCCTTTCCTCTGTAAAGGGAATACGCTTCATCGATAAAGAGAACGCCGCCGATGGCACTCTTGATGACATTCATAGTTAACGGTGCTGTCTGGCCGACATATTGGGCAACAAGATCTGCTCTGGTTACTTCCACCAGCTGTCCTTCACTCAAAGCACCAATGGCTTTCATATAACGGGAAAGGAGTCTTGCAATTGTCGTCTTGCCGGTACCAGGATTGCCGGTAAAGATCATATGCTTGGAGACAGAGGCAACTTTCATGCCCTGGGCCCGTCTCTTTTCGTTCATGGCAATATGGCTCTGCAGGGAACGCACATACTTCTTGACTTCTTCCAGGCCGACAATCTGATCCAGTTCCTTGTTTACGGCATCGATTTCTTCCTGGCTTGTCTTCTCTCTTACCAATGCCAGCTTATGATCCTGGTAAATTGCCGTCGGTACATTGTTATCTACAATGACGGATATTTCTTCCTGTGCACCGAGATTTTCATTCAGGACAAACTGGGACAGGGAAATATAGAAATCATAGAAGAGAGAAGTAATGCCGTCTGCACCTTCATCCTTGTTGTAGTTTGTTTCAACCCACTCATTGAGCTTTTCATCCACAGTGACTTTGATCTTCAGATGTTCACCGGCTTTTCTGACCAGTTCATCCTTCTGTTTTGCAATGACCTGACGGGAAGCTTCTTCATCCAGCGGCTTCAGGACAACAACATCCAGAACGTGATACATAAAGTCTGCACCGAAGGAATCCTGTACTTTTTCCGGCTTGTTTTTCGTCATGAAAATCAGGTACTTGCCTTCTGCACTTAAGGAATTGACCGCATTTTCAACCAGTCCTGTCTGGTTTTCAACCAATATGCCCTTGGTCAGCACATAGCGCTTGTTCAGAACAACCTTGCCGGTTGTGACCAGGGAATTGACCATCCGTAAGAATGCAGGGAAACCTGTTTCAAAACCCTCAAAACAGATCACTGAACCCTTGGATTTCAAAGCCTGGTAAAGATCCTGCAGGAAAATGGATTCCTGGGCGCCGGATGTATATCGGGACAAATCAATCGTAGCAACTTCCGGTGAATCAAAGACCTTCTTTTCATACAGGCTGCGGGCCATTTCCGTCACGGCTGCGTGCCGGCCGGATCCCTGCGGACCGGAAACAAGAATCACATTCTTTGCATGTCCTTCTTCAATTCCCATGACATAAGGTCTGCGGAAAGCGGTAATCATCTGCCGCATGGCATCTTTCTGTCCCATGATTTTGGAAGTGATCGTGTTATAGATATCATCGAAAATCTTCTTGGAATCAAAGTCCTGCCTGTCTTCCGGTTTTTCTTTGACCCCGTAGTCCTTCTGCAGATCCGCTTCCATCTTGTCGAGATCCATTTCACTGACCCCTAAAGGCCTGATTTCTTCAGTCTGCTTTGTCAGCTCTTCAATGTCCTTCTTCTGCTTCTGCAGAATCCGGTTGAGTTCTGCCATTGCATCATTGGAACTCTTCAGGGCAGACTTGTCAGCGTTCTTTTCATTGGCATCGATGGTCAATGAAATATGATCGGATGCATCCGTTGATTCATAAGCTCTTTTTGAGCCGAGCACTTCATTCCACAGCCGGTTCTTTTCATCTCTTTTACGATCATTGGACATAGATATTATTCTCCGTTTTTCGTTTTCATCTGACCTTCAGACGTCAGCCCGTCCTTCTGCAGAACTGCTTCAAGAGTAGAAAGATCAGCAGAAAGATTCATCATATCGGCATCCGTCATGGAGGAAATAATTGTCTTCATCGCATCGTTGATCAGATTGATGGTACGCTTCAGCTTGTTGTAGGTATCTTCATAATTCGGATCCATCTTGGCATTCTGCAAAGCACTGTATTGTTTCAGAATACGGGTCAGAATCGGCAGATAGTATTCATAGAGCTTCTTGAGCTTGTCCTTTGACTTCGGGAATTTTTCTTCCAGCTTCTGAATCTGGCCAAGCAGAGAAGCAGTTTCATACAGACCATTGGTGATATCTTCATCCGGAATATCATTATTCAGGGAATTGATCTCATCGATAAAATACGCAGCTCCTTTAGCGGCAGGCTGCGCCTGCTCAGCAGGTCTGGAAGGCGTCACTTCTGCATCGAATACTTCGGTATCCTGCGGAGAAGAAGAAAGACGACTTAATTCATCGATGATTTCCTTGTAGGAATCCGGATACCTTCTTTCAAAATCATTCAGGGAACAGATCATCTCTTCGCCTCTGTAAACATCCAGAGAACTCAAAGACGCATATGTAGAACCATGAATCCGAAGAGAAACATTCGTACCGACATTCAGACGGTCATGACTCCGGTACCATCTTCGCAGATACACATTGATTTTTGCCAGCTGGGAAGAAGACATGGTTGCCCCGGCTCTTCTGTATTCACTGGCTCTCTGATAGCCTCTCTGATAAGAACGGGACTCATCCTGCTTTTTGGCAGAATGTACGGAAGCAATAGCAATCGCAGCGACTACTGCAATGATGATAAAGAAAGGCAGCAGCGAACTGCCCCCGAATCCGAAAAAGACGACAAAGAACAGAAACCAGAACCAACCTCTATTTCGACCATTTCTCATGTTTATTTTTTCCTCTTGTATTCAGACCATATTATATCATAAGAAAAACACGGTATCATCCGCGCTGAACACCGTGCTTCTGTTTATATATATACATTTCACTGTCGGCTCTGTCTCTGACAACGGCACTTGTTTCCGTTCCGTTATTGACAGCAGCTCCATAGGAAACTGTAAAGCGGAAAGCAAACCTGCCGCTTTCATTGATTTTGTCCATTTCTTTCCGGAATCTTTCTTCAAAAGGAGGAATGTCGTCCGGATGATCAAATACTGCGATAAATTCATCGCCGCCCCATCTGCCGAAGAAACCCTGGCAATCAGCGAAAGCTGCTTTGATGCAATTGGCAGCACTGCGGATGATGTCATCTCCTGTCTCATGCCCGTAATGATCATTGGCATACTTGAGCTTGTCGGCATCAAAGAACACAATACCGTAAGAAAAAATTTTCTTCCTGTCTCTTTCTTCCATCTGGCCGGCACAATAGTTGCGGTTATGAATGCCCGTTAACATATCTACATAGGCAAGCTCGCGCAGCTGATCTTCTCTGGCTTCCCTCCGGATGGAGGAGGTAAATGTCACAAGCAGGGAAACACCAAGCGTAATAATGAACAGCAGAAGACCAATGGTTGAAACATCAAACCTTGTCATCAGCATTAATGCGATATTGTCAGGAAAACGCCGGCGCAGAATTGTCAGAATCATCTGGATAAAAGCCACCATCAAAGTCAGCAAAGAACCGCACAGAAGAATTTTGGATCCCAGTGAAAACCTGCGATGACGATGCCTGATTTCGATAATGAACGTAATCACTACAGAAGAAATGAACAGAACATACAAGGCGACTTCAAAATACTCAAATTTCCACTTTGTGAACAAAGCCAGACTGGTTGTCACAAGGAAGAAAACAGAAAACACGGCTGCGATAAAACGATAATCTTTCCTCAGCTTGTCATCATTGGCACTTTCGGCAAAGAAATGATACATAGGCACCGGTGCCAGCATGACCGCAAAATGCTCAAACACTGCTGAAAAATAAGTATTATCCAGCAATACATACAACATATCACGGGAACCGAGATACCAGGCACTGATCAGAAAAACGAAAGCGGATAAAGCAAGTCCTTTCCGGCTGAAACTCCTTGTGAAAAATCTCAGAATAATAAATAAGAGAAAAGCCGCAAAAGCTGCACATACCAGCATCAGAAAGAGCAGGAACTCAAAGCCTCTGCCGATCAGCGGATACCATCTGACATTCACATTTGGAAGCACTCTGAATTCCGTATAGTGGTCAGACCCGCTGCCTTCTACCTGCTTTACAACTACTTTCAGGTTTCCTCCCCACGCGTCCTTCGGAATCGGACAATGGATGAACTCATTGCCGTGCATCTTTCCTTCTTCCGTATATTCCTGTCCATATGTAAAGATCAGCTGATCTCCTTCATACACTTTGACATCAGAATGATACGCACGGAAGCACAAAGAACTGTCTTCAATGTATCTATCTTCCGGCAGTGAAACAATATACTGAATTGTGTCCCCGGCATTGATACCTGCCGCATTGACCCCGTCTGCTCTTTTTACTCTGTTATCATGATAGTAAATCGTCGTATCAATGACATCATTCATGCTTTCATAATCTGTATTGGCAAAGCCGACTGAATACATAACAAGTCTTGCGGCGGCAGCCAATGAAATCAGAAAAACAATTGTAATTGCAGTGATTCTGCCCAGCTCTTTCATATATATACATTTTAAGCAGAAACACGGGAAAGCACAATTTATGTATACCATCTTTCTGAACTGATTCAGGAATTTCATTTCTGCTTTGCAACTTGTAAAATATAGGCATGAAAACAATCATTGCAGAAAATTATCAGAAACAGAAAATTCTTCATGACCTTGCCAAAGACAACAAAGGATGTCTGGAAGGCATTGAAGTGGAATCTCTCGCTGCCTTGTTAAAAGAAGACAGACTTGACACAAATAGTGTTCTTTTAACCATGTCAAAGCTGCTGCATCAGAACAAAAATGACTTCCCGGTTTATGCCGGCATGTTCTCTTATCCAGCTTTTTTAAAGGAAATCCTGGACTTTGCCCTGGAATGCAGAAAATATCATATTTCTGCTGACCAGCTGCCGCAGGACAATGCCAATGAAGAAGAACTGAAACGCATTCTTGCCCTGGTTCTTTCACTGGATCTCATCGGATATGAGCCGGATCTTTCCATCTTTGAAAATGGAGAATATGAGATCTATCCTTCTTTTTATCCGGATGCTTATCATTACCGGATTCTGCAGAAAATCCGGAAATCCTGCACAGTTCTGAAACGCGCAGAAGTTCATCCGGCAAAGGAACTGCACTACGCTCTCAATACCAGTCAGGAAATTGAATCCATTGCCCAGGACATCTGTCATCGTAAGAAATCCTGCAATATCATTCTGACTTCTTACAGCGAACAATTCCCCATTCTTTCCCAGGTCTTCCAGAGATACGGCATTCCTTTTTCCGCCCTGAAAGAAGAAACGCCTCTTCATATTCCTCATGTCTTTGCCTCGCTGGCAAAGCTTGCCTGGAAAAAAGACAAACCGTCCCTGCTGGAGGCTTTGAAAGCAGATGCCTTCCCATTTACGTGTTCCTATTCTCTGATTGCTTATCTTTCCCAGGCCATGCCTGATCTTTCCTATGACTTTTCACTTGGAAAAACCATGGAAACTTCTCCGTTTGCAGACCAGGCTGCTTCTCTGATCAGAAACGACGAAAGTGCGGAAGCGTACTTTCATCTGATTCAGGAAGACCTGGATGCTTTGCTTGAAGCAGAAAGCCCGCAGAACATCTTCAAAACTGCCTACGGAGTCATGAAAAAATCTCCGTATCTGCAGCAGAAAGAAGAACTCAGAGCAGCTTTATCCATCCGTTCTCTTCTGCAGACCAATCTGGATAAACTTGAAGAAAATGAGATCGGTTTCCTGATTGAACTGGCAGATCAGAACGAAGTTGAAAAAAGCCCGTCCTATACCAATGACTTCTGCTGTGTATCTGATCTCACCCATCCTTTGTCCCTCCGGAAAGTTTCCTATGTATTGAATTGTTCCGGCCGTACCTATCCGGCTTTCCCGGCAAAGAGGGGTCTTTTCGATGAAGCCTATGTAAAGAAAATTCCAGCTTATCCATCAATGCAGGAAAGACACGATGCCTATATGGAACAACTCAGGTGGATTGCAGACAGCGGGGAAGAAACCATCTTCTACAGCTGGGGAACCAATGACTATGAAGGCAGGGAAATCCAGCTTGCCTTTGACATTGAATCCATGTTTGCCGCAAACAGTGCCGTAAAATGGCCGCTGGATTCCTTATATCCATATAAAGAAGCAGAACACAAGCTTTCCGAAACAACCGCAAAGCAGCTCTTTTTCGGCAGGAAACTCAACGTTTCGATTTCTACTGTAGAAAGATGGTTTGCCTGCCCGTACAGCTACTTCCTTCAGGCAGGTCTCAAAGTCAGAGAAAACCGGACACCGGAAAGAGATGCTTCTACGATCGGCTCAGCTTCCCATGCAGTCCTTGATCAGAGCATTAAGAAATACGGGAAAAAATATGCTCAGATCAGTAAAGAAGAAATTTCTTCGATTCTGGATCCTTATTTTGATGCCTTGTATGCTTCGCATCCGGAAGAAAAAACTTCTTTTGAAATTACCAGAGAAAGAATGATAGAAAGCCTGCAGCTTTCCTTATCTTTCCTGGCAGATATGGAAACAACGACTTCCTTTGTGCCAACCGATACAGAAATGCACTTTGACAAGGAAATTGTACCTGGCATTACACTCCACGGCATCATTGACAGAATTGATACCTGCCACGAAATGATCCGGGTACTGGATTACAAATCTTCTGAACATTCTTTATCAGAAAAGAAAATCAAAGCCGGTCTGCAGCTGCAGTTATTAAGCTACCTGGTCATCCTTGCAAAACAAAGCAGAAAAACACCAGCCGGTGCCTATTACTTCTGTCTCAAGGAAGATTCCTTCTCCATACCGGCTTTAAAACCAGATAAAAAAGAAATTCAGGAAGCAGTCCTGGATGAAGAAACATTCAGGAATGAATTCCGCAGGACAAGACGCCTCAAAGGCTGGACTTTTGCGGACAGACAGACAGAACTGGATGAAAACGGAGATCACATCGTTTCTCTGAATAGTTTGTATGATTGGGACGCCGTGGAACAATGTATTTCTGAATTATATGAATATTTCAGAAAACACCTGGAAGCCGGGGACATTTCACTTTCACCGGATGAAAATGCCTGCCTCTTCTGTCCATATCGTTCCATCTGCCGTTTCCATAAGGAAGTCAGAAAAGACGTTCCTTTAGTCATGAAGGATATTCCGTTAAAAGCATCAAAAAAGGAGGAAGGATAAATGCAATACGACCGTGAGCAGACTGAAGCTATCAATACCGTCAATACATCCATCCTCGTTTCTGCCAGTGCAGGTGCAGGCAAGACCGGTGTCCTGGTTGCACGTCTGGTCAAAAGGTGCGTGGATGACAGAGTCCCGCTGAGTGCAATTCTGGCCGTAACTTTCACCAAGGCAGCTGCCGGCGAAATGAAGAAAAGACTTGCCAGAGAACTCAACGAAAGGAAAACAACTGCTTCAGATCCTCAACTGATTTCCTATCTGAATGAACAGCTGATTGCCCTGGATGATGCCAATATTACAACCATCGATTCCTATTGCCTGACCATTATCCAGAAGTACTACAACGTCATTGGTCTCGATCCGGCTACCACGCAGAATATCATTTCCGAAGGCACTGTCAATGAATTGAAGATGCAGGCTTATAGAGAAGCACTGGACCATGCATACAAACGTGACAAAGAAAGAACCATCCGCCTGCTTTCCTATTTTTCAGCCCGGTCTGAAGATGAAGAAGAGCTGCACAAGACCCTGGATGAAATCAATGCCCACGCCAATAGTTCCCTGGATCCTGATGCCTGGTATGAAAAAGCCAGGAACAGCTATCGGAAAGCTGCTCACTTCAATGACCTGGATCCTTCTGTTCTGGAAGATTTCTTTGCATACTACCGGCTCAGAGTCTCTCAGCTCAGAGAAAACATGGACCTCATGCGCAGATATGGGGAAAATGAGAAAAAATGGGATGAAGAAGGCTTTCTTGCCAAATACAATGCATTGCTGAGTGCAGATCAGCAGCTGGAAGAAAAGAACTACAACAGCTTTATCACTGCCTTTACCAATTTTGCCCTGCTCAAAACAAAAGCAATTACGGCAAATACTGATTACACTGATGCCAGAAACAAAGTGCAAGGTTCTTCTTCTTTGACAAATAAGATATTGAAGGATCTCTATCCTGCTTCTACTCTGGTTAAAGATTCCAATTCTCTGAGTGATCTGGTGGAGGATCTTGTCGATCTTGCCAGAGAAACCAATGATCTTTTCCAGAAGGAAAAAAGAGATAATGCATGCATGGATTTCACTGACATGGAACGCTATGCCCTGGATATTCTCAATCAGAATAAGGGCACTGTAGCCGGAATGATCCGGGATTCCCTGCAGGAAATCATGATCGATGAATTCCAGGACACAAGTGAATTGCAGAATGCCATTATTGAAAAGATCGCAAAGAAAGATGATGTTTTCCGGGTAGGCGATGTCAAGCAGTCCATCTACCGCTTCCGTCAGGCAAAGCCTTCTCTGATGCGGGGACTCAAGCAGGATCCTGACAACAAGCTCATCACCTTGCGTCATAATTTCCGTTCCCGGGATTCCATCGTCCGCTTTACCAATCTTCTCTTCGATAAAATCATGAATGTTGAAGGGTGTGCGGATACCTACGAAGATGCTGACAAAGTTACCATCGGTGCCGACTATCAGAAAGAAGAGCATCCGGTTCCGGTTGTCTTTGTGGATGTCAGAGGACCTGAGACAGAAGAAGACACGCAGGAAGAAGAAACACCTGGTACCAAGGAACTCAAAGCTGCCTGGATTGCCCAGCAGATCATTGAGATGAAAAACAAAGAAGGCCTGAAGTTCAAGGACTTTGCAGTTCTGACCAGAGCTCACCAGGACAAGAAATTCCTGCGGGCAGCTTTTGAAAAAACAAACATTGCTTATGACATTGATGCCAGAGAAGGCTTCTATCAATCCGTTCTCTGCCAGACCATGATTGCCTGGTGCAGACTCCTTTCCGATCCTGCGGATACGATTTCCCTGCTGGCTGTGGTTACTTCCGGTTTCTATCGCCTCAGTGATGAAGAACTGGCAAAGCTGAAAATCAGGTACCAGGATATCCGGACCGGGATCAGAGAAGCACATCCGGAAATCATGCAGGAAATAGAAGAACTTCGTCAGCTTTCCCGTTCTTTATCCATGCCGGAACTATTGAGCAATCTGGTCTGCAGGCATGAATACATCGAACACCTGGATTCCCAGGACAAAGCAAACTTTGATTTCCTTTTCCAGAAAACAAGTGCTTCCCATGTCCGTAATCTTTCTGAATTCCTGGATCTTTTAAATAGTTCAGAAGATGAAAAATCATCTGAAGCCATGTCAGCAGGCAAAGACGATGATGTCGTTACCGTGACGACCATCCATCATTCCAAAGGCCTGCAGTACAAGGTTGTCTTTCTCTGGAGCACGCAGATGAACAAGTTCTCTGATTCCGCTTCCCCGGTATTGATCGATGATGATCTGACTTTGGGATTGAAGTATATCGAACTGCCTTACCGGATTGAAAGACCGACCATACAGAGATTAGCGGTCAGTTACAGAGCAGGCATGGATGATCTGGAAGAATTTACCCGTCTTCTTTATGTAGCTCTGACCAGAGCTGAACAGAGATTATTCATTGTCGATCATCTGAAAAAGGACATCCACTCTGCTCCGGTTACTTTATCTGTTCTGCATGAAAGAAAAGGAATCACCGGTCTGATTCTCAAAGCAATGGATGAAGGTCCTTTGTTTGAAAGAAGAGAAGTCACCCCGGATCCTTCCATCATCAATACCCCGATGCCGCGCAAAGGAGTCAGTGTTCTGCCTCATTTTGATCTGCCGGTAGAAACATTGGCAGAAATCTCTACGCCAAGTTCCACCGAAGTCAGAACTCTCCCGGATCTCGATCCTGCCGGGAAGAGCACCGGCACAAACTACGGCACAATCATGCATGAATGGGCTGCGAAACTGCCGGACAGACCATGGACGCCAAAAGACGTGGAAGCTATGCCGCTGCCGCAATCCAGCAAAGAAGCCCTGCTTGCCTTCTCGCAATCAGATCTCTATCAGGAAGCTCTCTCTGGAACCATCCACAAGGAATATCCTTTCTACATTGAAAGGGAAGACTTCCGGCTGAACGGAACCATGGACTTCATTTCCATTCTTGAAGATAAAATTCTTCTGATTGATTTCAAGACTGACAATGCTTCATTGGAAGAGATCAGAAACAGATATTCCGATCAGCTCAATGCTTATCGCAAAGCATTGAAAATTCTCTACAACAAGCCTGTATCTGCTTATGCATACAGCTTCCATAACAATGACAAAATCGAAATTGAGGAAAAACCATGAGAGACTTTCAGCCCAATGATATCGTACAGCACTTCAAGCGGGAACTCCATCCGGAAGGTACCCGGTATCTTTACCGGATCATCGGTACTGCCATTCATTCTGAAACCCGCGAAGAACTGATGATCTACCAGGCTTTGTATGGAGATTGTTCTCTTTATGCAAGACCAAAGCAAATGTTTCTGAGCGAAGTGGATCATCAGAAATACCCTGAGATTCATCAGAAATACCGGTTTGAATTGTATAAAGGATAAAAAAAATAAGACTAGATTTGCAGAGTGTTGGTAATTCCTAAGCTCTGAAGTCACAAAAACCGCATTAATACTCATGTCTTGGTAAAAATACATCTCGATATTTC
>OMXQ01000038.1 GCA_900315065.1 uncultured Erysipelotrichaceae bacterium
CAGCTTTTAACACCAAACCTTTATCTAGTTAAATTTTTCGTCCTTCTCTATGAAGATGTTTTTAAGTCGGCAATTTATCGTATTTTTTATTCACACTTTTCTTCCTTTCATTTTCCCTGCCTGAGTTCTTCTATTGTAGCAATGTAGTCTTCTCGTTTCTGATCCAATGCATCTCGTGCAATTCCAGAAAGAGTGCCTGTTGTATCTCTGAGCATTTGCGCATCGGCAAGTGCAGCATCATAATCACCGTTCTTGATTTCTTCTACGACCTGGTTCTCAATTTTTTCGAATTTTTCGGTCTGCTTCGCTGCAGCGGCAGCCTGCCTGTTTCCACTAATTTGAAGAAAAACAAAGCATCCTACAATGAACAGCAGCAAACCTGATATCATCTTTAAAGATGTTGCATTGTCATTCTTTTCTATGAATTTTTTGTAATCAAGATTTGCTTTCTGTTTTTTTTCTTCATGTTCAATTTCTTTTACTTTTGCTTTAGCTTCATAAGCGGCGTCACTTTGGCCTTCAAGAACAATCTTATGCCCGCAGTATTTGCAGTAAAAGGTGTCAATGCCATCCTCTATTTCAAGATCAGCACCGCAGTTAGGACATTTCAGTGTTTTCAGTTCCATATCTTATTGGTCTCCTGTATTTAACGGCATTGTAATTTCGTTCCATAGGGAACGTTCAATATGAATGCTTCCCATTGTCTACATCCAGTGAGATTGTCATGCCAGGCAGAATCGTCGGTACAATCTAATCATCAATCTCAAAGTCAAACCTGACCTGGTTCTGATCTTCAAGACGGGTAACATGAAGGTATCCTACCTTCCGAGAATTTCTGATTCTTTTGATAATGACAGTAATACAGGATCCGATCAAAAAGCCTAGGAATAATACTAACCATTCTCTTTCCGACATAACTTCCTCCCTCTTTCTTTTCAATAAATTAATAAGTTGAATATGACGTTGCCCAGTGTATGAACACATGGAAAGATGACACAACTGGCAAAGGCAAGGTATTTCTCTGTCCTGTGTTCTTTCCAGAACTCTCCTGCTTCCGTGCCGCTTTCTTCTATACTTCTGCTGATTTGGATTGCACAGAATATCGTGAGCGAATACTGTAACAGCAGATCAACAATATTGATACTGAACTTTCTATCAGTAATGCAGAAAATGAGATAAAGCACCCAGGCAAAAGTGACGTAACTTGTTATGATCAGTAATTTTTTCTGAATCAGTTTTTCCATGATTCTGTTCCCCTTTCTGCTGTTTTCTTCAGAATTTGATATAGCTGATTACCAGCATCCATACCTGAAACAGGAAGAATTCTGCCGGTAACAAAGCCATCTGTGTCACCAGTAATCCTGTTTCGATCGGATGGTTTTGGGTAAAGCTTCCTGTTTCTGTGTTTGTATTGTACTTTTTCACTGCTTCTTTAATGATGAGCAGATAATTGAACACAGATAACAGGACAATACACAATGCCATATCCAATGCATGTCTGATTCTTCCGAAACTGATCACTGCTGCAATCATTGCCATGACAAGTGTTGTATACATTATGAGATTGAGACGGATACTGATGACTGTTCCTTTCTGGATTGCGTTGTCTTTCATCGCAATGCCCTTTCCAGTTCTTCTTCTGAGTAACCGAACATATAGTCTTCATCCTTGCTGTTGGACAACCAGATCAAGGCAGCATCATAAGCACTGATATATTCACTTTCTTCCTCTTCTTCGTATTCTTCTATGTCGGTATTTTTTCTCTTTGTCATCTTCAGTTTTTTCCTTTCCTTATTGCTTCAGAAGCTTTGCTGTATCAACGACAAATGTAATTACGAGCTTCTTCGAATTCGGATGCTGAACGACTGTCATCTTTGATCCGTTTGATATTACCCGCAGAACTTTAACGCCCTTGTCAGTAACCACACCCCAGACTTTGTCACCGGCTTTCTGAAGGATTCCGTTTTCAAAGGTTTTGTTAACTAATTGCATCATGTGTTCATTCATATGTTTTTCCTTTCCGAGCTGCTGCTCTTATTATTGGTCTGCTATAAGCAGGCCTCTCATAACAGAAACTGTAAATTCTGCGATTTCTGCAGAATAACAATTGTTGTGAAGCAGGTATATCTGTAAGAGTCATTTCTGACTGTCATGTGCATGTTGGGAAGAAGGTGCTCATGAATCAGCACCCTCCTTTTCTTCCTCATCCCCATGGACAATCAGGCCTCTGCGCTCGAGCCTTTCAATCAACTCTTTGCCTTCGTCATCCAGTGCCCAGTTCAGCAGGAAGCTGTAGATCTTTACATACCAGAGCGGCATCTCTGCCTGGATTGTCCAGGCATTCGGCTCGCCTGTTACCGGATCCAGACGCTGGCTGGTCTTAACAAACTTGATGAGGTGAAGATAGTATTGCTGGCAGACAATCCATCCTTGTCTCTTGCAGAAGATGTCAGATTCTACGATAGCTCTAGTCATATTCAGTTCTTGTCCTCCTTCTAGCGTTCCCTGTGGAACTCTTTGCATAAACAGAGTAGAGCCGGTCCTGATGATTTGATATGCCCAAAAAATTGCCAAAAAAAGGACAGCACTAACTTTTTGTGCCGTCCTTCAATGGAATGGAGAAAATTTTACTATAATATTTCAAATATTTTTTTTCTTCCATTCCTGCTTCAATACTTACGAAGTTTCTGAAATATCAGAATAATTATAATCGACTCCACTATGAGTTATAACAATGCTGTTAATAATCTTTACCAACATTTTTTACATGGTCTTGAATGGCCAAGATTCACTGCCTGATCAACCGATCCGTGTTCAATAACTTTTGACCTGGATAAGGTAACGCAATTTGGACTCTTGTGATATACCTTCCCCTTTGGTGTTCAATATACTGTCTTTGCATTTACATACACGGGTGCTTGCTGTTCTGCAGCTTGCTTTTTTGCCCCTTCCTGTTTTCTGGCTTCTTCCTCAGCAGCAGCCTGTTTTTGTGCTTCTTCTTGTTTTCTTGCTTCCTCTTGCGCAGCAGCTTCGGCTTGCTTTTTTTCCTCTTCCTGTTTCTTTAATTCTTCCTGCTTCTTTAATTCTTCCTGTTTACGTTCTTCTTCCTCTTTTTCTGCTGCCTTTTTCTCTTCTTCTGACTTTTCCGTCTTTTCCTGATCTTCTATAGAATTATCAGTTTCGGCAACAGCTTCAGCTGTATTTTCAGATTTCGGGTTCCAGATGAACTCGAGCATCCAGTCAGAATAAACATTGCACAAAGCAATACACAGATGAATTTCCTGAACACAATTATCTCCCTTTCTTTTCAGCCTATTATCATGCTTTTCAAATTAGTTGTAATCTTCACTTATACTGTAGCATTAACATTTTCCAGTTCCAACAGGATGTTTTTAATACCTGATATTTATTTCAGAGGAGGTTTCATCTCTGACAGCAGGATAATATTATTTGCTTGTATGAAAAAAGATTGCCGTTCTTCACGACAACCTTCATTGGATAATTCATATTCAAGCTGCTGTATTGTTATGTTCCTGCTTCCACTTGATGTAGTTCTTTACATCTCTCTGAACCATTTTGTTTGCCAGAGAGAGAACTGCCATATCATCCAACTGTCCTATAATCGGGATGCTATCAGGAATGATATCAAACGGATTTACAATGTAGAGAATTGCGCCGATGATCGTTAAGACTGTTCCGGTTGGTACATTTCTGTATTCACCAGTCATATAACTTCTGACAAGCTCTACCCACATTGTCAATGTTGCCGCATATTTTCCTAAGAAAGGAACTTTTTTAACAAGTGCATAGAGTTTATCAACTGCTGCTTCGAATTTTTCTCTGTCATGTAAAAATTTTCTGGCTTTTCTGGTTGAATGAATCAGTTTCCTTCTGGCTTTTTCTTCACCTCTGAATGCCGCAAGTCCTATATTTTCGGTTACTTTTCCAAGTGTATAAGCCGCTGCTACGCCCTGATACAGGAGACCGTTGCCGATATCTGCTGCTAAGTTTGTTCTGTTTTTTCTCTTTTCTGTATTTGTCATAGTTTTTATGATTTCTACAGTAACATGCCATTGTTTCAGTTGTGTTAATCGCTTCTTTTTTTCCTGAAAAAAAGATTGCCGCTGCTCACGACAATCTTCTTTGTGTATGTTCTTGTTTGTTTTTCTTCTTTTCTTCTTATTAACCAATAGAATCAGACATATCAATCTTCATCAATTGATTGAGTTCTACGGCATATTCCATAGGAAGTTCTCTGGTAAATGGTTCCAGGAAGCCCATAACAATCATTTCGGTTGCCTGCTGTTCCGTAAGACCTCTGCTCATTAAATAGAACAATTCATCTTCAGAAATCTTGGATACTTTGGCTTCATGTTCAATGGTTGAAGTATGAGAATTATTGATGTTCAGAGGGATGGTATCAGATCTGCTCTTTTCATCAAGAATCAAAGTATCACATTCAATCTTGGCTTTGGAATTATCGGCGTTTTTGGAGAACTGGATCCAGTCACGGAAATTGGTAACACCGCCGTTTCTGGAAACAGACTTGGACACAATGGAAGAACTTGTATGCGGAGCCAGATGAATCATCTTGGCACCGGTATCCTGGTATTGTCCCTTGGAACCAACACCGACGGAAATACACAAGCCTTTGGCATATTCACCAGCCAGGATGCAGGCTGGATATTTCATGGAAATTCTTGCTCCGATGTTGCCGTCGATCCATTCCATGGTACCGTGAGCTTCAACTTTAGCTCTCTTAGTGACCAGGTTCAGAATGTTGTTGGACCAGTTCTGTACGGAAGAATACCTGCACTTGGCACCCTTTCCTACATAGACTTCAACAACAGCCGCATGCATGGAATCCTTGGAATACTGAGGTGCTGTACACCCTTCTACATAAGAACACTCAGCCCCGTCATCGACGATGATAATGGAACGCTCAAACTGACCCATCTGTTCAGAATTGATACGGAAGTAGGACTGCAGGGGCTTTTCAATCTTGACACCCTTCGGTACATAAATGAAGGAACCGCCGGACCATACAGCACTATTCAATGCTGCAAGTTTGTTGTCACTTGCCGGAACAATCTTTGCAAAGTATTTTCTGAATAAATCAGGATATTCCTTCAAGGCAGAATCAATATCCAGGAAGATGATGCCCTTTTGTCTGACTTCATCCAGCATGTTATGGTAAACAGCTTCTGATTCATACTGGGTTGTTACGCCGGCCAGGTATTTTCTTTCTGCTTCCGGAATACCGATCTTTTCAAAAGTCTGCTTGACTTCTTCCGGTACTTCATCCCAGCTTGTTTCGGTTTCCTTGGAAACCTTCTTGTAATAGGTAAAGTCCTGGAAGTCTATTTCACTCAGATCCGGTCCCCACTTCGGCATCGGCATTTTTTCGAACTGATGGAAGGCATTGACTCTGAATTCCGTCATCCATTCCGGTTCATGCTTGTATGCGGAAATCTGTCTGACAATTTCTTCCGTCAGGCCTTTGCCGGTATCGGCGACTGTCCTGACATTGTCATCATGGAACCCGTATTTGTAATCATCCTGAGAGGAAATGACATCATCGTTCATCTTATCGCTCATTTCTTCTCCTCGCTTTCATCGATCATCTGATTGATTGCCTTCCAGCCGATCGTTGCACACTTGATCCGGTTGGCCTGCTTGTATACGTTCTTCATGGCAACTGCTTCTTCCAGAACGTCAGGATCATATTCCTTGGCATCAATCATGTTGAAATAGTTTCTGATAATTTCTCTTGCTTCATCAATTGACTTTCCTTTGAGCAGGTCTGTCATCATGGAAGTAGAAGCAGTGGAAATCGTACATGCAACTCCGTCAAAACGGATGTCTTCAATCTTTCCGTCTTTGATTCTGGACTGGACGGTAATATCATCGATACAGCTGTCGGAAGCCATATGAACAGAAAGATAGTTTTTGTCTGCAGCTTCCTTCTCATCCAGAAGCTTATGATTATGCGGATACTGATAGTGGTCCATGATCAATTCACGAAGCACTTCAGGATCATTGAGCATGTTGTTTGCATCTGACATGATAAAACCTCCTCAGAAGAAAATACCAATGGCATTTTCAATGGAAATATTCTTCGCTTCTTCGACGAAACGATCGACTTCTTCCTTCGTATTGTAGAAATACAAAGACGCCCGAACGGTCTGGTCAGTCCCGATGATTTCATGCAGAATCTTGGCACAGTGATTGCCGCTTCTTACGGCAATATTCTTTGAGGCAAGATATCCTGCCGCATCCTGGGCAAAGACACCCTTTGCATTGAATGCCAAAGGACCATATTCGTTGTCTTCGTTATAAATCTCGATGTTGTCGAGTTCCTTCATCTTATTGCAGAAATAAGTTCTGAGTTCCTTTTCATACGCATGAATGTTGTCCATGCCGATGGACATCAGATACTCAGCAGCTGCACCCATGCCGATGACGCCTTCGATATTCGGCGTACCAGCTTCAAACCTGACCGGTACATCTTTTAATATGTATGAACCATCAGACTTGAAACGCGCATTCATGTCGCCGCCCATAAACATCGGTGCCATCTTTTCCAGGTGTTCCTTCTTTGCATACAGAACCCCGATGCCGCCAGGTCCGCACATCTTATGACCTGAAAAACCAAGGAAATCCACATCCAGATCCTTTACGTCAACCTTCATGTGAGGAACCGACTGAGCTCCGTCCACAACCATCAGGGCACCATATTCATGGGCAATCTTCGTCATTTCTTTGATCGGCTGAATGGAACCTAATACATTGGTCACCATAGCCACGGAAACAACCTTGACGCCTTCATGCATTGCTTTTCTGAAGTCTTCCATATGAATGTTGGCTTCCTTGTCAGTCGGGATGTATTCAACCTTGATGCCTGATTCCTGTTCCATCCGGAACCACGGCAATAAATTGGAAGCGTGCTCAGCTTTGGTCAGAAGCACGACATCCCCCTTCTTCAATACATCATGACCCAGGGCAAATGCTACCTGATTCAAGGCATGTGTGACATTAAACGTATAGCAAACTTCCTTGGGATCACAATTGATCAATTTGCCGATAGAAGCTCTGGTCTGATCATACAGGCGGTCATTCTCAGCAGCGATGGCATAATCCCCGCGATGCACATTGGAAGTATGACACGCATAGAAATCACTCACAGCATCCATCACGCACATCGGCTTGAGAGAAGTCGCAGCACTATCAAAATAAATCAGATCCGGGTTATTCTGAAACATCGGGAAATCCCTGCGGATCTTTTCAATATCTAGCATAATTCCCCAATCTTCCTTTCCATCTCTTCCTTCAGCTTGTTCTGCAGCTCTTCGTTATTCAATGTCTTTGTAATCGGCATCAGATAACCAGTGGAAATCAGACTTGTACACTGCTGAACACTCAGACCTCTGCTCATCAGATAATACAACTGATCTTCATCCATTCTGCCGATGGACATGGCGTGGCTTGCCTGTACATCATCTTCATCAATGAGCAGTTCCGGCAAAATCTCAGCCTTCTGTCCTTCTTCAAAAGAAAGCGCACGCGAAGTCTGATGAGACTCTGATCTTGCCGCACCCTTGACGATGCGTCCTACCGCATCGATCATCAGATTTCCGTTTTTCAGAACAACCGCATAGTTTTTGATATCACCATACGTATGCTTTGCATAATTGACGACATTGATGACATAGTGCTTGTCATTGTTGACCAAAGAAGCACTGGACACAAGACCCCTTGCGCCTTCTTCACGCAATGCCATGAAAGTATTTCTCTTTGTAGAAGCACCATTGACTTCCCCATAAGCGACCGTCACATCCGCATCTTTCAATACTTCGTGGCTCTCATCTACGTCAAGTTCTTCACTCGTTTCATTCCAGAAAAGATAATTGACCTTGACACCCTCTGGCGCAAAGGTACGGATACGGAGCTTGCCGACTCTTGCAATGCGGATAAAAGCATCACAATCGCTCTTTGCCGTAAAGGACAATTCAAGATCACGATCGGAATCAATGACGAATTCGCTGTATCCTTCCGGCAGAAGAATATCTGTATTGACTCTGATCGGTGTCATGCTTTCTTTGCCTCGGCAGCGGTCCTGATTGCGCAGTTGCCGATCATTGCCGGTCCTTTCTTTTCTTCTGCTTCCGCAGCCGGAACAACATTGTATTCACGATAGATCCAGTCGTAGCCTTCTTTATCAATTCGATCAGCCAATTCTGCATCCCCGTTCAATACGATCCTGCCGTTGACCAGAACGTGTGTATAAGACGGCCTGATCAGCTGATAGAAACGCTCATAATGAGAAACTACCAGCATAGCCATGTGATTCTCTTCATGCATCCGGTTCAAAGCATCAGCGACAATATGCAAAGCATCTACATCCAGACCGGAATCAATTTCATCGAGCATGGACAAAGACGGCTTGAGCATCTCCATCTGGACGATTTCATTTCTCTTCTTTTCGCCGCCGGAGAATCCTTCGTTTAAGAAACGATGTGCCAGATCTTCCTTCATCTGCAGATCATTGATTGTCTTTTCCATTTCCTTGATGAAACGGAACAAAGAAACCGGCTGGTCTCTTCTGACATTCATGGCAGCTCTCAGGAAATCACTGTTGGTAACCCCAGGAATTTCCTGCGGATACTGCATGGCTAAGAACAAACCTGCAACGGATCTTTCATTGACCGGCATTGCCAGAATATCCTTGCCGTCATAAGTAATAGAACCCTGTGTTACTTTATACTTCGGGTTGCCCATGATGGCAGCTAACAACGTAGACTTGCCGTTGCCGTTAGGACCCATCAAAGCATGGACCTCATTCTCATTGACGGTAAGATCCACGCCCTTTAATATTTCTTTGCCTTCGACTTCAACGTGAAGGTCTTTGATTTCAAGTGTTTTCATAAATATTCACCCTCGTTCCGGGTAGGATTATAACATTATTAAATATATTTTTGTTGTGAAACGATTTGATCCATAACAATATAGATAAAATGTAGTATTCACCGAAACTTCAGAAAAGCAAAATTGCAAATAAAAAGCCCTTATCATATAATAAAAAAGCGATTTTTTTAACAGGAGGCTTTATGAGCAAATTCTTGAAAAAGAACTGGTTCGTAATATTGGTTGTTGTGATCTTTGCATCCATCAGCATCTACTATATCTACGATACCAACAAAGGAAAATTAAAAGGAAAGAAAGATGACGGCAAGGATGTCGTTTATGAAGTAAACGGAGAAGACAAAACAGCCGATGACTTCTATGAAGACATGTTGTCAAAAAAAGGCACCAGTGCTGAAACAGCCCTCTTCCAGCAGACTGTTGCTGACCAGGCTGTCAAGACAACAAGCGAAATGAAGGACAAGGCTTCCAAGCAGGCTGATTCCATCAAGTCCACTTACGAAACAAACTACGGCACCAGCGCAGACAAGCAGCTGGCTTCTGACCTCAAGTCTACAGGCTATTCTGATCTGGAAGAATATCTGATTGAACAGCAGAAGATCAATCAGGTTACTGCAGACTATGCAAAGGCTAATTTCGATGATCTGCAGATCCGTCAGATCTCCTACATTCTGATCAAGTTTGAAGATTCTTCCAACGTTCCGGATACACCGACGGAAGATGAAAAATCCAGAATGGATGCGGTTGACCAGTCTCTGGCTGCCGGCACATCCTTCGCAGACACTGCATCCAAGTATTCTGAAGACACATCCACTTCCACCAAGGGCGGAGACCTGGGTGTCATCGACAAGAACTCTTCCAACCTGGATTCCACATTCCTCTCTGCTGCTCTTGCCCTCAAGGAAGGCGAAGTCAGCGACTGGGTAAAGTCCGATTCCTTCGGCTACTTCAAGATCATGGCTACAGCTGCTACCCAGGATACCCTGGAAGCCAACAATGCAGACTCTGATCCATACGTTTCCCTGGTCCAGAACTACGATACAACTCTGGCTGGCAAGGCAATCTGGGAAAAGGCACAGGAATACGGCGTTGACTTCAACGGCAACGATGATCTTGAAAAACAGATCAAGACAAGCTTAGGTGTCGCCGACGACTCCGACAGTGACAAGTAAGGAGGAAAGACAGATATGAAAAAGACAAATTTATTTCTGGCATCCGTTCTTGTCTTCACACTTGCCGGATGCAAGGACGCAGCCGCTAATATCAGCGACGCAAAGACAACCCTCTTCACAGTTGGCAAAACCAAGGTAACAAAGGGCCAGGTATACAGCCAGATGATGGCTTCCGGTGCTGCTACCACTGCAATCAACGATGTTAACAAACAGATCGCTTCCCAGGAAGTAGAAGTTACGGATGATATGAAGAGCAGTGCACAATCTACTCTTGATTCCTACAAGTCCCTGTATGGTGATACATTCAACAGCTATCTGGAAGGCCAGAACATGGATGAAGAATCCTACATCAACGACCTTCTGATTCCTTCCCTGCAGGCTGAAAAGCTGCCGGAAATGTATGTCACTGAAAACTTTGATGAAGTATGCAAATCCTATGATGTCGTCAAGGCAACCATCCTTGAATTCTCTTCTGAAGACGATGCCAAGGCTGCAGTTGCGGAATTGAAGGACGGCTCCAAGACAGCGGCTGAAGCAGCCAGCGCACATGGTTCTTCTTCCACCGGTGTTTCTACTGTCTACACGCTGGAATCCAGTGACGTCAACGCAGCTGTCCGTACCATCATCACGAATGCTTCACCAGATGATGCCTGGACAATGGTCGCTGAAGACAACGGCTCTACCTGGGCAGTCATCAAGGTAGATGACAACAATCCTGAAAACTTCAAGGATGAAGCAATTACAGCTCTCACCGGAATCGACAAAGTCAAGTCTGCTGCTACAACTTACTTCTGCAAGAAGTACAAGTTCCACATCTATGACAAGACTCTCTACGACAGTATAGAAGCTGACTACCCTGACTACCTGGTTCAGGATATGGCTGACTGACAGACGGATGTCCGAAAGGACACCCGTTTTTTTATTGCCGCGGTATAATAGAAACCAGAAAGATAAAAAAAAAGAAAAAACAAAAAAGAAAAGGAGACTGAACTATGTGTATTTTCTGCGATATTATTGCCCATAAGATTCCAAGCAAGGTCGTCTATGAAGACGATGATGTCCTGGCAATTCTGGATATCTCCCAGGTCACTTACGGCCATACCATTGTCATGCCAAAGAAGCATGTCAGGAACATCCTGGAAGCAGATGATGAAACCATTGCAAAGTGCACAGCTGTTGTTGCAAAACTTGCCAGACAGATCGTAAAGAACTGCCATGCAGAAGGCTGCAACATTCTCAACAACTGCAATGAAGTTGCCGGTCAGTCTGTTGACCACCTGCACTTCCATATCATCCCTCGTTATTCCAAGGATGATTGTGTAAAGTTCGAATTCCTGCCAAGCAAAGAACAGGATCTTGACGAAGTTCTCAAGACTGTCAAAGGAGAATAAGTCTCAGACTTATCCTCAGAAAAATATTAAAAAGGCTGTAATGCTTTCGCATTGCAGCTTTTATTATTTTCATGCATGCAGGAACTCAGACAAGGCGTGGCACACGCTTCCATCCAGTTTCTTTGTAGCTTCTGCATTAAGCATACTATTGTAAACAGCTTCTTCACACATCTCGCTTGCGGCTAAGAAGACTGGATCCAGTACATTATCCGGAAGTACCTGAAGATTCATCAGATCCTTCGTTCTGGAAAGTCTGTTAGCTATAGAGAAACCAATGACGACTTCCCCGCTCCCGTTGCCTGTATAGGAACCAGTTCTTGCAAGACCATTCGGTACTCTGCGGCATACCCGTTTCAATTGTCTTGCGGATAACGGGCAATCAGTCGCAAGTATCATCATGATGGAACCTTTATCAGATTCTGCAGGGTGATTGATTTCTTCTGCAATCTTCTTACCGATTGGAGAACCATTGAACTGCAGGCAGGCTGTTCTTCCGAAATTGGACTGAACCAGAATGCCAAACGTATATGCCTTACCGGAAATCGTAACAATCCGGCTGGCACTGCCGATCCCGCCTTTAAGACCATAGCAGATTGTACCTCTGCCAGCTCCTACAGCGCCTTCTTTGAATGTTTCATTTGCATCTACGATTGCCTGTTCCAGTTCTTTCCTGCCACAGGCAGTTTTTGTGATGTCATTGATCGAGGAATCATTGCATTCGCCAACCACCGGATTCAGTGTCGTAATATGGATGCCCTTCTCTGCCTCTGTATCAATCATATAATGTACCAAGGCATCTGAGATTCTTCCAACATTCAGGGTATTTGTCAAAGCAATTGGTGTTTCAAGTGTACCGAGTTCTTCTATCTGCATGAGTCCGGCAGTCTTGCCGAAGCCGTTCTGTACATGGCAGGCTGCGATGCAGGGATTCTGATAGATATCACCAGGCGGGAGAATTACAGTGACGCCGGTATGAATATTCTCATGATCCAGTGTGCAATGGCCGACTTTGATTCCGGGTACATCTGTAATCTGGTCTCTTGTACCGCATGGAATCATACCTGTGTATCCATATGCCTGTGCCCTTTTCATGCTTTCTCCTTCTTTTGTTCAATCTCTCGCTGAAGAAGATCCAACGATATCTCAAAAGCTCTGATTCTTCTTTTTGCAAGCGTGATCTGGGACTTGTAACGATCAGGGTTTTCTTTTGTTTCCAGGGTTTCTGCTGCTCTTCTCAGCTTCTGCAGCGTTGAGGAAATCTGCCTCTGTGCTTCTTTGAGATCCTCTTCAGTATAGTCCATAGGTTCAATCACACTTGAGCCGCTTCAACATGACTTCTCTTGCCTTGTCTTCCAGCGTATCATCCAGTGGTGCCAGTTCTACTTCACCATATCTCTTTCTGAGTGCTCTTTTAATGATGGCATCAGCGATCTGCGGATTCTTTGGCAGCAGCGGTCCATGCATGTAGGTAGCCAGGACCTGATCTGTCAGGAATCCTTCGTATTCGCTTTTGTACATGTTGCCGTGTCCGCTTAAGACTTTGGCAAAAGGTGTTCTGACATTCTTTGTCTGGCCGCCGTGGTTTTCAAAGCCGACTGCCTTGAAAGTCTTGCCGTCAATTGTTGTTTCCACGGCAATGTTGCCGATGCACCTGTGATCACGGTCACTTGCTTCGGTGTAATAGTCAAAGAAGCCAAGGCCTTTGATCATGCCCCCGTCCTGGTCTTTATAATACTGGCCGAAGAGCTGATAGCCGCCGCAGATCAATAAGAAAGCTGTCTTATGATCCATGGCTTCTTTGATATTGTCTTTTCTGGATAAAAGATCTTCATAGATCAGATTCTGTTCTTTATCAGCGCCGCCGCCCATGAAGAAAAGATCATAATCATCGATATTGACCTGCTGGCCAAGCGTACAGGTATCCAGCTGGACATTGAGATTGCGCTTCTGTCCTCTGCCCCTGAGAACTTCGGCATTTCCCTTGTCTCCATACAGATCCATCAGATCATGGTACATCCATAAAATTTTCAGATCCATCAGCGTGCAGCCTCCTTTCTCAGGATTGCTCTGGTCGGGTGCAAGGCTGTATATGTTGCAATGACGTAGCTCTTGAGATTGGCTTCATTGAGCCAATGCACTGCTTCCTGGGAATCTTCAATGACCTGGATTCTGTCTTCCAATCCCTCATACTTCAGACGCAAAGCAATATCATACGCTCTCAATCCGGAACAGATAATGTGCTTTACATCCGGCTGGTTGAGTCTTTCAAAATGCGCATCCCAGATCCAGGAAACATCATGACCATCCTGGTCATTGTCATTCAGAAGAATCAGAATATTCTTATCCCCCTGCTGGGATAAGATAAACTTCAATACTTCGTTGGTACCGGTCGGATTCTTGACCAGATTGATGGTACAAGGCTGGCTCAGCTGGAAAACTTCATTTCTGCCTTCATTGAGATGGAAGCGGGTAAAGACTTCATTGGCAGCTTTGGGATCCAGCTTCAATGTCTTCATGACCGTTAATACTGCTGCACAGTTATATACGGTATAGATATTATTCAGATAGGAATGATATTCTTTCCCGTCAACGGTGAAACATTGTCTGTCATAATCAACTGAGGAAACGAAAACATCAGGATTGATTTCACCATAGTGGTCATATTCACAATGGAACCTGCCGATATGGGAATACTGATAGTATTCATACTTCAAAGGCCTGCCGCATCTTGGACAGAATTTGCCTTCACTTGCTTCATCGGTAGTTTCCTGAGAAACCTTGTTTCTGCCGACGGAGAAGATATGAACCTTTGCCTTCTTGGCGGTATCCGCAATTCTGAGTGTATTCGGATCATCCCCGTTCAGGATCAGATCTCCTTCAAAATCCGTCGTGACTGACTGGATCTTGCGGATGATGGTTTCCATTTCACCGGCTCTGTCCAGCTGATCACGGAAGAAATTGTTTACGACTAAGTGGGTCGGATGCAGATTTCTGAATTGTCTGTAAAGCGTCAATTCATCAACTTCAATGACAGCTGCATCCCCCTGAACCTGATAATGTGAATCCGAATTGCATGCCAGCAGGGTAGCAATCCCGACGTTCAGATTATCACCGCGCCGGTTATTGATGACCTTGAGACCAGCAGCTCTTAAAGACTCTGCAATCAGATTGGAAGTTGTCGTCTTGCCATTGGTACCGGTGACTAAGACAACAACCGGCGGCATCCTGAACTTCTGGATAAAGTCAGGATCCATGCGAAGGGCAAACTCTCCCGGCAATGAACCGCCGCGTCCGAATTTCTGCAGAACCGCATGCATCCCCTGAACCATTTTCAATTGAAATCCCATAGAAATTCCCCCTTAGTGCTTCGGCTTGTAGAACTGTCTGTTATCCAGCGCAAAAATCTTCTGGGTAAACTGGCCTGGCTGAGTATCTGCCAAAGCTTTCTTCAAAGTATTCATCCTGGCATCCAGATTGTCAATCAGATAAAGAACTTCTGCTTCCTGAACCTGCGGCAGAACCGGAGACCCGTATTCATGATGGCCATGGTGGGAAAGAATCATATGATGAAGAAGAACTGCTTCCTCTTCGCCTTCAATACCTACCTTTTCGGCAACTTCACTCAGCCAGCCGTTAGCTATGGAGATATGGCCTTCCAGTTTTCCTTCCAATGTGTATTCTGTTGTAATCGGACCGGACATTTCAGCTGTCTTGCCGACATCATGAATCAGAGCTCCAGCAATCAGAAGATCATGATTGAGCTGTGGATAATGCTTACATACTTCTTCTGCCATCTGCGCCATGGAAAGCGAATGCTCGCTGAGTCCGCCCAGCCAGTTATGATGAATTCTGGAAGCAGCCGGATAGGTCATATACTTAAGGCCTACCTTTTCCAGCATGCCTAATACAAGCTTCTTGTAATTCGGATTTGAGATGGAATTGACCAGCCGCCTGAGTTCCTGCTTTCTTTCTTCTTCCGGAATTTCAGAAGAAATCGTGTATTCGCTGAGATCAATCTTATTCTGGTCAACTGCCTCTGCCCGGTTGATTCTCAATTGCAGATTATGATTGTAGTCCAGTACTTCAAAGGTAAACTGGACAACCATGCCGACCTGAATGACCTTTCTGTCTTCTTCCTTGATATCCCAGAACTTGCCGTCAATGGTACCGGAACTGTCCTGTACAGTAACAGTCAGATACGGAGCTCCCTTGGAAGTAGTTCCGTTCTTTACTTCTTTCACTAACAGCGGCCGGATAAATCTGTCCCCTGCCTTGAAATCATGAATCTTCGTCATCGTTAATCCATCCTTCCATTTCATTCATCACTGCGTAAATTTCATCTGCTTTGAAACCCTGCGACAAGGCATGGCGGAATATATGATTGCGCAGTTCAGTATTTTTATACTTGCGCTGATATTTGAGATTTGCTTTCATCAGACACCTGCGCAAGGCATTTGTTTCATTTTCTTCATTGGCACTGAAGTCAAGCCGGCTGATTGCCTCATCTGCGACAGCAGCACTGTAGCCCTGGGTCATCAACTTGGTCTTCAGATAATTCTTCAATTTGACAATGGAATCATTCCGGCGGTTCTTCATGACTTTTCTTGCATAAATCTCCGCATTGTCAACTTCATTCTCATCCGTGCTGTCAACTTCACGAATGATCATATCATAGGGAATGCCCTTCTTCTGCAAAGTACGGATAATCTTGTTTCTGCCAGCCAGAGCTGTTCTCATTCTGGAAACTTGTTCTTTACAATAGCGCTCATCATTGAGGAAACCGCTGTTTTCCAGCTTGTCTACGATCGTATTGATGGTCTCAATATCACAACCCGTGTTCTGGGTCAGCCAGTCATAGATTTCTTTCCTGGTTCTGTCCTTGAAAGCAATCCGGTTCAGGCATTTCTGATACGCTTTGACGCCTTCTTCTTTTTTCTTCAGGGAAGCTACCTGTCTGGAAAGCAGGGTTTCTCCTTCCCGCATTCCCAGGTTGGCAAAATCATCCAGTGAAACTAAAAGACGCATTTCTTCCTTCTCACTGGAGATCAGATACAGCTGCACGCTGTTGCCTTTGACAACGACGTCTTCAATTCTGTACTGGTGCTTGTAGTCTTCAATGACCCGGTTGTAAACTTCAAGAACTTTCTGTCCGAAAATCTTTGAACTATATGGCTCTGCCTTTTCTACTGCATTGCGGCTGTATTCTGCAAGCTGCTCATCTGACAAATTGAGAAATGAACGCAATGCTTCCGCAATGCCTTCTTCATCTTCAAAATACCAGCCTGTTTTTCCTTCTTCAACCAGATCTTCCACAACTTCATCATGCCTTACCATTAAAGGAAGACCGGAAGCCAATGCTTCGATATAAGTCATGCCCTGGGTTTCAGACAAGGAAGCAGAAATAAAGACATCCGCTGCCCGGTAATAATCCGGTACTTCTGTACTTGGCACCGGACCGATGACACGCACGTCATCGGCAATTCCCAGCTCTTCTGCCATTTTCCGGCAATTATCGAGATCAGGTCCTCCGCCTACGATCAGAAACTTCACCTGAATGCCTTCGTCGTAAGCTTTGCAAAAACCCCGGATAACCAGATCCATGGACTTTTCCTGGGCGAGTCTTCCCACATAGATGACCAGTCTTTCCCTGGGATCAATGTTGTACTTTTTGCGGATGGCAAGTGTCTTATTCTCATCTTCCTCTGCAGGCGAAAAAGAAGCCAGGTCAAGACCGGTAGGAATAACGGAAATTTCTCTTCTGATGTGATAGCCCAATAACATATCCTTGGTCTTCTGGGAAGGCGCAATGACTTCCATGGAAGAATCTCCGTACAGCTTGGAAATTCTGGCAACGCCTTTTTTGGCTACCTCATCTACAGTATGGGAATTCAGAAAATTGATGTAATGGGTGTAATCCTCATAAGTCGTGTGATACGTAGAGACTAAAGGAATGTGAAGCTGGCGCGCACAAAGACGTGCAAAAATACCAACGCCGAATTCAGTCTGGGCATGGATGATATCAAGATTGAGTTTCCTGATTTCTTCCAGTGCCAGCATGTGAAACGGGTTGGTCATCACATAACCATAAAGAAATTTCAATTCCACCCCTGCTAAGCGCAGGATGGTATGGTCTTCATTCCACCTGGATCTGCCGGAGCCGGCATAGGTGGTCACAACATATACTTCATTTCCTGCTTTTCTGAGTTCATTGGATAGAATATAAGTCGAATTGGCAACCCCGTTGATCTCAGGCGGAAATGTATCTGTAAACAAGGCAATACGCACTATTGTTTTTCCTCCTTATCCATAGCTTCTTTCAAAGCTGACGGATTGTACGTTGTCGGTACATGCGTTTCTTCTACCGGAATATCCTTTCTGGTCCGTGCATAGAAGAAGACACAGGAACCGATGATCAGAACCTGATAGAAAGTCAGTAATCTCCACAGGATCATGATCGAAGTTGCATCACTTTGTGAAAACAAAGTGGAGAACATCAGGATAAAAGTAGCTTCCGTACCGCCGGAAGAACCAGGCATCGGCAGGAAGGCATTTACCATGGCCACAAATGACGCTAAGGCTGTCATATCAATAAACATGGATGGTTTTACGTCCAGTCCCAAAGCAAGCGCACAGAAGAAAGGAACGGCATAATAAATAAACAATCTGCCCAGATCTTCAATTGATAACAAAGCAATCAGCTTCTTATGGGTCTTGAGAACGACAATTTCCTTAGCGAACTGTTCCAGCTGGGTATCAAGATTACGCAATGTTTCCTTTTCATTTCTGACAATGTGAAGCTTGGCACCGATCTTAATACCTTTAGTAGTCAGCCAGGTATAGAACCGCGGCGACAAGGCAAGTGCCCAGAGGAAGCCGATTATGCCTACGGCAACTAAGAAACCCAGAATAACAATCAGGAAGAACTGGGAATAATTCTGATAAAAATAATTGAAACGGATCAATAAGAGGAAAAAGACAAAAGCACACATGGTCATCTGATAGACAATGAAATCCAGCCACAAAACCCCGACCGAATTGGAAACCGGGATACCCTGCTTGCGGAAGATATACCCCTGGGCAATCTGACCGCCGGAAGCACCAGGTGTAATATTATTGAACAAGCCGGCTGTATAGGCATTCACAAAACCCTGCTTGTTAGTATACTTCGGATGCGTCAGTCTCACCTCTGCTGCAAGTCCCCAGCCAAGCATGTATCTTTCCAATATCATCAGAACCAGCATGAAAGCCAGCCAGCCGATTTTTACTTTTTTCAATGTATTGATGACATCGACATAATCATCTTTCATTGAAACAAACAGAACCAGAAAGGCAAGCGCAAAGATCAGAAATATATTGAAAGCCGTTGAATGAAAAAGCTTTTTTATTTTGTTCCACATACTATTTTTATTATACAAGTAAAAAGGTGCGTTCTCAAATCTGAGACGTACCTTTCAGAACTTCTTCATAAACATGTTTCAGCTGCTGACCGACATTTTCAATGGATCTTTCAGAAGCTGTTTTATAACCCTCTTCGCCTGTATCAGGTATTTCTTTCTCAACGCACTTTCTGACCAGGGAAACAAACTCCTCATTGTTATGTCCCATGCAGCAATTGACCCCGTTCTTCAACCATGGATCAAAGGCACCGATGTCACGCACGACAATCCGCTGCCTTGAGGCAAGAGCTTCCAATACAACAATGCCTTCCGTCTCTTCATAAGAGGGGAAGAAGAAACAATCCGCATCCGAATACGCACCTTCTATAATCGGTCCTTTGACATACCCCGGAAAGATCACATTATCGGGATGGTGCTCAAGAACTTCCGTAATCTTAGCCGGAATGATCATTTTTGATATATCACCGAACCAGATGAATTTATACTCCGGCAGCTGCCGCGCGACTTCAACGAAATCCAATAAGCCTTTGCGCTGGAAAAGAAGCCCGACCCCGATGACTACCTTATCTCCGTCTTTCAGGGAAAAATACCTGCGGTAAGCTTCAACCTTGGCCGGATCTTTCTGATACCTTGCTAGATCAATGCCGTTGGATACCGGATAGATCGGCATTTTCAGACCATACCCTTCCAGCAGTTTCTTTGAATAGGGCGTCGGCGTAATCAGAGCATCCGCCTGTCCATACAGATGCATTAATAACTTCTTGAAACCAGGTGCTACCACATTTGACAAAGTAAAGCTGTCCCGGAAATCTTCTTCCGTACTGTGGGCATGATAGATGACCTTGGCACCGATGCTGCGGGCATGGGCGATAATGGCATCCGAGTTCATGTAAATCGTATTGATATGCAGAATATCGTATGTATCATCCCAGGGATCCGTGGTGTATTCAATTCCCGCCGAAGTCAATGCCTTCTGCTGATGAGAAAAGGCACGCCCGATCCCGGATTTGGAAATCACATTCTGACCTTCAAAATATAAGAGGACTTTCATGGGTTCATTATAACAGGAATGCAGGTAAAATACCCCTGCTCAATTCATGACTGTTTCAACCTTCGTATATTTTCCGATCACAGCAAGTTCTTCTTTTGTCAAAGGCCGGCCGGTATTGATGCTTCTGCCGTTGTATTGATATTGATTCTGATTCATTTCATCATTTGAATCCATAACTTTCCAGTTCAGCCAGCCCTGGCTATTCAGGGCCCATTGATCATGGATATCCTGATAATAGAGATCGATGTTTTCCTTCCGGTAGTTTTCCATCAGATCCAGAACTTCCTGATATTTTTTCTTTTCATCCACCGGGATCGTCAATGTGAAATGAGGTTCATCGTTTCTTGAAAAATCATCATAGTAATATACAATGTATTTTCCCTGATGCAGAGAGAATTTTTCTGCCTGATGGAAACCCTTTGTATAAAAGCCGGCATAGATAAATCCGAAGCAGGCTAAGGCACAAATTGCAAATCTGGCCAGTAATTTCACGGTAATCTGGATCTTCCGCTTATAGACAAACATGGCAATGATATACACGACAAACAGGACAATCAAAGTCGGCAGGCACTCTGAAATGCTGCTATGAATGACCATAGAAGCGACCCCGATCATCACAACGGCAAGATACACATGAACAACCAGCGGATAGGCAAGCTTGTTGTCTGAGATGTTTTCTGCTCTTTCTGTTTTTCTTTCAATGAATTCCTTTTTCAGACCAAAGCAGGCACAAAGCCACTCTCCCGCAAGAACCAGGAACCAGCTGAGAGAAATTCCAAAGGAATCACTATGTGAGGACAAGTTGCTAAACAGGCTTTCACAAAGAGAAAAGGGAGATAGATAGTTGATCAGCGAATTCAGCCCCTGAATTTCCCCGGTTCCGGCAATGATCTGATTAAGCGCAGCACTCAATGCCAGCAGAAGCACCAGCGGGAATAGAGAATAGGAAATCGTCATCACTACCCCGTCCAGCAGATTATTGCCAAGCAGATAGAAGAACGAATTGACACAAAGCATGACCACGATGCACACATAATAAATTCCAAGCACTTCCAGCAATGAAATAAAATTCATTTTCCACCGCACCCAGATAAAGGACACAGTTACTGTAAAATAGCAGGCTAATACCAGGAAGGCAAAGACCAGACTTGTGGCCAGCAGTTTCTTTCTGCTGAGGGGCAATGCAAACATCTGATCGCATGCTTTTTTCTCATGCACGAATGCAAAGAGAAAGAAAGGCAGAATGTATGTTCCGGCAATGCCGAGATGAAAGGCACACTCAGGCCTGAAGTCAGGAAAAACAACCAATAAGCCTGTACTGCTCTGTCCGTCGAAGATCATGACAAGCAGAAAATACAGGATTCCGAAAAAGAACCAGGCAACTTTATGGCTTTCAAACAGATACTTCAGATACTTTTTACTCATGTCCTTCTCCTCTGCTTTCCAATTCATAAATAAACAATTCTTCAAAATTCACCGGCAGCTCATCCATGATCAGCGGATGCATTTCTTTCAATTTCTCACTGACCATTTCTTCTTCGCCTTTGATGACAAGCTTGACTACACTGCCTTCGCTTTCAAAGTGCATCACCTCAAAGGAAGCAAAGTCTTCCCTCTTTACCGGATGAGAGAAGGCAAGCTGATATTTGTTGATCAATTGCCTTGAAGTCAGAAGATCTCCGTATGTCATGATCTTCCCCTCTTCCAATATGCCGAAGGAATCACAGATGTCTTCCAGTTCCTTCAGGTTATGACCGGAGATGATGACCGTGATTTTTTCATCTTCAATCAATTCAACCAGAGCCTGCTTGAAACGAAGACGCGCCAATGGTTCCAGACCATCATAGGCTTCATCCAGCAGCAATAATTTCGGACAGATGGATAAGGCAAATAACAAAGAAACTCTGCGCTTCATGCCTTTGGACAAGGTCACAATGGAAGCCTTTGGATCCAGTTCAAACAACTTCAGATACTTCTGATACCGGTTTTCATCAAAACGATACATGGTCTTGTACAGGACCTTCATGGAGGCAATCGTTGCCCCATGCGGGAATCTTGTTTCATCCGAGACAAAGGCAATGTCTGCCCGGATGTTTTCATTGTTGTACGTATCTTCCCCATTGAATACAATCGTACCGGCATCCGGTTCATACACGCCTGCAATCAATCGAAGCAAGGTACTTTTCCCAGCCCCGTTGACTCCGACCAGACCGAAGATGGAACCCTCCTGTACTTCCAGATTGAGATGATCCAGAACCATTTTTTGTCCGAAGGATTTGAATACATTCTTAATTTCCAGCATTTGAACCGTCCTTTCTCTGCCTGATTTCGGCAATTGCCGCAAGCACTTCTTCTTCCGTATATCCCTGTTCCATCAGGCTTTCCAATTGCTTCTTCAGCAATTCCATGCGGCTGGCATCTTTCTTTGCCTCAGCGACATAGACGCCCTTTTTGGGAACGTTATACACAATCCCGCTGCTTTCCAGCTGGGTATAAGCCTTGGCAACTGTATTGGGATTGATGCCGTTGTCAACTGCCAGCTGTCTTACCGAAGGCAGCTTGTCACCGGGATGAAGAATACCTGCCTGGATAAATTTTGTAATCTGTTCCTGAATCTGCAGATAGATTGGAACTTTGCTTTGCAAGTTCAGAAGAAACATATTTTCCCTCCTCTGTATTATCTGTACTATCTATATGAAGTGTACTATCTGTATTACTTCATGTCAAGAATGCAATTCACCGAAAAAAAGGAAGCTGATCGGGCTTCCGATTGATCTGAGTGCACTGTCGATATGAGGAGTATTCTTATTGATCCAGTCAGTCCAGTTTCTGAATGTCTTCTCACACGGATAGTCTTCCGCTTCAGGTGCACCAGGTTCAATAATCTCATCAACAGCGCTCTCAATTACTTCTGCTCCATAATGCTTAAACGGAACTACCTGTTCAGGAAGTCCTGTATGAATCCTGCCGCAGCACGCACACTTATACCGGCAGACATGGATATGACGCTGTTCACCGTTATACACTTTCCAAATCCTTGGTCTGTAATCATGGACAAGCAGGTTTTCATTACAGCAGGGAGAAACAGGAACTTCACCGCCCGCAATTAAAAATTTCCAGGTTCATTCTCTTTTTCAACTAAAGAACAATGTGTTATTATAACCATGCTTTATTTCGGGGTCGCAGAGTAAGTCCGTCAAAACTTAAAACTCTGCGGCTTTTTATTTCGCTCTTTTCTAGCTAAGTGTTGGCGTTGTACCTTGGAACGTACAGCCCTTCTCTGACCTTCAGCTATACTCTCATATGTAAGCGAGGTAAGCGTA
>OMXQ01000075.1 GCA_900315065.1 uncultured Erysipelotrichaceae bacterium
CGATGAAGTCCATGACTCAAAGGAATGCATCAGATTGTCAAATGATGAAAATCCACTGCAGCCTGTCAATGATCTTCACAAGATGATAAAAGCTTTTCTGTTATGTAAGTGGCTGTCAATAAGGAATTTAATTTTCTTATTGACAGCCACTTACATAACAGAAAACATGAATTTCTTAACTAATAGTGACAAAATCAAAAAGTTTTAACACTATTTTCTGTAATTATAGAAAAAAAACAGTGCCTGTTATTAACAGCACTGTCCTTTCTTACTTCTTTCTGCTGCGGTTAAGATCATAAAGAATCCGCATGCCCTTGTAGGCAATATCCGGATCATATTCATCGATCTCCTGTGTTTCACTTGCAATCACTTTGCCAAGGCCGCCGGTAGCGATGACATAACAGTCTTCATCATGCAGTTCTTTCTTCATCTGCCGCAGGATACCTTCCACTAAGCCGATATATCCGTAGACAACACCTGCCTGCATGCCTGCTACCGTATTTCTGCCTAAGATTGACTTCGGCTTGATAATTTCCACTTCCGGCAGCTTTGCCGTCTGACTGGTCAGCGCATTGGCACTGATGCCCAGGCCCGGAGCAATAACGGTATATTCAAAGATGCCTTCCTCATCAACATAATCGAAAGTTGTCGCAGTACCGAAATCAACGATAATGCAGCTCTTTTTATGAAGATAATGGGCAGCTGCGACATCGACAATTCTGTCAGCACCGACTTCGCGCGGATTGTCAGTGCGGATGGAAATGCCGGTTTTAATCCCTGGCCCGACAATGATCGGATCCTTATGAATATACTTGCGGATGGAACTGGTCAGGGCATACATGACCTTCGGTACAACCGAAGAAATCATGACATCATCAATATCCTCTCTTGTAACCGAGCAGGAATCCATCAGAGAACGGATGCAGATACCGAATTCATCACTGGTACGCGGTGTTTTTGTGGTCAGACGGAAAGAACCAAGTACTTTTCCTTCAGCCATCAGACCTAAAGAAATATTGGTGTTGCCGACATCAATTGTCATTAAAATATGCATCTCAGTTTTTCTCCTTCAGACACCAGCGCAGAATTTCTTCTGCGGTTTCATCCTTGCTCAATAAGCCCAGTTCTTTTTCTTCCTCTTTGGAAATGATGACAACCCGGTTGGTATCTGTCCCAAAGCCGGCACCTTTTTCTTTCAGATTGTTGCCGACAATATAATCGCAGTTCTTCTTTGCCAGCTTGTCTCTGGTCCGTCTGACCATATCATCCGTTTCCATAGAGAAGCCGATCAATACCTGGCCTGGTTTTTTGCTCTGGCCAAGAGCAGCCAGGATATCCGTGGTGCGTTGTGTTTCAATCGTCAGACTGCCTTCACTCTTATGAATCTTATTATCTACATAGTGAGCAGGCGTATAGTCTGCAACTGCTGCACTTAAGATAAAGACATCATTCTCATCTTTGCGGGAAAGCACAGCCTCTGCCATATCCTTTGCGGAAACAACATCAATGGTTTCAACTCCTCTTACCTTCGGCAGGTAATTGTGTCCTGCCACAAGCGTCACTTCTGCCCCTGCATTTCTGGCCGCTCTGGCTAAGGCAAAACCCATCCTGCCGGTGGAATGATTGGTGAGATACCTGACGGGATCAATGGCTTCTTCCGTCGGACCGGCGGTAATCAATACCCGCTTTCCGCTCAGATATTTATCCGTATGAAGAATTTCCTTTACTGCATCTTCTATTTCAGATGCTTCCGGCATTCTGCCGTTACCGACATCGCCGCAGGCAAGATAGCCGCTGCTGCTTTCCATGACCTTCATGCCGTATTTCCGGCACTTTGCAAGATTGTCCTGGGTAATCGGATTATTGAGCATGTGGGTATTCATGGCCGGCACGATCAATTTCGGACAATCCGCAGCCAGGAACGTTGTCGTTAAAAAATCATCAGCCAGACCATTTGCAATCCTGGCAATCACATTTGCGGTAGCCGGGGCAATGACAAAAGCATCTGCCTTGCGCGCCAAGGAAATGTGATGTACTTCCGGTGTATAGTTCGTATCGAAAAGATCGGTGATAACCTTCTGTCCGCTCAGCGTCTGAAAAGTCAATGGTGTCACAAATTCCTGTGCCCCTTCACTCATCAGAACATGAACTTCATAGCCCTGCTTCTTCAAAGAAGAAACAAGCGAACAGATTTTGAATACGGCAATGCCGCCACTCACGCCAACCAGAACGGTTTTACCTTGCTTCTGCACCTCTGACATATAAAATACCCATCCTCTCTGCAGCCGGACGCAATGCCCTTACCAGAGCCGGAATCGCAATGCCTGCAAACACAGCTTCAACAATGCCGTTGGAGGCGATGACCCCCAGCAGCACTGCTGCCACACCGGCAGTATTTGTGCCGAGTGCCTGCGCATACGGTTCCGCAAAGAATACATAAATTCCGCCCAGAACCAGCAATGTATGAATCATCGTATTGACGACAGCCGTAACGCTGGCAGCCAGAACACGATTGCATCTCTTATATAATCCAGCATACATCACGCCGCTCATCCAGCCAAGCAGAATGCGCGGACCGAAGCAGATCAGCAGGCTGAAGAAATTACCGTGCATATTTCCTACGGATACAAAAGGCGTAAAGACAAACGAAGTCAGACCTGGATGAAGCGTTGCCCCCAGGAAAGAAGTCAGGCCGAAGACAAAACCCATGCCTGCTCCGAAAGAAGGGCCGAACAGAACGCCGGCCAGAATGACCGGAATGTGCATTGTCGTAATCGAAAGAACGCCTAAAGGGATATAGCCGATCGGGGTGAATCCCATGATGAGCTCAATGGCCACAAAAAAAGCCGCCAATGTGAGCCGCTGAATTTTTACTTTGTTTCTTGTCATTTTTTTCTCCTCCTGCCGTTCACGCAATGGATACAGCGAATTCAGACAAATTGAAATTCAGATCTGCTCAGAATACAGGATCAATGTCCGCGCCGGATCACTGTCCTTCCAAGCACACATATTATACTGCATTCACGCAGGGATGAAATAAATTGCCGTATACACTTCCGCAAAAATGGGTAACTGCTGAAGAAAAGGAAACTTGCAGGAAAGAAAAGGAAATAGTATCTTGAAAAAGTCAAAGAAAGAAGAAAAAGAAATATGAATTATCTGGTTATCTCTGATATACACGGTGCTCTTGAAGGAGCCCAGGCTCTGCAGGAAGCTTTTGCATTTCATAAGTGCGATAAAATCCTATGTTTAGGTGATGTTCTGTACCATGGACCACGCAATGATCTGCCTCAAACCTATGCGCCGAAAAAAGTCATTCCGATCATGAATGCATTAGCACCATATATCATTGCAGTCAGAGGAAATTGCGAAGCGGAAGTAGATCAGATGGTGCTCTCTTTCCCCTGCATGGCAGATTACAACTTCATTCCAATGGAAAAAAGAAATATCTTCATGAGCCACGGCCACATCTATGCGCCTGACAAACTGCCATTGCTGAATAAGGGCGATGTCTTCCTTTCCGGTCATACCCATGTACCGACGGCAGAAAAGAAAAATGAGATCTATCTCTGCAATCCGGGATCGATCTCACTTCCAAAACAAAATCATCCGAAGACTTATGGTCTTCTGAATGAAGCAGGCTTTACAGTCTGCACCATGGATCATCATACATACATGCATATCAGTTTCTGATATGCATTTTTTTATTCAAAGCAGCTTCAATTGATCCGGATCCAGCTGATAGATGACATCTTTTCTTTCGACAATGATGCGGATCTTCTTCTTAAGATCCTCTTCACTGCAGATATTGTGCAGCAGTTCCCGGGTCGGATTGATGGCAGTCGGATGCCCGGTATTTCTGAACATCGTCAGATCGCCGTTGGTATCTCCATAACTGCAGCACTGGGAAAGATCCAGATCATACTTGTCACGCAATTCCAGCATGGCTTTCTGCTTGGAGACACTGTCCCACATCGGCGTAATTTCACCTGTATAGATGCCTTTGTCATCCGTATGATAAATCGTTCCCCGCCAGTCCGTGAAGTGATATTTTTCAGCCATATATTTTACCAGAGCATCCGGGGAGCCGGAGATCGCAATGACTTTATGGCCGGCCGCCTGATGAGCTTCAATTTCTCTGCGGGTGAACTGATAGACTCTGTCGCCCTTCTGTTCAATGACTTTCTTTGCGATAAAGTCGATGTGCTCACTGGAAATGCCAAGCGTTGCTTCCTTAAAGATTTCTACCATCCTTGAAAGATAGGTGTCGTATTCCCCGACTCTTCTGTCCCAGGCATTATAGGCAATTTTTACATCGTGGTCCCAGGAAGAACGGTCGATAATTTCATGCGTCACCATCTTTTTGAAAACTTCCGTAATCAGGCCTTCCCGGTAGATGGTCCCGTCTATATCAAAAAATGCAGCAATGTTTTTCATTGATTATTCTCGTCCTGTATTTCTGCTTCGATCTGCTTTCTGACTTCAGCAATCGAAAGATCCTGTTCTTTTGCAATCCGGGCAAGGTCTTCATATTCCAGCTTGGTTTTCTTTGTTCCATAGCCTTCAGAAACCTTGATGCCGACGGAACCAAAAGAAGTAGAAAAGTTTTCTTTCTGCTGATGCAGCGCATATCTCTGCGGCACATATTCACGAATGCCAAGCGTCGTCAGATGACGGAACATCAGTTTCAGGAATTTCTCTCTGTCTTTTGTTCTGCACATGCATACAAAAAGGTATCCCGGTCTGTTTTTCTTCATATGAAGATCAATCGTGGAAACATCCAGTGCTCCTTCTTTCATCAGAAGCTCAGATGCATATGCAATTTCCTCGGCAGTTTCATCATCGATGTTGCAGGCAAGCTCAGAAATCGTATCTTCTTCACTTTCATCAGAAAGATATGCCCGCAGGCAATTTGCCTGCTGGAAATCCTTCTTTCCCATTCCATAGCCGATCTTCTGATAATTCATGGCAGGTCTGTCTTCAAATTTTTCAATGAAATACTTCAACAGAGCAGCCCCGGTCGGCGTCAGCAGTTCCCCTTCTTCCTTACCTGCATAATTGGGAATGCCTTTTAATAATTCTGCCGTGGCAGGAGCCGGCACCGGCAATAAACCATGGGCGCACATGACCGTTCCTTTACCCGTAGCAGGGGCAGAAGCATAGATATGATCCGGCTGCAGCATTTCAATCAATACGCAATTGCCGACAATATCAGCGACTGCATCTTTCATGCCCACTTCATGGAAATGAACTTCAGAAACGGGCATCTGATGAACTCTGGATTCTGCTTCTGCAAGCAGATGATAGATTTCTACTGCCTGTTTCTTTACTTTGTCAGAAACAGCAAGAGATTCTATCAATGCCTCAATTTCAGAAATATGCATGCCGTGATGGTGTTCATGATGATGTTCATGGTCATGCTCATGATCATGATCTTCCTCTTCTTTACCATTTACAAGAACTTCCATATGGGTGCCTGAGATGCCGTTTTTCACGGACGGCGTGCATTGAAAAGAAACGCCTTCCAGACCAATCTCATTCATTTTCCGGATAAATGCCTGCTGATCCACAAGCTCGCTCAAAGCCCCCATCAACATATCACCGGCGCATCCCATGTTGGTTTCAAGATAAAGAGTTCTCATTCATCCTCCAATTGATCTGCGATCTTTTTCAGCCAGGAGCGGATCTCAATATGCTGCGGACACTGCATTTCACACTGACCGCACTTGATGCATTCGCTTGCCTTGCCATGACCATTACCTACATTCTGCTTGTAGCTGTTCTTTGCGCGTTCCGTTTTGCCGTAAATCAATTCCCAGTTCATGGCTGAGAACAAAGACGGGATATTGATATGCATCGGACAGCCAGGCGTGCAATAATGGCAGGCAGTACATGGAATCTGCTCGATTTCTGCCAGTTTCTTCTGGGCTTCTTCAATAACCTTCATTTCTTCTTCGCTTAACGGCTTGAAGTCTTTCATGAAGGAAACATTTTCTTCCATCTGCGCAAGATCGCTCATGCCGGAAAGCACAACCATGATGCCAGGCAGGGATGCGACAAAACGCAATGCCCAGGAAGCATAAGAAGCATCAGGATTTGCCTTCTTCAATACTTCCGCAACCGGTGCCGGCGGATTTGCCAATGTACCGCCTTTGATCGGTTCCATGACGACAATCGGCTTATTGTGTTTTCTGGCAACTTCATAGCAGCGTCTGGATTCTACGGTTGGGGAATTCCAGTCAGCGTAGTTGATCTGCAGCTGGACAAATTCTACATCCGGATGCTTTGTCAGCAATTCATCCAGGAACTCAGGCGTATCATGGAAAGAGAAGCCGTAGTGTCTGATCTTTCCTTCTTCCTTAAGCTGCTTTACATAGTCCCAGATGTGCCAGTCATCAAACTTCTGGATCTTGTTTTTGCCAAGGGCGTGAAGCAGATAAAAATCGATATAATCGACCCCTTCTCTTTCAAGCGAAGTTTCAAATTCTTTTTTGGCACTTGCTTCATCATGAACGCCCTGGGCATTGACGTTCAGTTTGGAAGTAATGTAATACTCAGAGCGGTCATGCCGGCTTGTCAGAGCTGCTTTGGCAGCTTCTTCACTGCCGTTGTAGACATAGGCAGAATCAAAATACCTGAATCCGTTTGCCAGGAATACATCGGTCATTTTTGCGGTCAGATCCGTATCAATGATATCTTTTTCCTTATCTGCACGCGGTAAACGCATTAAGCCGAAACCAAGCTTCGGCATAGATTTTACAAATTCATCATCCAGCATAATATCCTCCTCATATTTATGTAAATTTTCCTGTGTTTATATATATTGTAGCTTGTTTGTGCCGGTCAAAAAAGCTCCCTCTTTATTGAGAGAGCTCAAGGGAATCAAGATAGTCTGAAAATAATGAAAGTCCTTTTTCCATGATGCCGGCTTCAGGCGTAAGCCCTAAACGCAGATGATATTCTTCGTGGAAGCAGGAGCCCGGCACAAAGAAGACGCCAGTCTTCTTCTGCAGGTCTCTACTCAATTCTGCACTTTTCATCGGAATCCTGTATTTCAGAAAAGAAACCGTACCATATGCAGGCATGACCAGTGAACATCTTGTTTCATGTTCCAGCCATTTTCTGACTGCCGCCTTGTTGCCTTCCAGAATTGCCTCATTCCTTTTGTAAATGAGGTCTTTGTGTTCCAATGCGACAAGTGACAAAGTATCAATCAGGGGACCAGTGGAAATCAGGGAATAATCTCTTCTTTCATTGATCTTCTGAATCAGATCTTCTCTTCCTTTGATCCAGCCCATCCGCAGACCAGCCAGGGAATAAAGCTTGGATAAAGAAGAAGTGGAAATTCCTTTTTCATACAGATCTGATAAAGAAGAAAGAGAAGCAGGACGATAAACTTCATCCGATAAAATCCAGGCACCGGCTTTCTTTGCAAGTTCAATCAATAAAGAAATATATGCTTCATTAAAGACAGAACCAGTCGGATTGTGGGGACGATTGATAATCACAAGCCGGATCTTATGGTCAAAAGCACGGAGCAGTTCTTCTTTCTTTCCCTGCCAGCCGTCTTCTTCATACAGCTTCAGCTCAGTAACATGACATCCTAAGGATTCAGGATAAGAAACATAGGACTGATAGCCCGGCGTCCAGGTCAGGACTTCATCTCCTTCTTTCAGCAAGGTTTCCATGACCAGCTTGTTGGCTTCGTTGCAGCCGTTGGTCAGGGTAAGATTTTCCAATGTTCCGGTTTTATATAAAGAAAGAATTTCTTTCTTCAATTCAGAATTGCCGGTAATCTCACCATAATCCAGCTTAATATCTTTCAATCTTCCCTTGTCATCCATGGCAGTCAATGCCTGCAACGTCAAAGGAGAAAGACAGGTATCGGTCAGATTATAAGCAGCATTCTGCTCATGATCCGTCATCCATTGCTCAGTCGCAAAAACATCAAGCTTCATAAATCAGTCAAACATTACCTTGGACAGGAAGTCCTGCGCTCTTTCAGACTGCGGATGCGAGAAGAATTCCTCACTTGGTGCTTCTTCAATAATTTCACCATGATCCAGGAAGACAACCTTATTGCCGACATGACGCGCAAAGCCCATTTCATGCGTAACGACAATCATGGTCATGCCCTGGGCAGCCAGGTCCTTCATAACATCCAGAACTTCCTTGATCATTTCCGGATCAAGAGCAGAAGTCGGTTCATCAAACAACATCATTTCCGGCTCCATGCAAAGAGCTCTTGCGATGGCAGCACGCTGCTGCTGGCCGCCTGATAACTTGCTCGGGAAGCTGTCTTTCTTATCCGCAAGACCGACCTTGCCAAGATACATCATTGCTTTCTTTTCTGCTTCTTCCTTGGAAAGCAGACCGCTGCTTACCGGAGCAAGCATGCAGTTTTCCAATACCGTCTTGTTTTTGAACAAATTGAAGTGCTGGAAGACAAAGCCCATCTTCTTTCTCTGGGCTGCGTATTTTTCCTTATCCTTCGGATCAAATAATTCTTCATCAATATAGATCTTTCCGGATTCTGCGTGTTCCAGACCATGGATGCATCTGCACAATGTAGATTTACCGGAACCGGACGGACCGATCAGAGAAACGATTTCACCTTCCCTGACTTCCAGATTGATATCTTTCAAAGCATGCAGAGAACCGAAGTTCTTGTTCAGACCTTCTACTTTTACCTTAATCACTGACAGCTAACCTCCTCTCAACCTTTCTCGATAAGTATGATGTGAAGATTGTCATGCAAAGATACATGATGCCTGCCAGGATAATCGGATCGAGATAGTTATAGTACTTCTTGCCCAGGATCTGGGATGCATACAGAAGTTCAACCGCACCGATGTTGGAGATCAGGGAAGAATCCTTGATCAGGGTAATGAACTCGGATACTAACGGCGGGACAATGTTCTTGAAAGCCTGCGGCAGGATGATTTCCTTCATCATGGTACCGTAGGAAATGCCTAAAGTTTCGCATGCCTCAAACTGTCCCTTGTCTACGCCGTTGATCCCGGAACGGATCAGCTCTGTCTGGTAAGCGCCGGAGTTGAAGGAAAGTGCGATCAGGCCGACAATATACGGATCTGCACTCATTCTGGTGCCGGTAATTCTCTGATAAATGACCGGAACGCCAAGATAGAAGAACAGGATCTGCAGCAGCATCGGGGTACCGCGGAAGATTTCTACATAAACGTTGCCGATAATTCTTGCAATTTTATGACGGCTCATTTTACAAATGGCCATAATGACGCCGATTACTGCCCCGAAGGCAATGCCTCCCAAAGCTAAAAGGAGCGAATACAACGCCCCCTTTAACATGAACAGCAGATTGGCGGTAGTCAGAATTTTTGCCATGTCTGTTGATTCCTTTCTGTCACTTATTCAGCCAATTCTGCAGACAGACCGTACTTATCGCAAAGATCCTTATAGTCAGAGCTTGCGACAAAGGCCTTGATTGCCTTGTTTACCGGTTCCATCAGTTCTGTGTTGCCTTCCTTGGCAATGACATAGTTCTTTTCATCCAGCAATTCGCCGTCCAGAATCTTGTAATCGCCAGTAGAAGCATAATTTTCAGCAACCGGCTTATCCAGGATAACGGCATCATAAGCGCCGCCCTTCAGAGATTCGATGATAATGCCCATATCTTCAGCCGTCTTGACATCAGCACCTTCGATTTCATTTGCACAGCTTTCACCTGTGGTGCCAAGCTGCGCTGCGATTGTCTTGCCCTTCAGATCATCTGAAGAAGTCAGCGGTGAATCTTTGGTTACCATGGCAACTTCAGCACTTTCCAGATACGGCTCAGAGAATTCTACCTGTCTGTCCTTATCATATGTAAAGCCGGAGATACCAAGATCAATCTGATCTGCGCCCAGAGAAGAGATGATTGTATCGAAGGACTGCTGTTTCCATTCATGATCATAGTTATAGCCGTTTTCGTTCATCCACTTGAACAGCCATTCGCCCATGTCATAGTCGAAACCGGTCAGCTGACCGTCTGTCGTAACATCATCATACGGCGGATAGTCCGGTGAGATACCAATCAGAATGGTTTTCTTTTCTTCTGTCTTGGCAGCACTGCCGGCGGAAGCTGTACTTGTCTTGGAAGAACATGCGGTAAATGCGATGGTGCACAATCCTGCTAAAGCGGCTGATAAAATCTTTTTTGTTGTTTTCATTTTCAATTCCTCCCGATTTTTGATTGCTTTTTTCTGATTCTTTTTCATTTTTCAGCTTTCAGCTGAAGGTGATACTTCTCGTTTTTGTAATGTCGCTGTCCGGATATGCCTCACCTTCCTTAAAACAAAAAAACTCTGAGAAAAAAATCTTTCTCAGAGACGAAATTTATCCGCGTTACCACTCTGTTTGCTGTGAATACACAGCCTCTCAACCGGGGTAACGTCTCACCTGCGGATCTTCATACTATTGAATTCTGAAGATCATCTCCCGGATTCTTTTCGTTTCTCTTTTCATGCAGCCGGCTTGCACCAGACCCGGCCTCGCTTTGCAGAAGCAGAGAACTACTTGTTCCGATCATTGATTTTCAAAAATGATAGTGCAGGTTGTTTTCATTGTCAATGGAAAAGTTACATTTTATTTATGTAATGTGTTTATTCCATGATAATGTCTCAAGTGTTAGAAAGGGAAAATGTCCCAGGCAGATACAGCCTGAAACTGACAGTTTTTATTGCCAGATTGGCTTC
>OMXQ01000106.1 GCA_900315065.1 uncultured Erysipelotrichaceae bacterium
CATACGCTTACCTCGCTTACATATGAGAGTATAGCTGAAGGTCAGAGAAGGGCTGTACGTTCCAATGTACAACGCCAACACTTAGCTAGAAAAGAGCGAAAAACAAAGACTATTTAGATATATACATATGATAACAGAGACTATTATATAAGTGCAAAAAGAAACACAAGAAATAAAACAAACAGAAAAAAATATAAAGGAGAACAAATATGAAAAACACAATCAATACACTCAATACATTACTCGCTGCACAGGAAGTCTTCACAACGAATCTTCAGAACTACCACTGGTATATCAAAGGCGGAGAATTCTTCACTCTCCACGGACAGCTGGAAGAATTATATGACGCTATGAGAGATGACTTCGACAAGACAGCAGAACTGATCCTGATGATCGATGGTCAGCCTTTGTCCAGAATGTCTGATTTCCTGAAGGCTTCTCCGATTGCAGAAGCAGAATCAGGATTCATCAGTGCAAAGGATACTCTGAAGGCTTTGGAAGAAGGCTACGCTTCTCTGCTGAAACTGGTTGAAGAAGTACCGGATGAAAACAGAGTTGTCACGGCAGCTATGGATGATATGGCTTCTTCTTACACAAAGAATCGCTGGATGATCAGACAGGCTTCCAGATAAATAAGAAATATCAATATATGAGAAACAGAGAGGCTTCTGCGAAGAGCAGGAGCCTTTTTGGAATCAACTCGACATGAAGAATGTAATATGGATAAAGGAGGAATTATATGAGTATTGAAGTGATCATGGGATTATTGATTCCTTTTATTGGAACACTTGCCAGGTCTTCGATGGTTTTCTTTCTGAAGAAACAGATCAATCCGGTTATTGAGAAATTGCTGATTGGTTTTGCGGCCGGGGTGATGACAGCAGCCTCTGTCTGGAGTCTTCTGATTCCGGCTATGGATCAAAGTTCTTCATTGGGAAAGCTGGCATTCCTGCCGGCAGCAGTGGGTTATAGTGCAGGTACCTTGTTTCTGCTGATTCTGGATGAAGTGATTCCTCATCTGCATGCGTTCAGTGACAAGCCGGAGGGTCCTCATAGTAATTTATCCAAGACCATTATGATGGTATTGGCAGTGGTTCTGCATAATATTCCGGAAGGCATGGCAGTCGGCGTTGTATATGCCGGCTGGATGAGCGGAAACAGTTCGATTACATTCGGGGCGGCTTTGTCTCTGGCAGTTGGTATTGCCATTCAGAATTTTCCGGAAGGTGCCATTGTTTCCATGCCTTTGCGTGTACAGGGTTCCTCAAAGAAAAAAGCTTTTGGGGCAGGGGTCTTGTCAGGGATTGTTGAGCCAATCGGCGGTTTATTGACAATTGTATTTGCAGAGCACGTGATTCCGTTATTGCCTTATTTATTGAGTTTTGCGGCCGGGGCAATGATGTATGTTGTCATAGAAGAACTGGTTCCGGAAATGTCACAGGGTGAACATTCCAATAAAGCAGCCCTTGCTTTTACTTCCGGTTTTGTCTTAATGATGATTCTGGATGTAGCCTTAGGCTGATCCACAACTTTTACATAAGAAAAGATGATCAGTACAGGACCGATCATCTGATTTCAGATCTTTGTTTATTTTCTGATTATCTCTTGCCGTGAGCAAGTCTGGCACGGATCTTGGTAGAGCACCATTCAATGACAATGACTAAGAAGATCAGAGCCCACAGGAAGGAACCTGCATTCTGCCAGTTGGCAGAGTTGATGTAGTTGATAATCGGGAAACCGATACCGCCGGCCCCGACAATGCCAAGTGTCGTAGCATCCTTCAGGTTGATATCGAAACGATAGATGGCAGTGGAAATAAATCCGGCAGACAGCTGAGGCAGAATGCCGCAGCGGATCTTTTCAAAGGTATTGCATCCCATGGCATCCAGAGCATCCAGAATACCTGTATCCAGGTCTTCGATAGCTGTGATGTACATCTTGGAGATCATACCGATGGAACAGATAGACTGGGTGACAACACCGCAGAAAGCACCTGGTCCTGTAACTCTGATCCAGATCAGAGCCCATACAAGCGACGGGATGGTACGGATCAGAAGGATAATTGCACGGAAGACAACGGCAACACCCTTCGGAACGATGTTGGTAGAAGACAGGAAAGAGAATGGAATTGCAAGGATGGCACCGATAATGGTACCAAGAATGGCAATCGCAATTGTCTGCAATACCAGATAAGGAACACCTGTTTCCGTAAATGTATACAGGGACCAGTTCGGATGCAGAAGACCGGTGATAATAGATCCGGCAATGGTAGAACCCTTGGCAGCGATGCCTGTGTAGTGGACAGACTGGCTGCCCCATACAACAACACTGATGATAATGGCAGTGATCAGAAGTCTCTTCCAGAGATTCTTTGGTTCAGACTGGAGCTTTTCCAGTACGTTTTCTTTGATTTCCGGCATGTTCATTCCTCCTTAAGAAACCTTGGAACGAACAAAGTCGTTCAGAAGATCAATTGCCCATACAACCAGGAACAATAACAGAAGAACCATGCCCAGGTCGTTGTAAGCACGCAGCTGTGTACGGTTGTTGATCAGAATTCCAAGACCGCCGGCACCGACATAACCGAGGATTGCAGATGCACGAACGTTTAATTCAAGACAATACATGCAATCATCAATATAGGTTGGCAGGATCTGCGGCATGCATGCAGCCCAGAATGCCTGCAGGGTTGTAGCACCGAAGGAAGTCATTGCTTCATACGGTCCCATATCAATGGTTTCGATGGATTCATACAGCATCTTGGCAACAATACCAACTGTAAAGACGATAATTGCGACAGTACCTGCAAAGGCACCAAGTGAGAAGATCAGCGCAAACATCGTTGCATAGATCAGAGTCGGAATGGATCTCAGCAAAGCGAGAATGAAACGGATGATCAGTAATGTCGGACGATTCTTATTGATATTGGCAGAAGCCAGAATCGCTAACGGCAGACCGATCAGACAGCCGGCAACAGTACCGACAACGGACATCTGGATAGTTTCAATCAGAGGCTGTATGACTTCCGGTGCATAGCTGAAGTTAGGACGGAAGATCTTGCCGAGAATGGCACCCAGCTGATTGATTCGTGCAAATAAGGTATGGAAGCTGAATCCTGTCATTTCTGCAGAAGCAATGACGACAATCAGCAGAACCAGCAGAATCAGCGGCATTCTGCTCTTCGGACGATCTATGGAATGGCCGTTGGCAAGCGTAATGTGCTCAGGCTTGAAGATGCGGTCGAAAAGCGGCGTTTTCTGTTTCTTTTCAGCAGCCATAATTACTTCTCGACTTTCTTATCCGGATCGTTATCTGTGGTAGGAACCGGCTTGCCGTTATATACAGCATCCAGTACTTCCTGGGTTACTTTATCAGTCGGGCCGTCATATACAACCTTGCCGGCACGGATGCCGATTACTCTGGTTGCATATTTCAGAGCCAGGTCTACGTGGTGGATGTTCAGAAGAATTGTGATGTTCATTTCCTTATTGATTCTTGAAAAGTCAGACATGACAACATCTGCCATGATCGGGTCCAGAGAAGCAACCGGTTCATCCGCAAGAATAATCGAAGGATTCTGGTTCAATGTACGTGCAAGGGCAACACGCTGCATCTGGCCGCCGGAAAGTTCATCGCATCTGTTATATGCCTTGTCAAGAATATTTACTTTGTCCAGAGCTTCCAGAGCCTTCATCTTCTGGTCTTTGGAATAAGAACCGAAAAGAACCTTGTACCAAGGCATATCCGGTACATTGGAAGTCAGCACGTTGTTGATGACACTGGAACGGGATACCAGGTTGAAGGACTGGAAGATCATGCCGATGTGACGACGGAACTTTCTGAGGGCATTTCCCTTCAGAGTCATGACATCTGTACCATCAACGATCAGCTGACCGTCAGTGATATCAATCATTCTGTTGATTGTACGAATCAGTGTAGATTTGCCTGCACCGGACAGACCGATAATTGCAACAAATTCGCCCTGATCAATTGTCAGGTTAACGTGCTGCAGACCTTTCGTACCATTAGGATACGTTTTTGAAACATCCTTGAATTCAATCATTTTCCACTCTCCATATGTAATACACCGGAAATTATAATAAAAAACCAGCACAAAAAAAAGACGATAGAAGACTGTATGCGCTTTTTCATCAGAATATTTCAGGTATAAAAAGACAATTCTGCACTGTCATGAAATGTATCAGGAAATATAACCGGAAAATGCATGACAGGATGTGTATTTTCAGCTTTTTAAAAAACCATAAGAAAAGACGATCCTTTGCGGGACCGCCTTTGTCTTCAGAGAAAATTCAATTACTTGGAGATCAGAGCCAGAGCCTGACGAGCGCCGTCGTAATCAGCGTCTGTAGCAGGCTTGTAGCCGTTATGACTGTAGATGGAGATGATCTTCTTGCCTTCGTCTGTGCCGGCAACCTTGATCATAGCGTTCTGGAAAGCCTTCTTGAATTCATCGTTGTAGATGTCCTTGTCAGCCTTTGTGATGGAAACTGTATCGTTGTAGATGTTCTGAGTTACACCGATAACGTTGCATTCATTCCAGATGGAATCTGTACGACCCCAGTCGCTTGTCCACTGCTTTTCATAGTCCTGACGACCATCAGCGTAGCAGACGATGATATCAACGCCTTCAGCAGCTGCCTGCTCGAAAGCACCCTGGTAGCCGTTGATCTGTGTTACGTGAGCGAGATCCTTGTATGTCTTGCCGTCATAGTTATCCATCAGCCACATTTCAGGATAGATATAACCGGAAGAAGAAGTAACGGACTGCTGAACTGCCCATGTGCAGTCATTCAGTTCATCCCATGTCAGCTTTTCGCCGGCGTTTACCTTAGCAGCCAGCTTCTTGCCCTTTTCGGACGGACCAGCATAAATCAGACCCTTGTAGTATGTAACATCCTGATCAGTAACACGCTTTGTAGCATTTGCGTCGCCGTTCCAGTCAGCCGGATTTTCGGAGTCGTTGGACAGAGCATTTCTTGTTGCAGTCAGAACAACATCGCATTCATCAGAATACTGAGCATATGTTCCGCCTGGCAGCCATGCAACCTGAGCAGCACCGGAAGCCAGAGCTTCACCAGCAGCGTTGTAGTCAGCAGATACGGAGATTTCAACATTGCCGATTGTGTAGCCTTCATCCTTCATGGCATCCTTGAGCATATCGCCCAGAGGAGAAACAGCAGAAGTCAGATCGTCAACGTTTCTGGACGGAACGAACTGCATCTTCAGTGTGTCAATGTTTTTGTTTACTTCAGCAGAAGCAGCCTTGTCAGCTGTGGAACCTGCGCTGCAGCCTGCAAGCATAGCAGCTGCGAGAAGTGTTGCGCTAATCTTTTTAAAGTTCATTTTTTTCCTCCCTATGAACGCAAGTATTATACATTACAAAACGCGAAAAAAATAAATAAAAGACGCTCTTTTCTAGCTAAGTGTTGGCGTTGTACCTTGGAACGTACAGCCCTTCTCTGACCTTCAGCTATACTCACATATGTAAATGAGGTAAGCGTATG